>NZ_JBIWAP010000061.1:0-37718 GCF_044760075.1 Kitasatospora sp. NPDC098663 | reverse complement strand
TGCTCCGGTGAAGCCGAACCTCGTGATCACCGCTAACCGTTCTGATGTGATCAAGATCGTTTGACAAACGGTCAAGATCATTTGACACAGGACAGCTGCCAAGCACCCTTGACCGGCCCCAGGACGTCCTCAGCCAGCGACAAGGGGCCGGCGCGCTCCGGGCTCGTTCGCGTCCGGCCGCTTTCGGGAAACCGCCCCCGGGACGGTGGGCGCTCTGGCATGCTCACCCGAACGCAGCAAGGTCCTTGGTCACCAGGGCATCACACAGAGTTAGACAAGACCCGGGGGTGGGCAGTGCAAATCAGCGCGACGGTGGTCCTCGCAATCGTGATCATCGCCCGCCTACGACGGACCACCCACGCCCGCAGCCGCGCCGACGAGGCGTTCACCGTCTTCACCGCCGTCGTCTTCGGCGTCCTGATCGCCGCCACCTCCTGGGGCCACGCCATCCTCCAGCTCGTCGGCATCGCCGTCGACGCCACCCACTGACCACGCCACCCGGCACCGACACCCCGGAAGGATCCCGACGTGCACCGGACCGGAGCAGCACGTGGCTAGCCGCAGGCCGCCGGCACGGCGGCGCCGAGGACGCCGGCCCGCCCGCCGCGACGACGCCACCTGGCTCGCCTACTCCCTGCTGGCGATCGCAGCGGTCAGCACCGCGGCCGCCGTCCTGCGCTGGCTGGCCGCGAACTGGTGGATCCCCACCGGCCTCGCCCTGGCGGCCGGCTGCGGCGCCGCGGTCGTCCTGCGAAACCGCGCCCTGGCAGCCCGCGAACACCGGCTGCGCGCCGCCCAGCTGCGCCTGGCGCTCAGCGGCCCGGGCGGGATCGACCACATGACGCCGGACGGCTTCGAGTACGCGGTACGCGACCTGCTGCAGCGCGACGGCTGCCGCGCCCGCAAGGTCGGACGGGCCAACGACCAGAGCGTGGACGTCCTCGCCGAGGATCCGGCCGGGCGGCGCTGGGCCGTGCAGTGCAAGCACAAACAGGATCCCGTCGGCGGCAAGCCGGTGGGCGTCGGCGTCCTGTACGCCCTCGCCGGCACCTACCAGCGCGCCCACAACGCCCACCTCGCCGCCGTCGTCACCAACGGCCGCTTCTCCCGCGACGCCCACCGCTGGGGCGCCGAACAAGGACTCCTCCTCGTCGACCGGACCGCCCTCGCCCGCTGGGCCGCCGGCGGCCAGCCCCTGTGGAACGTCCTGCCCCACGTCCCCGCACCCCGCGGCGGCCAGCAGAACTGACCGGTCAGGCGCTCGCGCGAGGCGCGTGTCCGGCAGTCCGGGTGCGCGCCCCGCTATACCGCGATCACCGTCTGGGTGCCGCCGACGAGGGCACGGCGCTTCTCCGGCAGCAGCTTCAACGCGTGGGTGGGACCGACCACGAGGTCGACGACGGCGATGCCGTAGTGCACCGAGAGCCGATCGAGGTCGGTCACCGCCCAGCCGTGCCGACCGCCCAGTTTCCGGCTGACCTGCGCCTGGCTGAGCCCGAGCCCGAGCGCCAGGTCGGCCTGCGACTCGCCCGTGGCACGGAGCAGCGCGGCCACCGTGGCCCGCAGCAGATCCTCCGTCGACGTGCCCATATACGCCAGGTGACGGGCCTCCCGACGGCGGCCCCGCTGTAGGCCCGTCAGGCCCCGACCGGGTGGCGGCCGCCGGCCGCGGGCGGGCACGGCTCGGCCGGCCCGTCGACGGCGAGGTAGGCGTCGGCGAGCTCGGCCAGGTCCCGCGCGAGCTCGTCCGCCGCGGCCCGGTCCACACCCTGACCGGGCCGGCCGTCCCGGACGGCCGCGGCGGTGCGCGTCGCCCGGTCGGTGCGGGCCCGGCGCTCGGCGATGGCAAGGTTGATGACGGTGGGCGTGCGGCGGATCTCGGCGAACGCCCGGTGGTAGCCGACGCATCCGTCGTCGCGGGTGCGGATCGAGGAGTCGCTCTTCGGCCGTGTCTTCTGGGCCGTCGACCTGGACGACCAGCCGGTCACCGGCTACCTGACCGAGGTCTCCAGCTTCTTTCGTCTGTCGTTGCCATCGTGCGGCTCCTTGGGTGGATCGCTAAATCGTCTCCTCAGGGGCGATCGCGGCCCCGCCCGGCCTCCAGCCGCAGGCGGGGCCGCTAGGCGCCCTGAGGGGCGCTCAGGGCGCTCCTCGCGCCTGTCAGAGCCCGAGGTCCGACGCCAGGCTGGAGCCGGGCGTCCATTCCGGGCCCGCAGCAGTTCCATCGACTTCGCCGGTCCAGCCGAGGTCGGCGGCGCGTTCGGGGCTGATCGTGGCGATGCTGCTGGCGCCAGTCTGGTGAATGACGCTGGTGGGCTGGTAGCCGTTGTCGTTGTCGACGTCGCGCATCATGTCGACCAGCCGGCTGAAGTGGAACTGGTGGGAGACAGTGCAGGTCGCAGTGGGTCCGTTGCGGTGTTTGCCGACGATGATGTCGGTTTCGCCGGCGCGCGGCGTCTCCTTGTCGTAGTAGTCCTCGCGGTGCAGCAGCAGGATGGCGTCGGCGTCCTGCTCGATGGCGCCGGAGTCGCGCAGGTCGGAGGGGACGGGACGCTTGTCCTGGCGCTTCTCGTTCTCCCGGTTGAGCTGGGCCAGCGCGATGACGGTGAGCTGGTCCTCCTTGGCGAGGAGCTTGAGCTCGCGGCTGATGTCGGTCATCTCCGCGTAACGGTTCTCGGCGCGACGGCTGGTGCGGTCGGCACCGAGGAGGCCGATGTAGTCGATGATGACCAGCGGGGCTTGGCCGGTCTGCTTGGCCAGGCTCCGTGCCCGGGAGCGGATGCGGCCGGGGGTGGTGCGGCCGCCGAAGTCGGTCCACAGCGGCAGGGACTTGAGGGCTCCGACATGGTGGCCGATGCGAGTCCAGTCGTCGTCGGTGATGGCGCTCTTGCCACGGTTGAGATGGTTGAAGGCGACGCGGGACTTGGCGGCGAGGACGCGCTTGGTGACCTCGGCGCGGCCCATCTCCAACGAGCAGAACAGCACGGGGCGGCCGGTGGCGGCAGTGGCGGTGGCCACGCCCAGGGCGAAGGCGCTCTTGCCCATGGCGGGCCTCGCGGCGACGACGATGATCTCCCCGGGCCGCCAGTTCATCAGCGTGTCGACGTCGGTGAAGCCGCTGATCGCGAAAGGCTCGGTGTCCTCCTCCTCCAGGGCGGCCAGCTCGTCGGGCAGGTAGTCGCCGAAGCGGCCGAAGTCGTCGTCGCGGACCTCGGCGCCGAGCAGCTGCTCGACTTCGGCGAGGTGCGCGGTGATGGCGTCCTCGGGCTGCTCGGGGTCGGCGGAGTCGGCGCGATTGATCCCGCGTTCGGCAATCTGCCGCAGAGCCTCCAGACGGACGAGGCCTCGAAGGTGCGCGGCGTAGTAGGCCGCAGAGGCTGCCGGATGCGCGATGGTGGCCAGACGGTGGAGGTATCCGGGGCCGCCGGCCTTGGCAAGGTTGCCCGAGCGGTCGAGTTCCTGGGCGACGGCCTGGGGGCTGGTGGGCAGTTTGCGGCCGTGCAGGTTGATCACCGCGTCCCAGATCAGCTGGTGGGCGCCGCGGACCCACGGGGACTCGCCGCGCAGTTCGTCGGCGACATCGGTCACCACGTCGTAGGACTGGGTGGCCATCAGCAGGGCGCCGAGGATCGGTTCCTCGGCGGCCAGGCGCCGGGCGTCGCGGGCGCTCTGGCGGTCGTCGCCGAACTCGTCCTCGTCCGGTCCCGGCTCGTACTGGTCGTTGTTGCTGGTCTTGGGCATGATCAGGGTGATCCCGTTCTCGTCATGGTTGGCGGGGTCGACAGCTGGCCCGGTGTGTCCGCACCGGGCCAGCGCCGTGTTCTTCGGTCCTCAGGCCGTCGGCTCGTGCCTGCACGCCACGGCCACGTCCACTAGCTCGCCGCCGGGGCCGACCTTCTCGCCCCAGATCTGGCCGGGCCGCAGCCCGACGCTGGCGGCGTCGGCACAGCGCGCACAGGTAGCCACAGGCGCTGGGCCAGCGTCGGGCTGGCCAGGCAGACGCACCAAACCCGGCCGGTAGCGCGGCAGGTCACGGATCCGGGCGGGCAGCACGTTGGACCAGCGCCGTACCTCGCTCTTCGGGTCGTCGGTCAGCCAGGCCAGCAGCTCCGGCCCCGGTGTCCAGCCCTGCTCGGTCGCCCGGCCCAGCAACTGCGCCGCCAGGCGGCGGGCGGTGTCCGGGCCCACGCCCGGCACCTGCTGCAGGAAGTTCTCGGCCACGCCCAGCGCCGGATCGACCGGCTGCTGCTTGTGTCCGAACCTGCCCTTCGACTGCCGTGGCTGCTGCGCGGCCTGTTGCGCGGCACGGCTCTGGAGGAGGTTGGTGGTGGTGGTAGTACCTACCACCACCGGGGGTGTGGGGGGAGCGGACCGCATGTCGGTGACGCCCACACGCGGTGCGACCTGCGGGTTTACCCCCCGCATGCGGTCGTCGCCGTCTGACGCCGTCGCCCGCATGCGGGCATCGCCGACATGCGGTGCGACCTGCGGGTTTGTCTTCTCGCCGTCCAACGGTGCCACCCGCATGCGGTCGTTGCCGTCATGCGGTACGACCTGCGGGTTTACCATTTCATTACTTGTTTGGGCGGGCAGCATCACCGGATCGGCGGCAGCGGGCTCCACGAACGGTGTGACCTGCGGTTTTGCCGATTCCGGGCCGCCGTGCTGCTGGACCGGGAAGAACTCGTAGCTGACACTGCCGAACTGCCCGCCGGCGGCGTGGTCCTGCTGCTTGCGGATGTACTTCGCCCCGGTCAGCCGGCGCAGCGACGCGGTCACGGTGCGCTTCGAGATCAGCTGGTGGTTGCCGCCGCGCCAGCCCAGGAGCTGGAGCTCGGCCGTCAGCGAGTCCGCGGTGAACTGGGCACCGTGCGGCTTGAAGCGCAGGTGGATGTACACCAGGATGTCGATCTGGTCCAGGCCGTGCTGGTAGAAGGTCTCCGCCCGGATGTTGACGTCCGGTACGACGGCCGCGATCGAGAACCGCTTCTCACTCACCTCGCCACCGCCGATCCGGCGGTGGGCACCAGGAGCAGCCTGGCCTGGACGGCCGGATGGTGGTCGGGATGGCTCTGGACATGGGCGTAGTACGGCATGCCCATAGAGGTCGCACGGGTGATCTGTGGACAGCGTTCGCCCGGTTTGGGCGGGGACTGGCGGATGGCGCGGGCCGGGACGACACGGCGGTGCGGAGGAGCGGGGTGGCGCAAGGGTGCCCTCTTCCCGCTGTTGCCAGTCCATCGGCACCAGGCGATCACCCGGCCGTGCGAGGAGACAGGTGTCTCTCGCCGGGAGCCGGGTACGACTGGTACCGTCGGACCGACAACAGCTAAATGGTTAGGTCAACGAGAGCGGCCCAGAATCTTGGCGGATTTGGTGGGGCCGCTTTCGTGTGTTCAAGAACTGCGGCGCTCGTTTCCGGGCACCGGTCGGAGCCTAGCCCTGAAGGGGCCGGGCCCTCTCGCCCAGGCGATGCCGGGCGTGTCCGTCGGATTTAGGTTCCGGCGGGAAGCCTGTGGACAGAGGTCGCCGTCATGCGGCGGCTGTCTTGATTTTGAGCTCTTCTCGAAGGTCGTCGAGCGTCTGGCCATTCGGCGTGTGCCACAGTGTCCACCCGTTGATCAGGTTCCCCGTCACTGCGCCAGCCGCCTTGGACGGCGACGGGAAGGGCAGTGGGTGTCCGTCGACAATGAGTTGGCCCTCAGGCGTGACGACGGCTCGCCCCGCGCGATTGGCCCGCGGCTGGCGGAAGGTCAGCACGGTGCCGGCGGCGAGCAGGCCTGCCTTCATGAGTTCGGCGAGGGGGCCCTTGGGGGTCACGGCTGTGACCTGAGCCGGCGCCGAATCGCCCCCGAGGCTCAGAGTCACGTGAACTGTATCTCCCGCCGCGGCTTGGGCCAGGTGGGCCAGGATCTCCGGTTCGAAGTGGATGCTCAGCGTCGGCACGAGCGAGTACCCCCAAAGTAGTGATGATCAAGAAGGCCAAGCTAGCACAAGATTACCCAAGGTTTCGAGCGACTTAGCAGAACTTCTTGATTGGCTGCGGCTGGCATCACTGCTCAATGGCCAGTAGCGCCAGAGCTTGCTCGACGGTCAACGTCGTAGCATTCTTCGCCGAGTTCCAGCGCCTGAGCGTGTCCGCCACGGCCCGCAGGACTTCGTCGGGCAGGCCAGCACCGTGCAGCGCGGCTGCTGCCTCGTCCATCTCCGGTGCCCACCGCCAGGCGCGGGCTGCGACCTTGGCGATGTAGTCCGTCTCGGTCAGGTAGCTCCCGGAGCGGCCGCTTGCGACCGCGAGTAGTTCCTCGCCGACGCCATGGTGCTGCGCCAAGCCGAAGGAGAGCGCAGCGAGTACTCTGCTCGTCTTCTGGTAGGTGCTGTAGGCCAACTTCAGCGCGCTCGCCTGCCCGATCTCTTCGCCCAGGACCGGAGTTGCCACCGCCGTATTGGCAAACAGCCTCTCCACCACTGCGGCCTCCTGCGGTGGGCCCGACAGGAACAGGCGCGCTCGCTTGGAGCCGATTGGCGGCGAGCCGATCACGGCGCCGTCGACCACGGCCCGTGCCGAGTCGGCAAGCAGCTCTGCGATGCGCCGTGCCCGCTCCGGGCCAATGGCATTCGCTTCTACATACAGGCCGCCGAACCCGTGGCCTGCCACCTCTGCCGCGAGATCCTCAGCCGCGGCCGGCGGGCACAAACTCAGCACCACCTCGGCCCGCCCCAGCAACTCGGACAGCCCGGTCACCGGCTCCAGGCCAAACTGCTCGGCCCGCGTCGCGGTGGCCCCGCTGCGCCCCGCTGGGCACCACAGCACCCGCGCTCCGGCGGACACCGCGCACGCTGCGACCGCCGCGCCCATGCTGCCCGGGTGCAGGATTCCGACCACGACCTGGTTACCCGTCATCGAGCACCGCCAAGGATGTGGTTCAGGGCTTCCAGGACGTCGCGCGCGATAAAGTCTGGCGCCGGGCCGCCCGGCCAAGGCCGGCCGTGGGAGATCCAGGCGGTGCGCAGCCCTGCCTCGCGGCCGCCGGTCACGTCCAGCGCGGCGTTGTCCCCGACCATCCAGCCACCCTGAGCGAGGTTGCGCGCTACGCTCGCAGCTGCCTTCTCGAAGATCAGCAGATCCGGCTTGCGAGAGCCGGTTTCCTCGGAGATGCACACCGCGTCGACGTGGTCGGCGATGCCGCTCGATTTCAGCTTGGCGCGCTGGATCCGGGCGCCTCCGTTGGTGACGACGATGAGTCGTCGTCCGCTACTTCGGACCGCTGCCAGTGCATCCAGTACACCGGGGTAGGGCCGCACCGTCGCAGGGAGCTCGGCGTTGTAACGGTCCCAGAGCTGATCAGGCGACTCGGGTAGTTGCAGTTCGGCGTGCAAGTCCTCGAACGTCTGCAGGTCCGCGCGGACTCGCATGGCACCGAGCATCCGGTGCTCGGTCTCCGGTGTCAGGCCGTGAGCGGCGCAGTACCCGGAGATCCAGGAAGTCACCGCGGTGAGGCGGTCGACCAGAGTGTCGTCGAAGTCCAACATCACCAACTGCTGCTCGCCTTCGGCGAGCGCCTGGCGGATCTGCTCGGCGGCCTGCTCGGGTGGGGTGGCGTCGGTGCGGACCACCAGGTCGAACCTGAAGCTCGGATTCGCCTCCAGGTCCTCCTTCGTGGCATTCCAAGCGGCCACGCGCGCGGGGGTGTCCGCGTCGCCGCGGTCCGCTGATCGGCTGGCGGTGGCTTCCTTGGGGCACCAGAGCAGCACGGTGAGCCAGTCCGCGGGGTAACCGTCCAGTACCGCCCGCACCCCGTCGATCTGCCCCAGATGCATCACCGGCACCCCGGACTCGAAGGCGGAGTCGAGCCCCGGCCGGTCCGTCACGTAGGTGCTGTCGTATCTCGCGTTCTCGTAGACCACGGCGCCCGGTGTGGTGCGCAGCTGGGCCAGCAGTTCGGGGGTTCCCATCCGATAGCCGGCGGACCGGCCAGGTCCGACCTTCACCCGGGAGAACAGAGCGAACGCGGGGTCGAGTGAGGACAAGGCGCGCGTGACGGTGTCCTTTCCGGAGGCCGGCGGCCCGTAGAGGATCACTCCGCGGGGGCTCATGAGCGTACCGCCCCGAGCGCCAGTCGAGCCCGGTCTGCCATCGCCACTGCGGCGCCGTGCCTGTTGTCCACCACCATGTGGTCGACCACCGGCCGGAGCTCCACGTTCAGACTCGCGGAGTACTCCGCCCAGTTGTCCAACTTCCAGGTGTCGCGAGCGGCCGAGCGGTAGCTGATGTAGTCCTTCATCGAGTCGACGTCGCACTGTACCCACACCGGTGCCACCGTTACTCCGCGAGCCTCGCAGCGGCTCTTAAGACGCCTCATCCAGCCCTCGTCGCTGAACTCGGCGATGAGGGGCGCCGTGACGATCGACGAGATCCCGCAGTCGATGTTGGCGTTGACGGCAGCCAGCAGCGACTCGTACTCCAGCGGCCGGACCTTCGAGCGGTAGGTCTCGGTGTGCCGGTCGTTGCGGTCCGAGCCGAGAGCGACCAGGAGCGATTCCACCAGCGGGCGGCACATCGGGTCCTTGTCCAAGAGCGGCCACCCGCTGATCTCGGAGAGGAAGCGGGAGAGCTCGGTCTTCCCCGATCCCGCGTAGCCGCCGACCAGAACCAACGTGGGCTTGTGCGGGTCTCCACCGGTGTGGCGGCGTCGCCAGGCATCCATGATCCGCTGTGAGATACCGAAGTGATCGGCGCCGTCGGTACCGGGCGCGATCTGGAGAAGAGCGCGCTCAATGGCGAGGACGTGAGCCCCCGTGTGCTGGTCGTTCGAGGGCGTCAGGCCGAGCTTGCTCGGCTCTTCGCCAGGCAGGGGGCTGCGGAACCCCAGCTCCCAGTCCGTGGAGGCGTACAGCAGGCAGTACGCCCGACGGTAGGGCGGCCCCGGGTAGACCTCGCCTTGCTCGTGTTGCCACAAGGTCTGTGGATTCGCGGCCGGCACGTCCTTCAGTCCTGCGGTTCTTGCAACGGTGCGTAGCCGGTCACCGGCCTGCTCAAGTGTCAGGCCGTGCGCCTCACGTTGCTCGCGCAGTCGCTCCGGCCGCCACCCGATGTGGTCCCGCCCCATGTCCCCGCCTGCCCTCATTGTCGCCATGAGCGGAGCCTAGGTGCGCACCGCCGAAACCCGTGTGTACGTAGATGTGAAGACCAGTGACTCTGTCAGTTCATGAACTTGGCTAACTGGCTGTGATGTTGCTCTGAGTCTCCAGCCGCTGTGATGGACGTCAACAGCAGCGGGTAGGAGGGGTCGAACATGAGCAGGTTGGAGGGCGACTTTCCCGGCAGTGCGTTACCGCTGGGGATCGGCCGCCCGGCGGTACGACAGCTCCCACAGATGCACGGGCATCGTGTGCAAGGCCACCAGAACGGCGGCTCCGTCCTCGGTGCGTGTGATGTTGACCAGTTCGAACACCCGGTGGTCCTCCGTCAGGTCGAGCTTCTCGGCCTCGTCGGGGGAAGGCGTTCGGACGTTGATGATCTCTTCGACGCTGGTCTGCCGGTATCCGGCTTCCGCGAGTCGGGGAAGCATGCCTCCAGCGCCGGTGTCCTCGGTCTCCAGTCCGGCGGCCTGGGCGACGGTCACGGGGATGTAGCTGTCGACCAGCAGCACCGGTGTGGCGTCGGCGTACACGTGAAGGGCGTGTACAACGGCCGACTCGCTGCCGGCCGGGACACCGAGAATGTCGGCGACCGTGGCCGGCGGAGCCGCCCGCGAGACGCGGACACGCGACTCCGGTGCCATGCCGAGTGCCTGGATCGCGGCGTTGAAGGAGCCCTCGGAGTCTCGGCGGAACTTGGCGACGATGCGGGTTACCGTTGCGCCCCGCTGGTTGGGGGCCTTGCTCACGAAGCCTTCCGCAGTGAGCAACACGATCGCCTTGCCGACGATGTTCCGATTCGTGCCGAAGTCCTCGGCCAGGCGCACATCAGGCGGAAGCGTGGAGCCCGGGGCGTAGGTCCCGGATCGGATGGCAGCACGGATCTGGTCGGCCACGACCCTGAAGGTCGGACGGTCCGGGCGGTCGCGGTCGCTCATGCGTTGCATCTTATCCAGCGTGCAACTCGCCCGCCATGAAGTGCGATGCACTTTTCTTGAAGTGCATCGCATTGGCTTGACAGTGCATCGCACTTGGGATGTACTCATGGTGTGCCAACGGGCGGAGCGTCAAGCCCCGGCAAGAAGGCGCAGATTCGTACGACCGCTGTGTCCACACAGACGCGGCCCCAGCGCGTGGCTAGACGCGCCGGAGCCGCTTCGAAGCCCAGCTCTCCGAAGGAGCCGTGATTCGCGTGTTCAGCATGCCCGAAACCCCCCGCATCCTGTGCATCGCCCCCACCGAGGGGCAGGTCATCGCCCTCGTCGCCCCCGTCAACCTGGCGGGCGGCGACGAGTACTGCACCGGCCTCCAGGACCAGTACGAGGACCAGGTCATCGCCCTCGTGATCCGGGACCTGACGTCCGCCGACCCGGCCGCCAGCGTCGGCGCGGTGAACACGGTCGTCGCCGAGGTCTGGAGGCAGGCCGCCGGGCACGTCGAGAAGGCTGCCACGACCTGGACCCACATCAGCTGGTTCGTGCAGAACGCCGTCACCGAGTTCATCAACGGCCTGCGGCCGCAGATGGCGGGGTGCTGATCATGGCGCAGACGGACGAGCAGGCGCGGGTGGTCGCCCAGCGCGCCGAGGCGCTGCACACCGCGATCCACGCGGCGCGGACGCCGGACCAGATCCGCGAAGTCTGCCAGGCCGCGGCCGCCGACTACACCGCCCAGCACGGCCGGTCGACCGGACAGGGGGCGTCCCAGTGAGCACCACCGACAGCGCCGCCGAGCTGGAGCGGCAGGTCCAGGAGCAGGTCGGCCGGCTGGAGTCGAAGCACGCCGCCGACCGTGACGACGCGGCCACCGCCGCCGGACAGCAGACGGGAGGGCAGGAGTGATGGGCCTCCTCTCCCGGCTGGGCCTCGGCTCCAGCACCCCGGCTTCCAAGGCCTCCGCCACGACGACGACCCGCACCAGCGGCATGTCGACCACCGGCTGGCACGCCCCGTACGACGAGGCGACCGCCCGGCGCCACCACCAGATCGCGCAGGTGAAGACCTTCGAGCCGGGCGACGGCGATGGCGATCACATCGTCCGCAACTTCGGCCGCCCGTACCGCCAGGACGGGGGCGCGCAGTGACCATCAGCCACCTCTGCCGCAGCTACGCCGGCGGCGGCACGCCGGCCCCCACCCCGCCGAAGCCCGCCACCCCGAAGGGAGGCGGCCGGTGACCGCCGAGGACGCGCAGCGCCAGCAGCAGGACGAGCAGCTCAGGCGGGCCCGCGAGGCTCACGCCAGGGCGAAGGCCGCGAAGGCCGGCGGTTCCGGCTCCGGCAAGTAGCCCCCTCCCTCTCCCCCTCTCTCTATACGGCAGTCTCCCGCCGCCTGCCTCTCGGAACTGTCCTGGCATGCCCATGCCGGGACGGGGCCGGGAGTGGTGCGGCGGGCCCCGCCAGGGCCCACCACCAGCAACGCCCCCCAGCCCCACCGATCCAGGAGGCACCCGCATGTCCCGCACCCTCACCGGCCGCCGCCCGGCCGCCGTCCCGACCAGCGGCGCCGCCGTTCTCGCCCGGCACATCGTCCGCGCCACCGCCACGACCGCCCCGCAGGCCTGGGCCAGCCCGGCGCAGCGGTTCGCCACCGAGGTCGCGGCGCTGACCGGTACCGACGCCGGGATGTGGCTGAAGGGTGAGCTCGACGGCAGCGAGACCCGCCGCCGCCTGCTGGCCCAGAGCGCCGACGCGATCATGCGCACCGACGCCTCGATCGAGGTGGTCCTCCCGGCCGAGGCCGGCAACGACTTCGCCGAGCTGGAGGCGGAGATCGCCAACGAGGCCGCCGCCGACGCCGCCCTCGAGGCCGCGACCACCGCCCGGACCCGAGTCACCGCGAAGGCCGCCCGACGCGAGCTGGCCCGCGAGCACGCCCTCAAGCACTACACCGAGCAGGAGCTCGCCGCGTTCGGCGACGACCCGCTGGACGCCTGGGGCAAGGACGTCCGGGACGTGGTCGAGGCGTGGTCGCCGTTCCGCGCCGACCGCTCCGACCGGGACCCGCGCGGCTGCTACGTCATCCACTGCAAGGACGGGGTCCGCCGCTACCCCGACGGCAGCCTCGCGGACTAGCCCGCCGGCACCGGCCCCGCTGCCAGCCTCATCCGTCGCCCGACCGGGCTCCTGTCCCACCAGCTCCCGCCCGGAGCCGCCCTGACCGCACGGCCGCCGAGCGGCGCCCGCACTGGCGAGGGAGCCCCGGGACCACCCAGGCCCCCGCCACCGAAAGAAGGAGGCCGTCATGGCCAAGTTCCCGATGACGCCCGCCGAGTACGACGCCTGGCAGGCCGACCTCGCCGCCATGGACGCCGCGTACGAAGAAGCCGACCAGGCCGAGTACGAGGCCTACATGGACGAGAGCGTCGACTGACCGGTACCGCCCCCCGTTGCCCGCCCCGGCGGCACGGCGTCCGGGCGGGCAACACCCCACTCTCCCGCACCCCGGGCCAGCAGGCCGGCCCGGTGGCGCCCCGCCGCACCACCACCCAGTCCCGCATGGAGGTCGTCATGGACCCGGACCAGATCTTCCTCTGGTTCTTCGCCAGCAGCGCCGTCACCAGCCTCCTGGTGCTGGTCGCCGAGGCCGCCACCGCTTTCTTCGCCCCGACCGAGAGGAAGGACACCGATGGCTGACCAGCCGATCGAGCCGACGGTCGTCGAGCTCTCCGGCGAGCGCGCCGACAGCGCCCCGCCCGCCGGCACCCCGGACGCGTTTCTGCCGCCGCCCCGGCGCAGCGCCCCGCCCTCGCCGGCCGGTCCCCCGGTCGCGCCGCCTCCGCCGCCGGCCGGGCCGCCCGCTGTTCCTCCGCCGCCTCCGCCGTCCGGGCCGCCGCCCGGTGCGGCGGGTCTGCCGGAGCCGGGTGAGTGGTGGCACAGGCCCGGGGGCGGGGGCGGGGGCGGGGGTGGGGTGGCGACGGCTCCGGCTCCCGCGTACGCGGCGGCGCCGCCCGTCACCTACGTGCACAACCACTACTACCCGGCCGCCCCGGCGCCGACTGCCCCGGCCCCGCCGCGGTTCGCGATCTCGCGGATCCGCCCGGTCGCCACCGGCCTCGCCCTGGCTGTCGGGGTGATCGTGGCCAGGTCCCTCTGGAACCCGACACTGCACGTCTTCGGCGACGAGCCGGGCGTCCTGCTGGCCGGGCTGACCGGAGCGCTCCTGCTGGAGTACCGCTTCCTCGGCCAGCGGGTGTGGCCAGTTCGGGTCCTCACCTTCTCCCTGGTCTCCTCGCTGGCGCTGACCCCCGCCGGGCTGCACCTGGTCGGCTACCTCACCACGGGGGTCTGAAGCCGGTGACTACCGCTCAGCTTTCCCTCGGCGGCCTCGCCCTCGCCGCCGCGATCCTCGTCCTCACCGCCGCCCGCTGGTGGCGCCACGACCGACAGATGCCCGGCGCCGCCGCCCTGACCGGCGGCCTCCTCGTCGGCCTCCTCGGCGCCCTGTGCTCCGGCGGCCTGCTCGGCCTCGCCGCCCGCCGCCTGACCACCGACGCCACCAACCCGCTCGGCAACAAGCTCTCCGGCACCGGCTCCGGCCAGCTCCTCCCCCAGGCCCACGCCGCCGGGATGAGCGCCGGCGGCGGCGTCGCCACCACCCTGCTCGCGATCACGGTCGTGCTCGCCTGGCGCTGCTGCGACTACCAGCTGCGCCGCCAGCTCACCGCCGGGATCGTCTCCGGGTCCGCGCTCGGCCTCGCGGGAGGGGTCTCCGGCCTGGCCGCCGCCACCCTCATCCCCGCCACCAACGCCCTGGGCGACCGGATCCTGGCCGCCCTCTACTGACCGTCAGGAGACCACCCGCCGCATGGACCACCTCTACCGCCTGCCCGCGATCAACGCCCCCGGCGACCAGGTCCTGGCCGCCGTCCATCCCTGACCTGGAGGTCACCCCGTGCTGAACATCCCCACCACCGCCCTGACCGCCGGCGGCCTGACCGTCGGCGTCGGCATTCCCGTCCATTTCGCCTCCGGCTGGATCAAGGCGAACTTCAGGGCCAAGAAGAAGGACTGGAAGACCCTCATCCCCTTCGCCGGGGGCATCGCCTACGGCGGCCTCGCGAGCATGTGCACCGGCGGCCTGATCGGCTTCGGCGCCGGGGCCATCACCTGGCTCGGCAACGGCGCCGGCAGCCTCGCCCTGTGGGGGCTGGCCGGCGGCAACTCGACCAGGGCCGTCCGCGCGACCCCGGTCGAGCTGTCCGCCGAGGGCAACATCGTCCTCGTCCTGGTCACCCTCGCGATCTTCGGCGTCTGGAAGGCAATCAAGTCCGAGGAGAAGAAGCTCGCCAAGCGCGGCATCCTCGCCGGCGTCCTTCTCGGCCTGTCCGCCGTCCTCGGCGGCGCCGTCGCCGTGAGCGTCATCCCCGCCGTCAACAACCTCGGCGCGCAGATGCTCGGCGCCATCGGCTGACCAGCGCCGCGTCTCCGGACGCCACCGGTCGCCCGCACCCACCCGGCCCGGCCGCCCCGCGCGGCCGGCCCCGGGGCCGAGTGCGGACGGCCGCAACCGCCCGGCCCCCGGCCAACCCCTTGCCCACACCGCGCCCAGGAGGCAGCACCATGACCACCTACCCGCCCGCGCGGCTCGTCGTCGACGCCGAGTTCGTCGACGACGAGCCGATCACCACCGAGACTCCCGGCACCGCCACCCGGGACGGCGCCGTCCGGCCCGGCCTGCCCGCCCGGATCGCCACCTTCCTCAGCGCCGCCGCCGCCCGCGAGGCCGCCGCCGTCCGCGAGGGCGCCCGCGTGCTGCGCGCCGAGCGCGGCGCCTGGTTCAACTCCGACCTGGTCACCGACGCCCACGTCCGTGCCGACCTCCTCAACACCCGGTTCGCCGAGTGGAAGCAGGAGCAGGCCCGCGAGGTGCAGGCCCTGACCGAGAAGGCCGAGGCGCTGGAGAAGGCCGGCGACGAGCGGCACGCCGAAGGCAGCGGCGGCGACGCCGACCTGGGCGAGCACAAGCGGTCGGGCAAGGACGTGGAGCGGCTGCGCTCCGAGGCCGCGGCCTGGCGCGAGCGCATCCGGCAGGTCGAGCAGCAGCCCTACACCGGGCACCGCGAGCCCGCCCAGGCCGAGCTGGCCACCCACCGCCACCGGATGGCCAACCGCCGTCGGTGGAAGTTCATCGCGGCCGGAGTCGTCGCCGGGTGGGGCATCCTCCAGACCGGCAGCCCGATACTCCTCGCCTCGATGGCCACCGGCCTCGCCGCCCTCGCCTGGGGCAAAGGCCGCTTCACCGGCTGGCGCGCCGCACCGCCGCAGATCCCCGCCCTCGACTACAAGGCCTCCACCGCCCCGGCCGGCGCGAACACCACCGCCGGTACACCCAGCCCCGCCGGACCCACCACCGCCGCGCCCAGCTTCACCAAGCCCACCGCCACACCCACCGCCACGCCCGGCTTCACCGCCAGCTGGACCCCCGCCCCCCACCACTTCAACACCCCGACCGGCCCCACCGCCTCGCAGGAAGGCCCGCTGGAGTGCGAGGAGACGGACCAGCTCACCGAAGCGATGCTCTCGGCCGGGGCGATCACCGAGGGCCCGCTGCGCCTGGCAAGGCCCGACTCGATCACTCGCCTGCCGGGCGGGTGGATGGCACACGTCGTCCTCCCCAAGGGCGACGGAATGACGGTGGAGACCGTCCTGCCCAAGCTCGGCCGGATCGCCGGGGAGATGGGCCTGGACCGGGCCCGCTGCTTCATGGACCCGGTGCACGCCTCCGCCGGCGGCAACGCCAAGACCATCGCGGTCGCGGCCTTCGCCGAGGACCCGTTCACCGAGCCGCGGACCTCCCCGCTGGTCGACGTCGAGTCCGTCGACGTCTGGGAGCACGGCATCCCGGTGGCGTTCGACGCCTTCGGCGACCTGGTCAACCTGATCCTCAAGGACACCAGCCTCGCCATCGGCGGCGCCTCCCGCTCCGGCAAGGGCGCCGCGCTGCGCGCCATCATCGCCGGCGCGCTGCTGGACCTGCGGGTCAACCTGCGCCTGGTCGACGGCAAGGCCCCCGGCCAGGACCGCTGGCGCGACCTCGCCGCCAGCTTCGTCGACGAGCCCGGCGGCAAGGGCGCCAAGCGCACCCGCATCCTGCTGGAGGCCCTGGTCGCCGACATGGCGCGCCGGGCGGCGATCGTCAAGGCCCACGGCATGGAGCAGATCGACGACCCCGCGCTGATCGCCGAGCTCGGCGGCCTGGAGCTGGTGGTCGTCGACGAGGCCGCGGCCGTCACCGGCGACAAGAAGCACGGCCCGGCGATCCGGACCGCGCTGGCCGCGCTCGCGGCCCGGGGCCTGGCCTTCGGCATCATCCTGGTGATCGCCACCCAGGTCGTGACGAAGGGCGCCGACGGCGTCCTGCCCCGAGAGGCCACCGGCAACATCACCTGGAAGTGGTGCATGCGGGTGACCGAGACCACCGAGTCCAACATGGCTCTGTCCCAGAGCGCGGCGAAGTCGGGCTGGGACGCCTCACTGCTGGACCCCGCGATCCGCGGCATGGGCATCCTGCTCGCCGACCGCTACCGCCGCATCCGCTCGCTGTGGATCGACGGCGCGGACATGATCCGGATGATCGCCACGATCACCCGCATCCGCACCGCGGCCGGCCGACTGCGCGGCCAGTGGGCCGACCCGATCGAAGCCGCGATGCGCAGCAAGGGCTGCGGCACCCCGCCACCCGGACACGCTCCGTCACCGGCACCGGCCCCTCCGGCCGACCCGGACGACGAGTTCGGCGACGGCCTGGACGACGAGTACGACCCCGACGCCGACGGCTGGGAGGAGGACGCGTACCTCGGCGACGCCGAGTTCGACGACACGGACGAGGCCGAGTTCGCCGCCGACGGCGTGCCCGTCCTGCTCCTGCGCGCCCACGCCGAGCTGTATCGGGCCGGCGGCCGGATGCACGTCGGACCGCTCGCCCAGACCCTCGGATACGAGGACTCCCGGCAGCTCGGCATCGACCTCAACCGGTACCTCAAGGAAGCCGGCGTCGAGCGTCCGGCGCAAGGCCAGCTCCGCGTCCCCGGCACCGAGAAGCCCGGCCTCGGCTACTACGCCGAGACCCTGGAGACCGCCATCGAGCGGTACCGAGGGTAGCCACCCGCACCCCGTACAACCCCTACGTGGCATCCCAGACAGGCCGTCTGGGATGCCGCACCTGTAGGGGTCGCTGACCTGCACGTATGGGGTGTCTGGGGTCCAGGAGACCCCCCGAAAACACGCCTGGAAGGTCCCAGACAGCCACCCGCAGGGCACCCACCCCCAACAACCCCGACACCCCATACACCTCACGCACCGTCACCCCAGTGCAGAAGGAGAACCGCCCGATGACCCCGGCCCGCACCACCACCCCGCGCCGCTCACGCGCCGCCAAGAAGATCACCGCCAAGACCACCGCCGCCGTCCCCGAGCCCCGCCCGCAGACTCCCGCCGGCACCCCGGCGAAGACCCCTGCCGAGGTCCCCGCGACCTTCTCGCCCCGCCCGGCCGCCGACCCGGTCCTGGCCGACGCCGCAGACCGGGCGGCCGACGTCCTGGCCCTCGCCGAGGACCAGGCGCTCGCCGTCCTGGAACGCGCCACCGAGACCGCCAGCCGCGAACTGGCCACCGCCGGACAGTGGGCGGCCGAGGCCGAGCAGCTGCGCGCGGACGCCGCCGCCGAAGCCAAGACGGTCACGCAGCGTGCCGAGCAGACGGTCCGGCAGATCCTCGACCTGGCCAACGACCAGGCCGACCTGATCCTCCAGTACGCCCGGGAGCAGCGCGAGGAAGCCGACGCCGACGCCCACGCGGCGGCCGACCGGCTGCTGGAGGACGCCACCGCACGGGCGGCCGGGCTGCTGGCCGACGCCGAGAAGAGCGCCGCCGACGTCCGCACCGAGGCCGCCGAGCAGACGCGGCGGATCGTTGCCGACAGCGAGCAGCGGGCCCAGGCCCTTGCGGTCCTGGCCGCCGAGGAGGCCGAGGAGCGGGCCGCGAAGGTGCTCGGGGAGGCCGGCCGGGCGGCCGAGGTCACCATGGTCCGGGCCGATACCGCCCTCACCGCCGCCCGGGACCAGGCCGCCCTCGCCCGCGAGGAACTGGAGGCCGCCCGCACCCGCAGCGCGGCCGACCGGGCGCAGGGAGAGCATGAGCTGACCGGCGCCCGGGAGCTCGCCGCCACCGTGCAGCGCGACGCCGCCTCGGCGGCGGACCGCACCCTCACCGAGGCCACCACCGAGGCCGAGGCGATCCGCACCCGCGCCGCCGCCACCGCCCGCGACATCCTCACCACCGCCGAGACGCAGGCCCAGGAGCTGCGCACCGACGCCGAGGAGCGGGCCGCCCGCCTCACCGAGGCCGCCCTCGCCGACGCCGACACCGCCCGGGAGGAGGCCGCCACCGCAGCCGACCAGCTGCGAGCCGACGCCGAGGCCGAGGCAGCGGAGCTCCGAGAGGAGGCCGGACGCCAGGCCGCCGAGCAGCGCCGACGCGGCCAGGCCGACGCCCAGGAGCTCCAGGCCGAGGCACAGCAGCAGATCGAGCAGGCCCGGCAGTCGATCGGCGAGCAGCTGCGCCAGGCCAGCTCCGCCCGGGGCAAGGCGGAAGCGGATGGCCAGCGCCTGCTGCTGGCGGCCCGCCGCGACGCCGACCAGGTCACCGCACAGGCCCTGGCCGAGCTGGCCGAGACGGAGCAGCAGGTCGGCGAGCTGCGCGCTGAGCAGGAGCAGCTGGAGCAGCGCCGCGCGCAGAAGCGGCAGCGCTGGCTGGGCCGGACGCTGCGCCGGGCTGCGGACAACCGAGTCAGGTTGGTGCCGTTCCTGCTGACCCGCACCGTGCTTGGGGCCGGCCTGGCGTACACCTCCTACAAGGAACACGCCCTGGCGGTCACCGCCGGGATGGACTCCACCCTGGCGTGGCTGCTCGCCGTCTGCGTGGACGGGTGGGTGGTCGCGGCGACCCGCAGCAAGCTCAAGGTGGAGACGCGGATCGCGCTCGGGGTGATGATGCTGTGCCAGATCGCGGCGATCCTGACCGACCTGCGCGTTATCGGCGTGGAGATGGACGCTCACGGACAGTGGCGGGTGCTGTGGTGGCTGGCGGTTCCGCTCGCCACGGTCGTACCGATCGCCATCTGGCGCGTGCACGAGATCATCGACCACGCGAAGGGCGCTCACGGCGAGCACGGCGTGAGCGCTCCGCCCGTCGGACCGCTCACCGGCACCGATAGTGGCGCTCACGAGGACCAGGGTCCGCGCCCGCCGCACGGCGGGCAGCCCCTGCCCACCGCTCACGGCGAACTGCTCCCCGCTCAGAGCGTGTACCTGGATCGCTCATCTGAGCGCGAGATCGCCGCAGGTGGCGGGACCAGCAGCGCTCACCGCGCACTCACGAGCGCTCACCAGCAGGCCGCTGACGCTCAGCAGCCGATGGCCCTGTCCGGTGCCGCGCTCACGTACGCCCGCCGGGCGACCGTCCGTCAGCTCTACACCGCTCTCGGCCGCCGCCCGCTCGTCTCCGACATCTACGCCGCGCTCATCGCCAAGGACCTGCTGCGCGGCGACGAGAAGAGCACGCGCTCGACCTGCCAGCGCGTGCGCACCGACGTGGAGGACGCGGAGCCCGCACTCAAGCCCGCCGTTCGCTCTGCGTAGCCGAGCGCTCAGCACGCCGGCCTCCGGGATGAAGAAAGCACCCCGGAGGCCGACCGCACCCGAGGGCGCGCTGCGGGCCGGCCTCGCCGCCGACCCGCCCCCATCCTCCCGCACCGCGAACCACCCACGAACCCGATCCGGAAGGACCCACCCCGTTGTTCGCCATCGAGCGCGACACCCAGATCGCCGCCCACCGCACGGTCCTCCACGAACGCAGCGAGACCCTCGCCAACGTCCCCGCTGGCTCCCGCCCCCACGCCCGGCTGCTCGCCGAGTGCGAGTCGATCAGCGACGAGATCGAGCGGCTCAAGGGCTGCATCGACATCCCGCGCTCCGTCCTCGCGGTCGTGCCCGTGCTCCTGGTCGTCCTAGTCCTCGCGCTCATCCGCTGACCGGGCGATCGGCCTCGCCCCCGAACCGCGCCGCCCGCCCGGCAATCCAGCCCGGTGGGCGGCGCGCTCCGGGGACGGGGCCGGCCGCCCGGCCGACACCACCACACCGAGGAGAACCCCGCGTGACCCAGGCCGATCTCGTCTACGCCGCCACTCTGAACCTGCTCGGCTCCGACCCCGCCCTGCCGCCCGCGCTCGAAGCGTCCGTCACGGTTCTGCGCGACCTCGCCACCGCCTCCCACACGCCGCCCGCCCCCGCCCGCCGTCCCCTCGCGCAGCGGCTGCGTGCCCGACTCGCCAAGCTGCCCCGCCGCCTGCGCATCGGCCGCTGGGAGGTGATGGCCGGCCCGTACGACCTGTTCATCGACCGCATCCCCGAGCCCGGCTGCACCACCTGCCAGGACCACCGCGGCTGGTACCTCGAAGACGGCTGGGAGCACTGCGACTGCATGACCCACTTCTCGTCCTGGCGCCTGCCCTGGCGCCCCAGCCCGACCCGCCACTACAGCGACGAACCGCCTTTCTAACAGCCACCGAAGGGACCCCACGCGATGACCACCACCCAGACCACCTGGCCCGACGACGTCCTCGCCCGCTACCTCACCGCCGGCCAGGCCACCGTCGACATCACCCTCGACACCACCACCAGCGGCCGCTGCGACACCGGCCACTGCACCCGATCCTGGGACGCCCTCGACGGCCACCCCACCTACGAGATCACCCTCCGAGCCTCCTGCACCGCCACCGGCTGCGCCGACCCCTACGGCCCCACCGACACCCTCGACACCTGCACCCAGCAAAGGGCCGCCGACCTCGCACTCCTCGGCATCCCGCGCCGACTGCGCACCTGGGCCCAGCACCACGCCGCCGAGTGCCGCGCGATGCTCCGCACCGGCAACTGACGTCCCGTCGAAGGGACACCGCGATGCAGCCCACCACCCAGCCCCACACCACCCCCGCCCCGGCCAAGCCGCTCCCCGGCACCTACGTCCTCTACCGCGACGCCGACCGCTACCTCACCGGCAACCCCGACCACACCCAGGTCTGCAAGGTCCTGTCCTACGGCCAGCAGCAGCCCGACCGCTCCACCATCGAGGTCCTGGCCACCGGAGAGGTCCTCCACCTCGCCCCCATCGCATACATGCGCGAGCTCCACCCGGCCGAGCTGATGCACGACATCGACACCGCCCCGCTGGACACCCTCGGCGACGGCCGGCTGATGACCGCCGCCGGCGCCTGGCTCGCCCTCCGCCACCACCAGGCCGCCACCGAACCGACCACCAAGGCACTCCCGCCCGCCCACAGCTGACACCCCGCCCGGCTGCTGCGCCGACCCGCTCGGCGCAGCAGCCGGCCCCGGCCCCACCACCACCGATCCGAAAGGCACCCGCCCGTGACCCTCACCTTCGCTCCCGGCTCCGTCGTCGTCCTGGTCGGCGGGTCCGGTGCCGGGAAGACCACGCTCGCCCTCCGCCGCTGGCCGGCCACCTGGCGCCTGAGCCTGGACGACTTCCGCGCCATGGCAACCGACACCGAGGCCGACCAGTCCGCGACCCCGGTCGCCGACCAGGTCCAGACGCTGTTGCTGGACGCCCGGCTCTCCCGCTCGCTCACGACCGTGGTGGACAGCACCGCACTCCTGCCTCACGTCAGGGCGGGCCTGCTCGCCCGCGCCCGCTACTGGCAGCGCCCCTGCGTCGCGGTGCTGTTCGACGTCTCCCTGGAACGCCGCCGCACGCAGAACTCGAACCGGGAGCGCGTCGTCCCGGAGCACGTCCTGGTCGACCAGGAACGCCTGGTGCCCACCGCGGAGCAGCTGCTTGCCGAGGGCTTCCTCCACGTCGACCACGTCAGGGCCGCCAGCCCGGCCTACCTCGAACCGGCCCACAGCCACTGACCGCCAGGGAGGAGAGAGCGTGCGCGCATCCGATCTCGACCCCACCGGTGAGCTCCACGGCGGCCTGCCCACCTACCCCTGGCGCTGGAACCCATCCCCGGACCTGATGACCCGCCGCCAACTGCGCGCAGTCGGCCTGCGGCCCGGCGGCCAGGAACCCGCCGCGCAGGTGATCACCCGAAACGGCCTCCGCTTCGGGTACCTGTACCGCCGCTCCCTCGCCCTGCCGGTCCGGCCGATGACCCCGGCCCGCTGGCAGGCCCACCAGCGCATGATGCTCGCCCGCCGCACCTGCCCGCTGTGCCGCGCCGTCGCCGAGCACTGCGTCCCGACCTCCCTCGGCTGCTGCCTGGAATGCGCCGACGGCCTCGCCCTGACCGAGCTCGAACAGCTCCTCACCCTCGCCCGCACCGCAGCCGTCCCGGCCTGACCGCCGCCCGGTTCGCCGCCGCCCGCCGCCGACCCCGCCGCCACGGTGCCCACCGGCCCGTCCCCGCCAGACCCTCCGGCGAGGACCGGCCAGCGCCTGCCGCGGCCGCCCGGCCGACACCAACCCCAACCCCAAAGACAAGGACACCGCCGTGAACTTCTTCCTCCGCCGCTCCCCCGCCCCGGCCGCTCCCCCGCAGCAGCCCGACCCGTGGACCCCCGAGGGACTGCTCGTCCGGGTCCGCTACGCCAACCTCGTCGGCGCCCAGGTGCTCCTCTACACCCGAGCCCTGTCCGACGGGCAGGCGTCCAGCGACCACGGCGTCCACTGCCTCGGCTGCACCCGCACCTGGACCATGACCGACAACACCTACCCCCGCCCGCTCGACTTCGAGAGGGGAAGCGAGCGGGCCGCCGAACACGCCGGCGAGTGCCGCGCGCTGCCCGGCCCGATCCCCACCCGCCCCGACGACGAGACCGCCGTCGGCATGCTCACCCACCGCATCGCCCGCAGCCAGCAGGCCGACTTCGAGTTCAGCCTGCACACCACCGAGTTCGCCGCCGATCGCGTGCTCCTCCAGCGCACGGACGGCTGGATCTACGAGCAGTTCCCCGTCATCGCCGAACAGCGCCCCGACCTGCTGGCCGTCACCACCGACACCACGTCGGCCGGCACCACCCACGTCTACCACCAGGTCCAGCGGCGCGCGAACACCCGCACCCAGGTCGCCGCGAGCTGACCCACCTCGATGACCGACCAGCCCACCTACCCGCGCCGCGGCCTGCTCGCCGCCCTGCGCGACCTCCTCACCCGGCGGCCCGCCCGAACCGCACCGCCGACCCCGACCACCGACAACCAGGACGACTGGGGCGACGACCCCACCGGCGCCTGGTCCCCGGAACCGCCCGCCGACCAGAGCACCCCGTGACCCACGACCCGGACCCGGCGATCGACCGGGAGCTCCAGGGCCACGCCCTGGACGCGCAACAACTCGCCGACGCCGCCCGGCACTACGCCGGCGCCCTGAGCCGCGGCGCGCGTACCGAGGACGCCGACCGCCTGGCCTCCCTCGCCGCCCGCCTGTGCCACCAGGCCCACCGCATCGACGGCATGCGGGAGATCACCCGCCGTCAGGCCACGGCCTGACCGACCGCCGTCCAGGCCCGGCCCACCCACCTCGGCAGGCCGGGCCTCCACTTCCCGGAGGCCCCGATGACGCGCGCCGCACCCGGCCCGCACCCCCACCCGCTCACCCCGGCCGACCTGCCGCCCGGCACCGCCTGGTGGAGCTCCTGCCCCAACTGCCGCTCCCCGATCCAGGGCGGCCCACTCGGCCTCACCGCCCACCGCCGAACCGCCCACCGCCCCGACCCGGGCGACCGGCGCATCCCGATCACCATCCGACTCGACCACTGAGGAGAACCCACCCGCGTGACCGTCATCCCCCTCAACCCCGACTCCCCCGCCTCACACGCCGTCGGCCTCGACTTCGACCTCACACTCGTCCGGCACGATCAGGGCTGGCAGGACGGCCGGATCTACGGCGACCCGATCCCCGGCGCCCTCGAAGCCCTGCACACCCTCCAGACCCGACGATCCGTCTTCGTCTACACAGCGCGCAGCCGAGAACACCACCCCGCCATCGCGGCCTGGCTGACCCACCACGGCATCGACGCCATCGTCAACGACAACCCCGACCTCGCCTACTGGACCGGCCACCAAGTCCTCGTCACCAACCTGAAACTCGGCGCCGCGCTCTACATCGACGACCGGGCCCTGCACTTCACCGGCAACTGGGACACCGCCCTTCCCGAAGCGCTGCGCCGTATCGGCGAGCCGGCCACTTCGCCGACGCGGCCCTCGGCCACCAGTGACCCCACCCCGCCGGTGACGCCCGGGTACTGACACCGCGCACCACCGCGCCCCACCAACCGAGCCAGCCAGGCCCGGACGGCGGGGAACGGTCGGGGACGACGCCCGTACCGCCCGCTGGTGGAAGCACGACGAGCTGCCGCCGCTGGCGTTCGACCACGCCGCCATCCTCGCCACGGCCCTCCGAGGCGAGCCGGCCGACACCGACCCCACCGGCACCACGGCCTGACCGGGCACTGACGCTGCCCACCACCGCGCCCGCCGTCCCGCTGCCACCCAGGCCGGGACGACGGGCGCCGCGGCCCGGTTGCCCTGCACGCCCCTCGCACCCTCGCCCGCGACGGCCAGGCCGACCCGCTCGTCCGTGCCGTCCTCGCCCGGCCCGGCGCCCCCGCGCTGACGACCGGCGCCCTCGTCGCCACCGCCAGCATCACCGACTGCTGCCGCCCCTGGGGCCTGCCCGGCTCGGCCGGGGCCGGTCACCCACCCCGAAGGAGAGCCCCGCTTGTGACGACCATCCAGAACCCCGCCCCCGCTCCGGCAGCCGACCGCGTTGAGGAGAACACCGTCGAGGCGCTGGCCCACGTGATCGGGGAGGTCGCCCGCACCGACAGCAAGGCTGGTCTGCTCCTCGGCCTGGACGGCGTCCTCACGGCTGCCGTCGCCATCCTCGCCCAGGCCTTGGGCGCCAGCCTGCTCGTCATCACCCCGGCCGCCGCCCTCCTGCTCGCCGCCACCCTCCTCGCCGTCCTCGTCGTCCGCCCCCGCATCAACAACCGCGACCGCAGCTCTTACGCCCACTGGGCCACCCGCGACCTCACCGAACTGCGTGCTGAACTCATCCCCGACCGCCGCCTGGACCGCCTTCGCGTCCTCTCCGGCCTCTGTCACCGCAAGATGCGGCTGCTCCGATATGCCTCCGACTTCACCGTCGCCGCGCTGGTCGCCCTTGCCGCGGCCGCCCTCATCACCGCCGCCTGAACCTCGCCACGACGAAGGCCCGCACCCCAGCTTGGGTTCTAACGGTTCTCGCAACACCTGCGATCTGTGGGAGTTGCGAGGACCGTTAGAACCCAAGCTGGGGTGCGGGCCTTCGTCGTTCTATCCGATGCCGCCGGCATGCTGGCGGCATCGGGCTACCTACTGGACCCGGGCCAAGAGCCGCTCGGCAACGGCATGGAGCGCCTCAGACGCCAGATGATCAGCGAGAGCATCGGCCATGCGCGCCGGCCCGCCGGCTAGCCGGACCAGCTCCCGTACGGCATCGCCGACCAGCCGCTCTCCCTCATCGGCACGCTCGGCAGCGCCTTCGGAGCGGGGTTCCGGCAGAGCAGCCCCGTCGACGACATCGGGATTAACCGCGGCAAGTGCCGAGGGCGCTCCGGCCGTGGGGGCCGCAGCGGGACGACTCAGGTCCGTCTGTGCCGGATTAACCGCGGTAAATTCGGCGCCCGCGGGTGTCTGCGTGGAGGCTGGCATCTTGGAAGCCTGGCGGGCGGCAGTCTTCTTCGCGGTGTCTTCGACCGCAAGCCGATCCAGCTGGTGCAGCTGCTGCTCGGCAGACATCTCCTCGATGCCCTTGACCGACCCGAGCCGACGTGCCACGCGGATCGAGAGGCCTGTCTCCCCGCCGGTACGGGCGTGTGAACGAACCAGAGCCTGGACCTCAGGATGCAGTTTGAGGAGACTCCGCCGCTGCGAGATCCACGCCCCAGTCCAGCCCTCCGCCTCGGCGGCCTCCTTGGCGGTCGGGTACTCCGAGACGATCGCCACGACCGCCTTGGCCTCCTCGATGGGGTCGAGGTCACGGCGTTCGACGTTCTCGTCGTACGCGGCGCGGCGCAGGGCCGCGCGGGAGCGTGCGACGCTGTCATTGACCGCGCACGCGAGTTGCTCGCGCCCGTACTGCACGGCGGCGGCATGACGCCGGCACCCGTTTACCACGACGTAGTCGTACCCGCGGAGCGCCTCGGTCTCCTCGGGGTATAGAGCCAGGTAGGCGGCCCTGGTGACGACCAGGAGGCTCTGTCGCTGGATCTCCTGGATCGAGCTGAGGTCGGAGAGGTCGCCCACTTCGTCGCGTGGGTTGTGCGGGTTGGGGATGAGGCGCGACGCCTTGACGTGGATCAGGCGGTCCGCCTTCTCCGGCCTTTCGGTTTCCTCGGCGCTCTCGGTGTCGGGCGGCGGGGTCCCCAGGAGATCGGAGACGTTGACGCGCCGGGCCATCAGGAGTTCCTCTCACGGGTACGCGCGATGCGCAGCTGCATCTCAAGCGCAAGGTTGCTGAAGTCGGCCTGGCACTCCTGAGCGGTGCGGCTCTTTGCGTACTGGGTCACGACCTGGCCGAGTGCGGCCGCTTTCGAGTGGAGCTTGTAGTGGCGGATCACGGTGTTTGCCAGCGGCCAGCCGTTGTTCCGTACGTACTTCTTGGTGTCGTCCCTGTCTCCTTCGCCGTCCCGGGGGTCCCAGTTGGAGACGACGACGGTGAAGGGGATGCCACGGGGCTTGATGACCTGCTCGATCGTGTCCCTGGTGGGAGGCCACCCCAGAGACTCGGTCTCGATGGGGACGAGGACATGGTCCGCGTTGTCGAGAGCCGCGCGGATCGAATCCGCGACGCGTCCCTCACCGAGCGGATCTCCTGAGTTCTCATCCCGAGCCTCAGGCGGAGTCCACCCCGGGGTGTCGACGATCACGATGTCGACGGCGGTGGCCTCGCGTAGACGCTTCAGGTCGTCCAGATCGTCGTAGGCCTCGGCGAAAATGAAGGGGAGGTCGTCACCGACTCGCTCAGCCCACCAGGCGCTGGACCCCTGAGGGTCCAGCGACACTGCGGCCACCGGCGCGAGAAGTCCATCCTGCTGCGCGCCCTTGTCAGGCGTGAGGACTGCCGCAGTCGTCGCGGCCAAGTTCACCGTGATTGTGGATTTGCCGATGCCGCCCTTGCGATTGAGGACGACGATGACAGTTGCCATGTTCTTCTTCCTTGATCCGTCGACTTCCCAGGCGTCAACCTGGTACTTCGGACTCCGTTGACTTCCCGGAGCCATCCCGGTACTTCGGACCGGACAAGCATCTCAGACGCTGACGAAACGGCAGAACCACCCCACCCGAAGGCCTGGCCCCCTACGATTAACCGCGGTTAATTCCTCGGATCGGGCCTGAAACCGACGACGACTCAGGGAGAGCGACACGTGTCGTGGCGAGATGCGGTACAGCCGGCGCTACGGGTGATGTTGCAAGGGGAGGCCTACCCGGACCCGTACCTGGAACTGCTGCGCGTCGGGGTGGAGCACCGGGAGGTCGCCGAGGCCATCGTCGTGACGCTGGTGATGGACGGGGCGCTCGTCACGGGGACCGTGATCTCGGCCGCAGAGTGGGAGGACCTGTACGTCCGTCAGATCGGGGAGGCCGATTACTACGGACTGCGGAAGGTCGTGCGGGAGGTGCTCGGGCACCTGGACCAGGCCGCAGAGGACGGGCGCCGCCGCCGATCCCCCGACCCGCGCTTCCTGCACCTGAAGGACGTCACCGTCCGCTTAGGCCGCACCGCCCGGAAGCTGCCGGCCTGGCGCGGGTTGATCGCGGCGGTCAGCGGTTGGAGCTTGGGCGAGCCGGACGAGCGCTGAGAGCGCGTCGCCTGCACGCCCGGCAGGGAACGGACGCCGCGCGGGCTGCCCCGGGGGCAGCCGTCAGCCGTGGCGGTCGAAGCCTGGCGGCACTTGGAGGGGCTGGTAGCCGGGCAGGTGGACGGTGGGCGGGTACGCAGGCGGGGGCGGGACGTGGGCCAGCCGGACTGGGGAGTCAGCGGGTGCGGCCGGGGCGAGGAGATAGTCGTCGTCGGACCCGACGCTTTGGTCGACCGCCCGCACTCCTTCCAGGCCGGGCCGCGCCGTAGCGCTCGTTGGGTCGGTGCCGGATGCCGCCGGGACGGGGTTGGCGGCGGCCATCGGAGTTGCCACAGCACGGGGGTGCTCGGCTGGGACCGGGGTCGGTTCGGCTTGCCTGGCCGTCTGGTGTGAGGCCGGCGTCGCGGGGGAGAGCCCGCCGACCGGAGCGGGCGCTGCCGGCAGCGGCGGCTGGTGGCGTTCCCGGTAGAGCTTGGAGGCCTCCGAGCGGCGGTGGTTCCACCGGCCGGCCTGAGAGCGCTCCAGGGCGAGCATCAGGTCGTTGGCAGCGGAGAGTGTGAAGACGCCGCGGGTGCGGGTGAGTTCCTGGAAGGCGACCGGGGCCAGACCCCAGCGGGAGGCGTCCGAGGTGGGCACGGGGTGGCTGATCCGCCAGTCGTGGCGCCAGTCCCGTCGCCAGTCGCGGAAGTCCCAGTCCTCTCCGGCCCGATGTTCGTGCGTGATGTCGTGCACGCCGTAGGGGACGAGGACCTGCTGGCCGTCGAGGAAGTAGACCCGGCCCCCCGAGGCGATGACGGCCAGCTGCTGCGCGGTCGGCGCGATGGTCGCGTGCTTGGTCTTCGGCTGGCCGCGCGGCGCGACCGGCAGGTCGGCCAGCCGGGCCGCGTGGAGCACGTCGTGCGTCCAGAACCACACGTGCCGGGCGCCGACGCCGTAGCGCGCCCGTACGGTGCGGATCCGCTCCTGCACCTCCTCCACATCGACCGGGCGGCGCGGCCGCTCCACCACCAGGGCACCCTGGCCGTCCAGCCCGCCCGGCACCACGACCGCCGGCGGCAGCACGACCGCCGGCTGCTCGCCGTCGTCGTACAGCCCGGCCGGGTACTCCAGCACGCACGTCATCCCAGGCCACGCACGCGTGATCCGCTGCCGGAACTCGATGACGACCCGGTCATCGATCGCCAGCTGCTCGCGCACCGCCGGTGACGCGGAGCAGTCCGCACCGGCCTTGTGGGAGAAGTGCGGCGAGTTCACCGCACCGGGCTTCGCGCTGCGCAGGACCAGCCGCTCCCGGCAGGCCCGGCACCTGTACCGGCCGCCGGCCTCACCGGGTTCCAGCCCGGCGACGCCCAGCGAGAGGTCGACCCACCTCTTCGTCACCTGGTCGTACACCCACGGGGCCGACGTCTCATCACCCATGCAACGGATCATGCCGCGCGGAGGACGCCGCGTCTGGCGTTTTCTGCACCTGGACCCGCCCGGATGAACGGGCGTCGGGGCCTCGTGGGCCTTGGCGCTGCTGTCCACGGCCGTCGACGGGGCGGGGAAGGTGTGGAGACCGAGGTGGTCTTCCCGGTCGTAGGCCGGTGCGGAGGGGAGGACCATGATCCTTCGTCAGTTCGTCGAATTCTTGGTGCGGCGCAGTGAACCCACGCCCTACGGTGAGCGGATGACCGTTCCGTGGACCCCGCTCACCCACCGCGAGGGAGCCCCCGTGCCGCTGCGTGAGGACGTTCCGTCGTCCTTGGAGACGCCGTTGCGTGAGTGGCTGCATAGTGCTGTCCGGCGCCGAGGCGGCGGCGCGTGGCGGCGTGTCGCGGTGCGCTGCGACCTCGTGCTGGAGGGGGACGACGAGAGCGACTACAGCGCCATCGGCTACAGCGAGCGCCTCGCCTACTGGACGCCTGCGGAGCGGCTGCTCGAAGCTGTCGATGCCCTGCTCGACCTGCTCCCGGTCGAGGCCACTGCGGATGGGTTCCCGATCCTCATGCCGCCGCGGCTTTCCCCGCTGGACACGCTGGCTGGTATGCCGAAGCGCGTGGACCGGCGGGATCTGCAGGTGCTCCTCGACGACGCCCGCTCCCGGTACACGATCCGCGACGACGGCAAGGCCCTGGTGACCCGCGTCGACATCGGTGTGGAGCATGCCGTGCGCGATGCGATCGAGAGCGGGAGGCGTCCGGAGCGCGGGTCGGCGTCCGAGCACCTTCAGGAGGCGTTCGCCCGGGTCACCGCGGTGACGCCGGACCCGGTGGTGGCCTACAGCGAGGCGATCAAGGCGGTGGAGTGCGCGGCGCAAGCCACGTTGCAGCCGGCCCATGGGCGGGCGACGCTGGGCACGATGCTCGGCGAGCTGCCCAAGCTGAAGGACAGGCTGGTCTTTGAGATCGAGGGTAGGGACCCGCAGGACGGCATCGAGATGGTGAGATCGATGATGTCGCTGCTGTGGGGCGGCCAGACCAGCCGTCACGGCAAGCAGCACCCGACCGACCGGGAGACGGTGGCGGAGGCCACTGCGGCGGTGCATATTGCAGCGGTTCTCGTCCAGTTCTTCTCCACCGGGGCGATCCGCCGCACGTAGCTTGCGGAGGCGCGGACACGGCTGGCGAAGTCGCACCTCGGGTGGAGAGCGGAGCCCGGTGACCGAGCGGGAAAGCTGTCCAGCCTTCTCCTTTTGCTCTCGCCGACGGGCTTCGACGGCTCGTGCTGTTCCTTGCGGGCAACGTGTGTCTACCGCTCGCGCCGGGTCGACACCCGGACAGGGTGACCGCTTCGGGGCGTCCGGGGCGGGGCGGGGGAACGCCCTGGGGGTGCGGCCGGGTGCGCCCCTGCCGGGACCCGGAGGCGGGGTCTGGGGGTCGGCCGCCCAGTTTATTCGAGAGTTGAACTCGAACATCTAGTTCGACCATTGAGTTATTCACTACTTGAATGCTGTACTGCCGGTTGGACGTAGAGGCGCCGGGGCCGCCCATGCGCCCGATGTGGCCACCCGTGCCCTAAATCGGAACATGCTGATCCGAAAATCTTTACCCTCACGCCTTGAACATTTCCCATGTCCGACCGAAATGCTGATCCCAGACGCGCTCCGTGACCGCTCTGACCGGCTGTCACCGAGGCGAGCATCCATCGAGAAGTGAAGGATCAGCACGTGACGACCCCTCTCCCCGCCCGGTTGGTGACCGGCCTCGCCATCGGGCACCCCGAAGACCTTCTCGCCATGGCCGCAGACGCGGACGCGGGTGCCGCCCCATGTGCGGTGCCCGCCTCGGCGCCGGCGGCCCGGCGGCCGCGCCCACTACGAACCGCGGCCTTCGGATCCCCGGCGCTGGGACTGGGCCGGCGACACCCCTTGATACCGCCCGGAGCAATCCGGGCGGCACCCCGGCAACCGACTGCGGACACTGGACAGGCCGGTCCGCACCCGAACCCCCGAGCGGGTAGCGGACCGGCCTGTGCTGCTACCGGAAGCGCACCACGATCTCGACCTGCCCCACCGTCAGAGTCAGAGCCGGGAGAAGGTGCGAACCCAGCGCGGCGAGCAGGAGGGCGGTGACCCACGAATGCCGTGTCGGCCTGGCGCGCCGTCCGCGCACCGGCCGTGCTGGCAGCCCGCTGTCGGCATCCGGAGCCTGCCCACCGGGGCTGGGGGTCTGGGACCGGTTGTTCTCGTTCATGACGTGTTCCTCTCGCGTCGTACAGGATGGACACGGCCCCGGGGCCGGCGCGTATTGGTGGCGCTGGCGGAGTTCTGCGGGGTCCGACGGCCGTGGACCGTAGACGGGTGAGAGGGCCAGTCAAGGGGCGCCCGGGAGCGGATTCGCCCCCGGGAAGACCGGGCAGACGCGAGGGCTGAAACCGGCGGAGCCTACACGCCCCTGTCGGCCAGTCAACCTGCACCGAGCCGATCCCCTGCTCAGCCCGTGCTTTCCTGCCGCGGACTGGCGCAGTTGTGGGGGCGGGCCTCCAGGCTTTCGCAGGGCCCCAGCGCCTTACTACCTGATGAACGGACAGCCGCTTTGTCGGACCCCACGCGTACCCTGGGCTGAAGCATCAGAGCCAGGAGACCAAGTGGCCCGCAACAACTCCATTGACATGCGTGCGATCGAGAAGCACGTCAAGGAGATCGCCAAGAGCTACGAGCGCGCAGCCCGGCGAAACCCGATCCGCGTACCAGTTCAGACGGAGACATCGGCCGAAGGCGGCGTCGTAGCCAGCCATGACACCAGCGACGGTGACCCGGTGCTGGCCCGGCTCCTGATGTGGCTGGACGACCGGACCCGGGAAAACCCCTCGCACCTCTTCAGACTGGGCTGCTTCATCGAAGAATTCCAGCTCCACGATGAGGACCCAGAAGCACTCGCTTTCGAGTTGGAACAGCGTGACCTCGCCGTGGTCTCACGTAACCCCTACACCGGTACGCCGCCCGACGTCCATCTCACCGATGCGGGCCGCGCCGCGATTCACCGCCTGAAGAAGCTGCGGCACGACCGCGCCGCCCGGATCCGCTACACCATGGACGCCTTCCACCGGTGGCTGTTCGACACCACCGAGGACCAGGGCCCCACCGACCCTGTGCTGTTCCTCGGCACATCCACGGCCTACTTCGCCGGGACCGAGATCACCGAGACCGAACTGCACGAAGCCCTCACCCACCTGGCCCGGCACAAACTGATCGAGTGCCCCAACCCCGCCACCGTCACCACCACACCTCAGGGCATCCGTTGCGCCCTGGCCGGAGGAAGCGTGCAGGACCACATCAACCAGCCCCGACTCGGCCCCACGTACAACAACTACATGCCGAACGCCAAGGGCGTCATCATCGGCGAGCAGCAGAACTTCACCCAGAACAACACCGACGGCGTCGACCCGACGCTGTTCGCCCAGCTCGCCGGATACATCGGCCAGGTCAGCGCAACCCTAGGCATGTCCGACATTGACCGTGCGGAGCTGGACCGCATCGCTCAGGACCTCCACGCCGAAGCATCCTCCGCGCACCCCGAGCCAGGGCGGCTGCGTCAGATCGCCACCCAGGCCAAGGACAAGCTTCTGGAGGCCGGCACCACCATCGCGGCCACGATCGGCGTACAGATGGCCGAGCAGGCCATCACCGCGCTAACCCAGTAGATCTCCCAGAACACCGCAGACCCAGCGGGAGTAGCTCCGAGAGCGGAAGAAGTCGGGGCCGCCACTCTCGCGGGTGGCGGCCCCCGACTTGGCACCCACCGCGAGGCAAGAACACACCGACGTTGGCTGTGCCAGAGCGGCCTGCTACGCCCACTCGACTCCGTGGTTGGCGAGTTGCGCGAACTGGCCCGGTGTCAGCTTCGCTCGGCGAACCGGGCGAGCGCGGCGACGCCCTGCTGGAACCGGTCCGCGCGGGAGACCTTCGGCCGGGCCGCGGCGGCCGCCCGCGCGGCGGCCAGCTCCTGGCCCTCCTCGATACCGATCGCCGCCAGCAGGTCCCGCTGGTCCTCCTCCAGGCCCGGCCAGCCGGCCCGCTGCGCCCGCACCCAGCGGCCGAGGGGCTCGCCTTCGAAGTCGTCGTCGGGCAGCTGCGCCCAGTCGACGCGGCCTTCGGCGAGCACGCGCACAAACGGCTCGCCCGGGGCGGTATCGACCCGGCAGACTAGTTCGCTGTGAGATCCCCCGATCGGGTGCTGCCCGACATCCGTGGGCTGGAAGAGCTGGAAGGCGCAGTCCTCGACGAAGCCGCCTCGCTCGCCTCAGCCCTCCGCCGGTGCCTCATGCTGGGCGGCTACGCGCGCCATCAGGAACTGCGGGCCTGGGCCCTGAAAGAACTCGATGGGTACCGAGCAGATGAAGAACTTCCCGAGTTCCGAAAGCTGCCGGCCGCGCTGGAAGTCAGCATCGACCTCTACCGCCCCGGGCAGATGTTGACGGGCAGCCGCCGCCGTATCAGTGTGAACCAGCTGCCCCAGGCAGCACGCGAACGCGGCGTCGGCGAGTCAGCGCCGATCCGGCTGGGCGTCAAGGAGATCGAGGACCTCATCGCCCGGTCGGAGCGCGGGATCATCCATCTCAGCCCACCCGGCGGTGCGGAGTTCGCGCTGATCATGTCGCAGCAGCAGAGCGAATTCGGCAACGACGGCACCGATATCACTGGCCTCTACTGGCAGGTCTCGGTGACCAGCCTTCAGGGCCTGCTTGACCGTATCCGTACCCGGTTGACCCGGTTTGTCGCAGAAGTGAGAGCCTCCATGCCGCCTGGACAACAGAACCCGAATCCTCAGCAGATCGAGCGCGCCGCGCAACAGGCGCTCCACGTCACGGCAGGGGACGGCTCCCCGGTCAGCATCGTGAACACCACCGCGGACCGGGGAGCCACTGCCACCACCCAGACAAACGAGCCGCAGCCGCAGCCCTTCTTCCAGCGGACGGCCGTCATCTGGACCGCCATTGGCTCGATTGCCGCCGTGGCCGCGGCGGTCATTGCCTGGATCGCGCTCAAATAGACGGACAGCCGCAACGCCGGAAGGCCGTCACCCAGCAGGGTGACGGCCTCCAGTGCTTTCTCAGGGCCTCCGCAGCGTACCGCCGGGCAAATGGGACACCGGGCCTGGCCTGGGCGGGCCTACCAGGCCACGCCCAGGGCCTCCAGCTGCCCGAGCTGCTCGGCGCTGAGCTTGTCCCGGCGGGCCTTCTGGTTGTTGAGCCAGGTCCCCAGCGACGTCCCGTCTTCCTTGTGGGTGCGCGGGACCCGGGCGTGCCCCTCGCGCTCGACGAAGGCCGCCAACGCCGCCAGACCCTGAGCGAACCGGTCAACCCGCGACACCTTCGGCTTCGCCGCGGCGGCCGCCCGCGCGGCGGCCAGCTCCTGGTCCTCCTCGATGCCGATCGCCGTCAGCAGGTCCTGCTGTTCCTGGTCGAGCGCGGCGAAGCCGGCCCGCTGCGCCTGTACCCACCGGCCGAGGGGCTCGCCCTCAAAGACGACGTCGTCGGGCAGCTGTGCCCAGTCGACGCGGCCGTCGGCCTCGATCCACCAGCGGCGGGCGGCAGAGTAGGTGCGCTGCCAGGTGATCGGCCAGGCGGGGCACCACCAGGGGTCGATCTCCTCCAGTTGCCGGCGGCGGTGCGCGGGGAGCGCCCCGGCCTGGCCGTCGGGGACCTGGGCGGCGGCCCGCAGCCCGGCGAGCCAGGTGCCGACCGGGTAGCCGCCGATCGACGCCCTGGCGGGCGCAGCCAGCGAGCCGCCGTGCCCCTTCGCCCAGACCCGTGCCCAGTCCAGGCCGGCCTCGAACCGCGCGTCCGGCACCGACCACACCATGCCGAGGCCGTCGAGCATGTCGACCCGGTGTGGCGCCAGATCACCCGCCGCATACTCCACCCGCCGGTCCGACAGCCATTTCCCGAGCGGGAACTTTCCCTCCTTTCCGGCCATCTCCGAATAGGGCACTTCGAGATTCCCGAATTCCTGATGCCACGCCCTGGCGTGCGCGATCCCCTCACGCCAGTACTGCCCCTCGCCGGTCAACACCCTGGTCCGCACGAAAAGCGCCAGAGAATCCGGGTCCTTCGGCGTCAGGAACCGCACCGGCAGCCTGAACGACGGCGCCCCGTCCGGCCCCGAGAGCCCGGGCGGCCGCACCGCCTCGGCGCTGCGCCCGCTGGTGCGGTGGCCGCTGTGCTGGGGGACGGCGAGGTTCTCGACGACCTTGGCGTCGTGGGCCCGCAGCGAGGTGAGGATCTTGACCAGGGGCGCGTAGGAGTCCGACTCCAGGAAATTGTCGGGCTCCTCGTCCTCCTTGAGGAAGACGGTCACGAGAAGGGACGCGACCTTATCCGGATTGTCAGGGTCGAGGCGGACGGCCCGGCCGATCCGCTGAATGGTCTGGACCATGGACCCGTGGCCCTGGAGGAGCACGCCGTCCGCGCTCGGGATATCGACTCCCTCGCCCAGGACGACGCAATTCGAGAGGACCGCGTGCTGAAGTCCTTCATTCTCTGCCGTCCCGAAGCCGCCGATGACCTCCTGCCGAAAATCCGTCGGGTGCTCCCCGGAAATCCACTGCGCCCAGAACTCATCCGGATACTTCTTCGGGTCCTCGTCGTGGAGGCGTTCCACGGTCTGGTTCAGCGTCTCGGAGAAATACCGGGCCTCGATGGTACGGGTATGGAAGGTGATGACCCGCCGAAGTTTCCGCTCCGCCATGGTCTTCACCAGGGCGGCCTGCATCGCGGCGACGCGCTCGGGGTGGACCTGGTCGTCCTCCTCGTCTTCGCCCACCCCCGGCCCGTACGGCAGGGGCTGACGCCGCGCCGCCTCACGGTGCCTCACCGGGTCCCGCAGCTCCAGCACCACGATCTCGAACGGCGCCAGCAGCCCCTGGTCCACCGAGGCCTGGAGCCCCAGGTCGAACACGCACTCCCCGTAGATCCCGGTGTCGTCCATGGAACAGAGCAGCCCCTCCTCCAGCGGCTGGTAGGCACCCTCACGCCGCCGCACCGACCTTGGCGGCGCCCACACCCGCGGCGTCGCCGTCATGTACAGCCGGCGCACCGCCGGGATCGCCCCCTGGTCGTGCACCACCGTCCACGTCTTCTCCACCGACCCCGACGACCGGTGCGCCTCGTCGCACAGCAGCAGGTCCAGCGGGGGCACGGGTCCGCCGAGCAGGGCGGGGTCGACCTGGTAGGCGTCCTGGACGGCACCGGTGGAGGCGTAGGTGGCGAACAGCGTGACAGGCCGGCGCCTGCGGGCGGCGCCGGCGATCCAGGAGGCGATCTGCACGGGGTTCGTCGAGCGGCCCACGCCGTAGGGCAGCTCGCCGGCCTCCAGCGAGCACACCGCGTACATCTCGCCCGAACGGCCGGCCCTGCGCCACGACCCGATCATCTGCAGCAGCAGATCGAGGGTCGGCACCACCACCAGGACGGAGCCCCGAGGCGCGATCCGCTGCCCGGCCACCGCCCCGACGTAGCTCTTCCCGGTGCCCGTGGCCATCTTCACGTTCACCCGCAGCCCTGCCGGCACCTCGACCCCCGGCCGCGGCGACAGGCCCCGCACGATGGCCTCCAGGGCCTCCTCCTGGTGCCCCCGCAACGTGACCTCCTCGGGCTCCTGAGCCTCAGCCAGGAAAGTCTCCACGCTCACAGAAAGGTCTCCCCTCGAATGCCCCGGGCCGCACCCGGGATCTGGCAGGAAATGCTGACGACGCGTTTCTGATACAACCGCCGAACGAGCCTTTTGATGCCGGTTCGGACCGAAATTCAAGTCCATTAGCGAGTGGGTCCTGCGTAGCCTATAAGGTCCCGTGCGAGAATTTCCGGGAATCCTTGAATCGGCGAGTCCGGACCCCGTGTCCGGCAGGATCACCTGACAGGCTAAGACTGATACACCGGCACCGCTGCTTACCCTCCGAGCGTAGCGCATCCCCGCCCTGGACGGGGCCCGAATCGTGGTCTAGACCGGGGTCCAGGCCAATCTGACGGGAGTGAAGCCGACCCGCACGCGCCCCCGACGGTGCCACCCCCTCCCCTAGTCAGCCTGTCGTGAGATCAGCTATTTTCCCTGAACAGCTGGTTGACCGAGGCTCAGCCCCTCGGCGCCATGGAGCGAAGCGGAGTGGTGCCGGCCCGAGCGCGAAGCGCCGGGCCCACCCGGGCGAAGCCCGGGTGCGGACACGCGGAGCGGGTCCGCCGATCGCCGGAACGGCGATCGCGAACGGAGGGCCGAAGGCCCGTAGGGACCCGCTCCGCGGG
>NZ_JBIWAP010000060.1:0-38035 GCF_044760075.1 Kitasatospora sp. NPDC098663 | reverse complement strand
AGTTGCGCTCGCGTCACGCACCACGGTTTACCGGAACTGGACCCGCTGCGAAGGTAAATCGCGCAGATTGATCACGACCGAATACGCGCCCTAGGCGCAATGCTGGTGACTTTGGGGTGCCTGTCTCGTTGGGTGTGGTGTGGCGAGAGTGGGGCAGGTCAAGTCGCCTGCGAGTGAGCGGTTGTCGGACCGGATCGCGATCGGGGTGCTGACCCAGGCGTTTCCGCCGGGTCTGGTCGATGAGGTGATCGCCGAGACCGGACGGGGTGAGAAACGCAGCCGTCTGCTGCCGGCGCGGGTGGTCGTGTACTTCGTCCTAGCGATGTGCCTGTTCTTCGGGCAGGGCTACGAGGAGGTCGCCCGGCTGCTGGGCGAGGGGCTCGGAGACGGGCGGCGGTCGTGGCGGGTGCCCACGACCGCCGCGATCGGCCGCGCCCGCCAACGGCTCGGCGTCGAGCCGCTGAAGATACTGTTCGCACGGGTGTGCCGCCCGCTGGCCGTGCCCGGGACGGCGGGCGCCTGGTACCGGCGCTGGCACCTGGTCGCCGTGGACGGCACCACCCTGGACCTGGCGGACACCGAGGCCAACGACACGCACTTCGGCCGCCCCGGCACAGGACGCGGCATCGGCGCGTTCCCGCAGGCCAGACTGGTGGCACTGGCCGAGTGCGGCACCCACGCCGTCATCGAAGCGGAGACCGGCCCGCTGTCGGCCGGCGAGCAGACGCTCGCGCGCCGGCTGTTCGCCCACCTGCGGGAGGGCATGCTGCTGCTGGCCGACCGCGGCTTCTACGGCTTCGAGCTGTGGCAGGCCGCCCGGGCCAGCGGCGCGGACCTGCTGTGGCGGGTCCGCACCAACGCCGCCCTGCCCGTGCTGCGGCTCCTACCTCAGCACCGTCCACGCCGAACCGGACCACAAGAGCCGCCGCAACCCCGTGACCGTGCGGGTCGTCGAGTACACCCTGGCCCGCACCGGCGACGCGACCGTCTACCGGCTGGTCACCACCCTCCTCGACCCCGCACAGGCGCCGGCCCGCGAGCTGGCCGCGCTCTACGCCCAGCGCTGGGAGATCGAGACCACGCTGGACGAGATCAAGACCCACCAGCGCGGCCCCAAGCTCGTCCTGCGATCGAAGTACCCCTGGGGCGTGGAACAGGAGATCTACGGGTTCCTCCTGGTCCACCACGCCATCCGGCGGCTGATGCACCAGGCCGCCCTCAGCGAGGGCCTGGACCCCGACCGCCTGTCCTTCACCCGCAGCCTGCGGGTGGTTCGCCGCCAGGTCCCCGCCCAGGCGGCGCTTTCCCCCCGGCACACTCGCCCGCGCACTGACCCGCACCCTGGCTGAGATCACCGAACGCCTCCTGCCACCACGGCGTCAGCGATCCTGCCCACGCGTCATCAAACGCAAAATGTCCAACTGGCCCCTCAAACGCGCCCAACACCACAACTGGCCACCACCCGCTCCCGCCACCGTCACGATCACCCAGCGAGACAGAACTTAAGTCACCAGCATTGCCGCTAGGCCCTGTCCGGCCGATCGAACCAACCGGGCCGACCGGGCCCAACGCATGGGGCCGGTCGGCCATCTGACCGCCGTTCAGGTCCGGATCGAATCAGATGTCGCGGAAGGTCTCGATCTGCGCGCCGATGGAGTTGAGGCGCTCGGCGAGGTCCTCGTAGCCGCGGTTGATGACGTAGACGTTGCGCAGGACGGAGGTGCCCTGGGCGGCGAGCATCGCAAGGAGGATGACGACCGCGGGGCGGAGCGCCGGCGGGCACATCATCTCGGCGGCGCGCCAGCGGGTGGGGCCCTGGACCAGGACGCGGTGCGGGTCGAGGAGCTTGACGTCGGCGCCGAGGCGGGTCAGCTCGGTGAGGTAGATCGCACGGTTGTCGTAGACCCAGTCGTGGATCATCGTGGTGCCGTGGGCGGCCGCGGCGATGGCCGCGAAGAACGGCACGTTGTCGATGTTGATGCCGGGGAACGGCATCGGGTGGATGGTGTCGATCGGCGCGGTCAGCTTGGACGGGCGCACGGTGAGGTCGACCAGGCGGGTGTGGCCGTTGTGGGCCCGGTACTCGGGGGTCCGGTCGTAGTCGAGGCCCATCCCCTCCAGCACCGCGAGTTCGATCTCCAGGAACTCGATCGGCACCCGGCGGATCGTCAGCTCGGAGGAGGTGACGACGGCGGCGGCGAGCAGGCTCATCGCCTCCACCGGGTCCTCGGCCGGGGTGTAGTCGACGTCGCAGGTGATCTCCGGGACGCCGTGGACGGTGAGGGTGGTGGTGCCGACGCCCTCGATCCGCACGCCCAGCTTCTCCAGGAAGAAGCACAGGTCCTGGACCATGTAGTTGGGCGAGGCGTTGCGGATGACGCTGACGCCGTCGTGCCGGGCGGCGGCCAGCAGGGCGTTCTCGGTGACGGTGTCCCCGCGCTCGGTCAGCACGATCGGACGGTCCAGCGGGGTGCCCGGCTCGACCGAGGCGTGGTAGGCGCCGCCGGTGGTGGCGACCTCCAGCCCGAAGCGGCGCAGCGCGGTCAGGTGCGGCTCGACGGTGCGGGTGCCGAGGTCGCAGCCGCCCGCGTACGGGATGGCGAAGCGGCTGGCGCGGTGCATCAGCGGGCCGAGGAACATCAGCACGCTGCGGGTGCGGCGGGCCGCCTCGACGTCCATCGCCGCGAGGTCGAGCTCGGCGGGCGGGGTGAGTTCGAGGTCGCGGCCGTCGTTGGTCCAGCGGCTCTTGACGCCGATGCTGGTGAGCACCTCGAGGATGCGGTAGACCTCTTCGATCCGGGCGACGCTGCGCAGCGTGGTGCGTCCGGTGGTCAGCAGTGAGGCGCAGAGGATCGCGACGCAGGCGTTCTTGCTGCTGCGGACGTCGATGGCGCCGGAGAGCCGGGTGCCGCCGGCGACCCGCAGGTGCATCGGGCCGGAGTAGCCGAGGGAGACGATCTCGCTGTCGAGGGCTTCGCCGATGCGCGCGATCATCTCAAGGCTGACGTTCTGCTTGCCCTGCTCGATGCGGTTGACCGCGCTCTGGCTGGTGCCGAGGGCCTCGCCGAGCTGCGCCTGGGACCAGCCGCGGTGCTGGCGGGCGGTACGGATGAGGGTGCCGATACGGGTGAGGTAGTCGCCTGTCACTCGCCAGACCATATCTCATGGTTGAGATGACGACAGAGCCGGGGGTGGGCGTGACACTCCTTTTGTCCGTTTCTCGTCCCGTATGAACGTCAGATCTTCACATCACCAGGCGGTATTGCCGCGATTCTGTGAGAGCGTCACGGCCCGAGCGGCTCCGCCCGGCCGACGACGGTGCCCGCGCGGTCGATGCAGATGACGTCCACCGCCACCGGCGAGCCGAGCAGCACCCCGAGCGCCGTCGCCCGCGCCGCCTCGGCGACCAGATCGCCCAGCGGCACCCCGACCGCCCGGCACAACTGCACCGCCTCCAACCCGGTGTTGGCGGCGGCCACCGCCTCGGCCAACACCGGGCCGGCCCCGCCGCGCCGCGCCAGTTCGGCCAGGTACCCCTTGTCCACCTGGGAGCGCGCCGAATGCAGGTCGAGGTGACCGGCCGCGAGCTTGGACAGCTTGGCGAAGCCACCCGCGATCGTCAGCCGGGGCACCGGGTGGCGCTTGAGGTACTTGAGGACGGCGCCCGCGAAGTCGCCCATGTCGAGCAGCGCGTCCTCGGGCAGTCCGTGCACGGCGACGGCGACCTTCTCGGAGGTCGAGCCGGTGCAGCCGGCCACGTGGGTGCGGCCCGCCGCCCGGGCCACGTCCACGCCGCGGCGGATGGAGTCGATCCAGGCGGAGCAGGAGTAGGGGACGACGATGCCGGTGGTGCCGAGGATGGACAGGCCTCCGAGGATGCCCAGCCGTGGATTCCAGGTGGAACGGGCGATCTCCTCGCCGCGGTCCACGGAGATCTCGACCACCACGTCCCCGCTGCCGCCGTGCGCGGCGGCCACCTCCGCCACGGCGTCGCGGATCATCTGCCGGGGCACCGGGTTGATCGCGGGCTCGCCGACGGGCAGCGGCAGGCCCGCCTTGGTGACCGTCCCCACCCCGGGGCCGGCCCGGAACACCACTCCGGCGCCGGGCTCGCCGGCCCGCACCGTCGAGCGGATCAGCGCGCCGTGGGTGACGTCGGGATCGTCGCCGGCGTCCTTGACCACGGCGGCCATCGCGCTCGCCGGCCCGGGCGGGACGGCGGCCCGGCCCCCGAAGGCGAGAGCCCTGACGGCGAGGACCCCGCCCCCGGCGGTCAGTTCATCGGCGGCGAGGGCGAAGGCCGGCTGCTGGCCCTTGGGGAGGGTGATGGTCACCGGGTCCGGGAACTCACCGGTCAGCAGCGCGGTGTACGCGGCCTTGGTGGCGGCGGTGGCGCAGGCGCCCGTGGTCCAGCCGTGCCGCAGGCCGCTGCTCTTCAGCTGGCCGGCCCGGCCCCCCGCCTCGGCTCCCGCTTCGGCTCCCGCTTTGGCCACCTGCGTCTCGCTTCCGGCTCCGTTGAGGTGCGGCCGCACCGGCCGTCGGTACCGATTTTCCCCCATTCGCCCGGCCGCGCCCCGACCGGGGGCGGTGGAGCAGGGCCCCGCGGCCCGGTGTCCGAGTCGGGGAGCGGCCGCTGCCCCGCGTTCCCGAAGAGTTCTCCGCACGAGCCTCGCACCCCACCCCTACCAGTGAGTAATCTGGCGGTCCGCCAGAGGCGGGTTCATGACACGGGGTCCGGTGTCCGGGTTGTCCGGCCGGGCCATCAGCATGTGGGGGTTTTTGTGGCAGGGATGAGTCGGCGTACGTTCCTCACCGGTACGTCGGTGGCCGCCGCCTGGTCGGCCTTGTCGCTGGGCGGCGGGCAGTTCGCCTCGGCGGCGGAGCGCGAGCGCGCACTGGCGGCCACCGCCGCGCGGGCGGTCAGGACGACGGGCACCACGCTCGACCAGGTCGCCACGCCCGTCGGCACCGGCGGGTACAAGCGACTGACGGCCGGGCCGGGCTGGCCCCTGGTGGTGCGCGGCGACCTGGCGGCGCCGGGCACCGGGCGGGACGACCGGCGGACCGGGCTGGCCAGCTTCGTCCAGTTCAGCGACCTGCACCTGGTGGACACCGAGTCCCCGGTGCGCTTCGAGTACCTGGCCCGGTTCAACGGCAGTGCGTACCGGCCGCAGGAGGCCCTGAACGCCCGCGGCGTCTCGGCCCTCGTCGAGCGGGTCAACGCGCTCGACGGCGGCCCCTACACCGGGATGCCGTTCAGCATGGTGATGGCCACCGGCGACAACACCGACAACCACGAGCAGGCCGAACTCGACTGGTACCTCACCGTCATGGGCGGCGGCCGGCTCGCCCAGAACACCGGTGACCCGAACCGCTACGAAGGCGTGCAGAACTCGGGCAACGCCGCCTACTGGAACCCCGAACTCGCCTACAACGACGGCTACAAGGCGAAGGGCTTCCCGCGGATACCGGGCTTCCTCGACGCCGCCGGCCGGCCGTTCGACGCCCCCGGCCTGCGTACGCCCTGGTACACGACGGTCGGCAACCACGACGACAGCCTTGAGGGCTCGCTGCCGGACCTCGGGCTGCTGAACGACCTCTACACCGGCCAGCACAAGCTGGAGGGCTGCGACGACGCGGACGCGGCCCAGCTGATGGACTCGCTGCGCCGCGACCCGGCCGGCGCCGCGCTCCTGCTCGCGAAGCTGCTCGCGAGCGGCGACGCGGTGCGCCGGATCACCCCGGACGAGCGCCGACGGCCTTTCACGCTCAAGGAGTTCGCCAAGGCCCACCTGAACCCGGCACACACCGGCGCGGGCCCGTACGGACACGGTTTCACCTCGGACATGGTGAGCAGCGGCAAGCTCTACTACACCTTCCGCGTCTCGGAGAAGGTGGTCGGCATCAGCCTGGACACCACCAACCAGGCCGGATTTGCGGACGGCTCCCTGGGCACCGCGCAACTGCGCTGGCTGGAACAGCAGTTGAAGGCGCACAGCGGGCACTGGTACGACACCGACGGGCGCAAGGTGACGGGCGGCAGCACGGACGAGGTGATCCTCCTGTTCAGCCACCACACGAGCACCACCATGGGCAACCTGCTGCCCGACCCGCGCAACATCTTCGAGAAGCGGCACGACGGCAACGAGCTGGTGGCGCTGCTCCAGCGCTACCCGAACGTGATCGCGTGGGTGAACGGGCACACCCACATGAACAAGGTCACGGCGCACGGCCACGCGGTGCCGGAGCGGGCGTTCTGGGAGATCAACACCGCCTCGCACATCGACTACCCGCAGCACGGGCGCATCATCGAGATCGCGGACAACGGGGACGGCACGCTCTCCCTGTTCACGACGCTGATCGAGTCCTCCGCTCCGTACGGCACGGACTTCGGCAGCACCTCGGACGCCAACCTCGCCGCGCTGTACCGCGAGCTGTCGTACAACGACCCGAACGGCCGGCCGGCGGCACTGCTGGGCGCGGGCGAGGACCACAACACGGAGCTGGTGATCACCAAGCCGACCCGGTAACAGAAAACAGATGACAGCTAACAGATGATGAAATCTGTTAGCTGTCATCTGTCAGTCGTCAGTTGTCGCCCGTCACGACTCCGGGTACCGCCGCGGCGTCCAGACGACCTCCACGCCACCGCCCCGCTCGACCGCCTGGGTCTGCGAGGAGCCGATCAGCAGGATCGTCCGCATGTCGACCAGCGCCGGATCCAGCTCGCCCAACCGGACGATCCGCACGCGCTCGGTCGGCCCGCCGACGTCGCGCGCCATCACCACCGGCGTCTCGGGCGCGCGGTACTCCAGCAGCAGGTCCCGGGCGAGGGCGACCTGTGTGGTGCGCGACTTCGATCCCGGGTTGTAGAGCGCGAGCACCAGGTCCGCCTCGGCCGCCGCGCGCAGCCTGCGGGCGACCACGTCCCAGGGCTTGAGCCGGTCCGACAGCGACACCACCGCGTAGTCGTGCCCGAGCGGGGCACCGGCCCGGGAGGCGGCCGCGTGCGCCGCGGTCATCCCCGGGACGATCCGCACCGGAACGTCCCGGTAGGCCTCCTCGCAGGCGACTTCCAGGACGGCGGTGGCCATCGCGAAGACGCCCGGGTCGCCCGAGGACACCACCGCGACTTTGTGCCCGCGTCGGGCCAGTTCGAGGGCGTACTCGGCACGCTCGGACTCCACCTTGTTGTCCGAAGCGTGCCGCCGCTGCCCCGGCCGCTCGGGCACCCGGTCCAGGTAGGTGGTGTAGCCGACCAGGTCGGTCGCCTCGGCCAGGACGCCGCGCGCCTCGGGGGTGAGCCAGAGCGGCCCGGCCGGTCCGGTGCCGATGACGGCCACCGCGCCCGCGCCGTCCGTCCGCCGCTCCACCGGCTCCAGCGGCGCGACCTTGCTCGGCAGCACCGCCACCGAGAAGTACGGGACGGTCTCGCCCTCGACCTCCGCGAGCGGCAGGATGCGCTCCCCGTCCATGAACGCGCGCTCGACGTACTGCGCGTCGTCGAGCCGGCCGGCCCGCTCCAGCGCCCGCCGGACGGCCGGGAAGGTGCGCCCCAGCTTCATGATCACGGCGGAGTCGGCGGCGGCGATCCGCGCCGTCAGCTCCTCCTCGGGCAGCGTGCCCGGGATGACGGTGAGCGTCTCCTCGGCCTCGGTCAGCGGCTGGCCCAGCCGGGCGGCCGCGGCGCTGACGGAGGTCACGCCCGGCACCACCTCGGTCGGGTAGCGGTGCGCGAGCCGCTTGTGCATGTGCTGGTACGAGCCGTAGAACAGCGGGTCGCCCTCGGCGAGGACCACGACGTCGCGGCCGGCGTCCAGGTGGGCGGCCAGCCGGGCGGCGGCCTCCTCGTAGAAGTCGTCCAGCGCGCCCCGGTAGCCGCCCGGGTGGTCGGTGGTCTCGACCGTGATCGGGTAGACCAGCTTCTCCTCGATCTGACCACCCGTCAGATAGCGCTCGGCGATCGAGCGCGCGATGGACCGGCCGTGCCGGGCGCTGTGGTAGGCCACCACGTCGGCCTTGCCGATGAGTTCGGCCGCCCGGACGGTCACCAGCGACGGGTCGCCGGGGCCGAGCCCGACCCCGTAGAGTCGGCCAGTACCAGTGATCTGACGATCCGTCACTCTTCTTCGCTCGCAATCGCGTTGACGGCGGCGGCGGCGATCGCACTGCCACCGCGCCGGCCGCGCACCACCAGGTGCTCCAGGCCGGACGGGTGCGCGGCCAGAGCCTGCTTGGACTCGGCGGCGCCGATGAAGCCGACCGGGACGCCGATCACCGCGGCCGGGCGCGGCGCGCCGGCCTCGATCATCTCCAGCAGCCGGAACAGCGAGGTCGGCGCGTTGCCGACGGCCACCACCGCGCCTTCCAGCCGGGGCAGCCACAGTTCCATGGCGGCGGCGCTGCGGGTGTTGCCCATCTTCCGGGCGAGCTCCGGCACGGACGGGTCGGTGAGGGTGCACACGACCTCGTTGTCGGCGGGCAGCCGCTTGCGGGTGACGCCGCTCGCCACCATGTTCACGTCGCACAGGATCGGCGCCCCGGCCCGCAGCGCCGCGCGCGCGGAGGCGACCACGCCCGGCGAGTACACCAGGTCCTCGACCAGGTCGACCATCCCGCAGGCGTGGATCATCCGCACCGCGACCTGGGAGACGTCCGCCGGGAGGGCGGCCAGGTCGGCCTCCGCACGGATGGTGGCAAAGGACTGGCGGTAGATGGACGCGCCGTCCTTCTCGTACTCGATCACTTCGTGGTCCTCCTGGCCTCGGCGACCGCCTCGGCCATCTCCTCGTTCGTCACGTCCACGGCCGCCCCGGCGGCCGCCGGACCGTTCACCGTCACCCGGTAGCCCTGCCCGGTGGCGAGCACGTCCACCCACCGCCCGGCCGGATGACCGCAGCGTCGTTCACACCCCGACCAGTGCACCGGGAGACCGGCGGTCGGAAGGCCCACCACCGGCAGGCTCCCGGCGACGGCCGCATCGAGCGCCCGCGCCGCGTCGAGCGCCCGCGCCGCATCGGCCCGGACGTCGGTCCGCGACTTGGCGCACCCCGGCAGCCCGGTGCAGGCGGTGGCCCGCTCCCAGGGCGAACCGGGCGCGGTCCGGAACCCGGCCGCCGCCAGCGCGGGCAGCCGGTCGGCCGGCGCCCCCGGCAGCACCGCGCCGCGCCAGGGCGTCAGCCGGATCTCCCCGGCACAGGCGCCCGCGAGTTCCCGCCACTGCGCGGCACCGGCCCGGCCGAAGCGCATGCCCACCGACAGCCCGCCCGCCACGGCCCCGCCCGCCGGCGTGGCCAGCCGGCCGACCGTGGGGAACGGGCCGACCGTGCGGACCACGCCGACCGCGGGCGCGGCCCCGGCGAAGGCGGGCACCGACACGGGCCCGGCCGGCAGCAGCTCGGGGACCTCGCGCAGGTGCCAGGCCTTGCGCCCGCTTTCCCGCAGCGCGTGCAGGAAGGCCCGAGCCGCGTCGAGCACGGCCGTCACCTCCTGCCCCGCCGGCACCGGACGCCCGTGGGCGGCCCGTCCCAGGCGCAGCAGCGCCGACCCGTCCGGGCCTGCGATCAATGTCACATCGGCGTCGAACGCGGCGACGTCGCCCCGCCCGTCGTCCAGCGCGAACAGGAACTTGCCGGAGAGCCCGGCCGCCCAGTCGCTCGCGCACAGCCGCGCGTCCAGTTCCCGCACCCAGGCCTGCACGTCGGCGAAACCGTGTCCGTCGAGCCCGGCGAGCGGGGAGGCCACGATGTTGCGGACCCGTTCGTGCGTGTCCGAGGGCAGCAGGCCGACGGCGCGCAGCCGTTCGGCGAGTTCGGCCCCGCAGTGCGAAGCCAGGCCGCGGAGTTGGACGTTGCCGCGGGAGGTGGTCTCCAGTTCGCCGTCGCCGAGCGCCTCGGCGGCGTCGGCCAGCGCCAGCGCCTGACGCGCCGTCAGCAGACCGCCGGGCAGGCGGACCCGGGCCAGGGCGCCGTCGTCGGCCGGGTGTAGACGAAGGGCCCCTGGGCAGGCGTCCGCGCGCCCCCGGTCGGGCACCGCGGCGCCCGGCGCGGTGGCGTCGGGTGTCGGTGGCATGGGCGCGAGCATACAGATGATCCGATCGGTTGCCTTTGTCCGTCGCCTCACACCCCGGGCGCTCCGGGCGGCCTCCCCGGGATCGCCCTCCCCCAGGTCAGCCGCACCCCGTACGATGCTGGCGGACGGTCCCCGCGGACCGTCCGCACGCCAGCGACGGCGCAGGGGAGGAAACCGGTGCAAGCCCGGTGCGGTCCCGCCACTGTGACCGCGGTTCACCGGGAGACCGGACGGCCGCGGGAGCCAGGAACTCCTGCCGTCCTCCACCGGCCCGGGGCGCGGACCCCGAGGAAGGCTCGAAGAGCAATGCGCTGCCGCATGCCCGTGCCCGGGTCCCCGGGCGCCTCACGCCCGCCCGACTGCGGGCGTTTCGCCGACGCCTCGGCGCTCCTTCGGTCGCCGGCCACACGCCGTCGTTCGCCTTCGCCGGCCACACGCCGCCGCACTCCTTCGCCGGTCGCGTGCCGCGCGCTTTCGTCCGTCGCTCGTCACTCGTCACTTTCCACGCCGGCGCGCCCTTCGGCTCAGGGCGGCTCCGAGGCCGGGAGGGCCTTCGCATGATCCTGCTGCTGTCGACGTCCGACACCGACCTGCTCAGTGCCCGCGCCGCCGAGGGCCCGGTCCGCTACCGGCTCGGCAACCCGGCCCGGCTCACCCCCGAGGACCTGCCCGCACTGCTGGAGGGCACCGACCTCGTCGTGGTGCGCCTGCTCGGCGGTCGCCGCGCCTGGCAGGAGGGCCTGGACGCGCTGCTGGCCGGCCCCCGCCCGGTGATCGTGCTGACCGGTGAACAGGCCCCCGACGCCCAGCTGATGGAGCTGTCCACCGTCCCGGCCGGCATCGCCGCCGAGGCGCACGCCTACCTCGCGCACGGCGGCGCCGCCAACCTCGCCGAGCTGGCCGCCTTCCTCTCCGACACCGTGCTGCTGACCGGCCACGGCTTCGCCCCGCCCGCCTCCGCCCCGGCCTGGGGGCCGCTGGAGCGCGAAGCCCGCACGCAGGACGGCCCGACGGTCGCGGTGCTCTACTACCGCGCCCACCACATGAGCGGCAACACCGCCTTCGTCGAGACGCTCTGCCAGGCGATCGAGGACCAGGGCGCGCAGGCCAGGGCCTACTACTGCGCCTCCCTGCGCGGCGCCGAGCCCGAACTGCTGGCCGCGCTCGGCGAGGCCGACGCGCTCGTCACCACCGTGCTCGCCGCCGGCGGCACCCGCCCGGCCGACGCGCAGGCCGGCGGCGACGAGGAGGCCTGGGACGCGGGCGCGCTCGCCGCCCTGGACCGGCCGATCCTCCAGGCGCTCTGCCTCACCTGGTCGCGCGCCCAGTGGGAGGCCAGCGACGACGGCCTGTCCCCGCTGGACACCGCCACCCAGATCGCGGTGCCGGAGTTCGACGGCCGGCTGATCAGCGTCCCGTTCTCCTTCAAGGAGCTGGACGAGGACGGCCTCACCGTCTACGCCGCCGACCCGGAGCGCGCCGCCCGGGTGGCCGGCACCGCCGTCAAGCACGCCCGGCTGCGACACATCCCGGCCGCCGAGCGCCGCCTCGCGCTCGTGCTGTCCGCCTACCCGACCAAGCACGCCCGGGTCGGCAACGCCGTCGGCCTGGACACCCCGGCCAGCGCGATCCGCCTGCTGAACCGGCTGCGCGCGGAGGGCATGGACCTGGGTTCGGACCTGCCCGGGCTGGACGGCACGAACGGCGGCTCCTCCGATGCGCCCCAGGACTCCTCGCTCGACGCCTCCCACGAGGGCGACGCCCTGATCCACGCCCTGATCGCGGCCGGCGGCTACGACCAGGACTGGCTCACCGAGGACCAGCTGGCCCGCAACCCGGTGCGCATCCCCGCCGCCGACTACCGCCGCTGGTACGCCACGCTCCCCCAGGCGCTGCGCGAGCAGGTCGAGGAGCACTGGGGCCCGGCCCCCGGCGAGCTCTACGTCGACCGCTCGCAGAACCCGGACGGCGACATCGTGCTGGCCGCGATCCGCTCCGGGAACCTGCTCGTCCTGATCCAGCCGCCGCGCGGCTTCGGCGAGAACCCCGTCGCCATCTACCACGACCCCGACCTGCCGCCGAGCCACCACTACCTGGCCGCCTACCGCTGGATCGAGGCCGCGCAGGCCGACGGCGGCTTCGGCGCGCACGCCGTCATCCACCTCGGCAAGCACGGCAACCTGGAGTGGCTGCCCGGCAAGACCGCCGCGCTGTCCGCCGAGTGCGGCCCGGACGCCGTCCTGGGCGATCTGCCGCTGATCTACCCGTTCCTCGTCAACGACCCGGGCGAGGGGACCCAGGCCAAGCGCCGCGCCCACGCCACCCTGGTCGACCACCTCGTCCCGCCGATGGCCCGCGCCGACTCCTACGGCGACATCGCCCGCCTGGAGCAGCTGCTGGACGAGCACTCCAACATCGCCGCGATGGACCCGGCCAAGCTGCCCGCGATCCGCGCGCAGATCTGGACCCTCATCCAGGCCGCCAAGCTGGACCACGACCTCGGCCTGGACGAGCGCCCCGAGGACGACGGCTTCGACGACTTCCTGCTGCACGTCGACGGCTGGCTGTGCGAGATCAAGGACGCCCAGATCCGCGACGGCCTGCACGTCCTCGGCCAGGCGCCGGCCGGCACCGACCGGGTCAACATCGTGCTCGCCATCCTGCGCGCCCGCCAGATCTGGGGCGGCGTCAGCGCGCTGCCGGGCCTGCGCGAGGCGCTCGGGCTGGACGAGGCCGCGCTCACCCTCGGGGCCACCGACGCCGCCGAGGCCCAGGCCCGCGCCCTGGTCGAGGCCATGGAGGCGCAGGACTGGGCGGTCGAGGCGGTGGAGAAGGTCGCCGCCGGGCTGCCGGAGGCCGTCCACGAGGTGCTGACCTTCGCCGCCACCCAGGTGGTACCGCGACTGGCCGCCACCACCGACGAGCTGGACGCCGTGCTGCACGCGCTGCGCGGCGGCTTCGTCCCGGCCGGGCCGTCCGGCTCGCCGCTGCGCGGCCTGGTCAACGTGCTGCCGACCGGCCGCAACTTCTACTCCGTCGACCCGAAGGCCGTCCCGAGCAAGCTCGCCTGGGAGACCGGCCAGGCGCTCGCCACCTCGCTGGTCGAGCGGTACACCGCCGACAACGACGGCGCCTACCCGCCCTCGGTCGGGCTGTCGCTGTGGGGCACCAGCGCGATGCGCACCGCCGGTGACGACATCGCCGAGGCCTTCGCCCTGCTCGGCGTCCGCCCGGTCTGGGACGACGCCTCGCGCCGGGTCACCGGCCTGGAGCCGATCACCCTCGCCGAGCTGGGCCGCCCGCGCATCGACGTGACGCTGCGCATCTCCGGCTTCTTCCGCGACGCCTTCCCGCACGTGGTCGCCCTGCTGGACGACGCGGTGCGTCTGGCCGCCGCCCAGGAGGAGCCCGCGGAGCAGAACTTCGTGCGCGCCCACGTCCAGGCCGACCTCGCGGTGCACGGCGACGAGCGCAAGGCCACCGTCCGCGTCTTCGGCTCCCGCCCTGGCACCTACGGCGCGGGCCTGCTCCAGCTGATCGACAGCCGGGACTGGCGCACCGACGCCGACCTGGCCGAGGTGTACACGGTCTGGGGCGGCTACGCCTACGGCCGCGGGCTGGACGGGCGGCCGGCCCGCGAGGAGATGGAGACCGCGTACAAGCGGATCACCGTCGCCGCGAAGAACACCGACACCCGCGAGCACGACATCGCCGACTCGGACGACTACTTCCAGTACCACGGCGGCATGGTGGCCACCGTCCGGGCGCTCACCGGCAAGGCGCCGACCGCCTACATCGGCGACTCGACCCGCCCGGAGACGGTCCGCACCCGGACGCTGACCGAGGAGGCCGCCCGCGTCTTCCGCGCCCGGGTGGTCAACCCGCGCTGGATCGAGGCGATGCGCCGGCACGGGTACAAGGGCGCGTTCGAGATGGCCGCGACGGTGGACTACCTGTTCGGCTACGACGCCACGACCGGCGTGGTGGCGGACTGGATGTACGAGAAGCTCACCCAGGAGTACGTGCTCGACCCGGTCAACCGGGAGTTCCTGACCGGCGCCAACCCGTGGGCGCTGCACGGGATCAGCGAGCGGCTGCTGGAGGCGGCCAGCCGCGGGCTGTGGGAGCAGCCCGACCCGGAGCTGATCGCGCAGTTGCAGGCCGCGTTCCTGGAGACCGAGGGGGACCTGGAGGGCGACGAGGGCTGAGTCACGGGGGTGGCCACCGGTGTTCCCGTAGCCCATTCGGGTGACAGGAACACTGGTGGCGTAGTCCGTCCAAGCGGACAATACGGGGCATGCCCCGCCGCCTCGCCCTCACCAGCCCCGCCCGGCGCACGCCGCACCCCTCGCACCCCGAGCAGCCCGAGCAGCCCGAGCACTCCTCGGATCCCGGGCACCCCCGGCGCCCCGAACCTCCCGGGCACTCCGAGCACGGCGAGCACTCCGAACCCGGCGGGCAGTCCGAACCCGGCGGGCAGTCCGGACACGGCGGCCAGCCGCAGGCGCACCCGCACCGCTACCGGGCGCGGTTCGGCGCCCTGGCGGCCGGGGCGGTACCGGTGCTCGCCTTCCCGGCGCCGGGGCAGGCCTGGCTGGCGTGGGTCGCGCTCGTCCCCGGGATGCTGCTGATGCAGCGCGCGCCCGGCGGGCGGGAGGCGGCGGTGCGCGGGTGGTGGTTCGGGGCGGGCTTCATCCTGACCGCGATGTACTGGCTGGTCCCGTCCATCGGGCCGGGGCTACCGGTGCTCGCCGTGCTGTTCGGGGCGCTCCAGGGCGGCTTCGGGTACGCCGTCCACCGGCTGCTGCACCCGCCGCTGACCGGCCGTCGGGCGCTGCTCGCGCTGCTCGTTGTCCCGGCGGTCTGGGTGACCACCGAGTACGCGCGCTCCTGGGACGCGCTCGGCGGGCCGTGGGCGCTGCTCGGCGCCACCCAGTGGCAGCACCCGGCGATCCTCGGACTGGCCTCGACCGGCGGGATCTGGCTGGTCAGCGCGGCCGTCGCGGCCGCCAACACCGGGGTGCTGATCGTCCTGACCGCCGTGCACCGGCGACCGCGTGCCCTTGCGGCGCTGACCACCGTCCTGGTCCTGGCCGCCGGCCCGCTGCTGTTCGCGCTGCGCGACGCCCCCGCCCCGGCCGGGGCGGTCACCGTCGCGCTGATCCAGCCCGGCATCGTGGACGACCCGCAGGCCCGGTTCGAGGCCAGCGCCCAGGCCACCGCCGCGCTCGGCGGGCAGCCGGTGGACCTGGTCGTCTGGGGCGAGAGCAGCACCACCGCCGACCTCGACCGCGACCCGGCCGCGCTAGACCAGCTGCGCCGGCTCTCCGCCGTCACCGGGGCGCAGATCATCGCCGGGGAGGACGCCCGCAAGGCGGACGGGCGGATCTCCAAGGACGCGGTGCTGGTCTCCCCCGCGGGCGTACTGGACCGCTACCGCAAGATCCGGCTGGTGCCCTTCGGCGAGTACATCCCGCTGCGGCCGGTGCTCGGCTGGATCGCCGGCGTCAGCCGGGCGGCCGGCGAGAACCGGGCGCCCGGCACCGCCTTCCACGTCCTGCCGGTCACCGACCGGGCCGGCGGACCGCTGCCGGTCGGCGCGCTGATCTGCTTCGAGTCGGCCTTCCCCGACCTCGCCCGCACCGCCGCGCGGGACGGCGCCCGGGTGCTGGTCTACCAGTCCTCCACCTCGACCTTCCAGCACACCTGGGCACCCGAACAGCACGTCTCGCTGGCGGCGATCCGGGCCGCCGAGACCGGCCGGCCGGCCGTGCAGGCCTCGCTGACCGGGGTGTCGGCGGCCTTCGACGCACAGGGCCGCGAGCTCGCCCGGCTCGGTACCGACGGCACCGGCGCGCTGACCGTCCGGCTGCCGCTCACCGAGCCCGGGACGCTGACCTGGTACGACCGGATCGGCGACGTGGTGCCGATCAGCGCGCTGCTCGTCACGGCGGGCGCGACGGCGGCGGCGTGGCGTTCCAGCCGCGGTCGGCGCCCGGCGTGAGGGCGGAGGCTACGCCCGCCGGGAGGACGGCGGGGTCCTCGGCAGGGGCGTGAGCAGGGACGTCGACAGGGACTTGGTCTCCGGTGGGGGTCAGCCCTCGGCGCCCGCCAGGTGGACGCCGAACGACGCGCCCTGCGGGTCGCGCAGCACGGCGATCCGGGGGCCGCCCGGCACGTCGGTGGCCGCCATCAGCACGTCCGCGCCGAGGCCGCTCGCCCGGGCGACGGTGTTGTCGACGTCCGCGACCGAGAAGTACGGCAGCCAGTGCGGCGGCACCTGCGGCGGGAAGCGGTCGTCCATCACCAGCATGCCGCCGAAGTCCTCGCCGCCCAGGCCCCACTGGGTGTACTGCTCGGACGGGCTGACGGACCAGCCGAAGACCGCCGGGTAGAAGGCGGTCGCACCGGCCGGGTCGCGGGTGAGCAGTTCCACCCAGCCGAGCGCGCCCGGCTCGTTGAACACCCCGGCGCCCGCGAACGCGCGGGCCTGCCAGAGCAGGAAGACCGCGCCGGAACCGTCCCCGACCACCGCGAAGCGGCCGAGGTCGGACGCGTCGGTGGGCTCCTTCAGGACCTTGCCGCCGGCATCCTCGACCTTCGCGACGGTGGCGTCGGTGTCGGTGACCGCGAAGCAGGTCGACCAGGCGATGGGCTGCTGCGGTGCGAACCGCGGGCTGACGGCGGCCGCCGGGGCGTCGCCGAGGAACATCTGGGTGTAGCCGTTGGCCTCGGGGCGCACATCGGCCTCGGCCCGCCAGCCGAACAACTCGCTGTAGAAGGTGCTGGCGGCGGCCGGGTCGGAGGTGCCCAGCTCGACCCAGCAGGGGCCGCCGATGGTCACGGAGTTCTGCTTCATGGCTTCTTCTCTCGACTTCTTCTCTCGGTTCTCGATCTCTCGGTCTGAACTGACTGATCGTCACTCTTGTTGTGGGTCAAGCGACTTCGAGTACCACCTTGCCGCGGGCGTGGCCGGATTCGACGAAGGCGAGCGCCTCGGCGGCGCGGTCCAGCGGGTAGCGGCCGGTGACGTGCGGATCCAGCTCGCCGGCGGCGACCAGGGCCGCCAGCGCGGACAGGCTCTCGGAGGTCGTCGAGCGGGTGATGTAGCGGCCGCCGAGTTCGGCCACGGTGGCCGGGTCGGCGGTGCTGACCAGGTCCGTACGCTCCTCGCGCACGGGGGCGGCGGCCCGCAGGGCATCGCCCCCGACCAGGTCGAGGATGCCGTCGACGCCGTCGGGCGCCGCGGCCGCGATCCGTTCGACGACGCCGTCGCCGTAGCGGACCGGCACCGCCCCGAGGGACTCCACGTACGCGCGGTTGGCGTCGCTCGCGGTGCCGAGGACGGTCAGGCCGCGACTGCGGGCGATCTGGGCGGCCGCGCTGCCGACACCGCCGGCGATGCCGAGGATCAGCAGCGTCCGGCCGGCGCCGAGGCCGAGGTCACGGACGGCGTCGTCCGCGGTGGCCGCCGACACGGGCAGGACGGCGACCTGGTCGAATCCGACGCCCTCGGGCTTGAGGGCGCTCAACTCGGCGTGCAGCAGCGTCTGTTCGGCATAGGCACCGGCGGCCGCGAGGCCGAACACCTCATCGCCCGGAGTGAACCCGGTGACCCCGGGGCCGACTTGCAGGACCACGCCCGAGGCCTCCTGGCCCATGACGGCGGGGAGTTCGCGCTCCCGGCCGAGCAGGCCCGTGCGGATCTTCCAGTCCACCGGGTTCACCCCGGCCGCACCGACCGCGATCGCCAGTTGCCCGGGGCCGGGCTCCAGCACCGGGCGGTCCAGGAACTCCTGTGTCTCCGGCCCGCCGTAGTCGACGAAGCCGAATGCCTTGGCCATCGGTGATCCCACTCCTCGGGTAGCGGCTGCGATCCCCCGTCCTCCCCCGCCCCAGCATGCGGGCGGGGGAGGACAGGTGCGGGCGCTGCTGGGCCGAACGGGGGCGGGCGGGGCGGCGGGCGGCGGCAGTGGGCGTCGGCGGACGGCAGCGGGAGAACAAAAAACAGATGACAGATAACAGATTTCGAAATCTGTTATCTGTCATCTGTTTTTTGTCAGTTGTCAGCCGTCAACGGCCGCCCGTCAGCGCAGCGCCCGTGCCACCGGGATCCACAGCTGGGCTTCCGCCTGGCCGTCCGGCAGGAACCGGGTACGCAGGATCTCCGGCCCCGGCCGGAACTCGTACGGGTTGGACGGGAACCACTGCGTGAAGACGTCCCGCCACATCTCCTGGAGGGCCTTCGGGAAGGTCCCGGTGTTGGAGAAGGCCGCCCAGGTCCCCGTCGGCACCTCCCGAACGTCCAGGCCGTCCGGGACGACGGTGCCCGCGTCCGCCACCACCGCGTGGTAGTAGTCGAGTTCGACACCCTCCTCGCGACTCTCCGAGAAGAACTCGGTGACCGAGAGGATGCCTTCCGGCTCGCGGCCGGAGAGCGCCGAGATCCGGTCGACGGTCTCCTGGCCGAGCCCCTTGATGAACGAGGCGATGGCCGGGTTCACCCCCTCGTGCACCAGCGGGACCCGAGCCCGCCGACCGATGATCCGGAAGTCCGGCTGCTCGATGATCCGGTATTCCATACTGCTGCTTCCCTCCACGACGAGTCGGAAGGACATCCGGGGCTGGGACTTGAGCACCGCGCCCTCGCGCCGGGCCTCACCGGGCCCGACCCCGTGCATCGCCCGGAACGCCCGGGCGAACGCCTCCCCCGAGGTGTAGCCGTACCGGATCGCGACTTCCAGCAACGTCCGCTCCCCGCCGAGGACTTCGGCCCCGGCGACGGTCAACCGACGGCGCCGGACGTAGTCCGACAGCGGCATCCCGGAGAGCATCGAGAACAGCCGTCGGAAGTGGTACTCCGACGTCATCGCGATCCGGGCCAGCTCGGCGACCTCGACCTCCTGGTCCAGGTTCCGTTCGATGTGCTCCATCGCCCGGTTCAGGTGTTCCAGCACTCCGACCCCGTCCTTCCCTTACTGATCACCACCGTAGGAAGGACCCACCCTGCCGCACCCGACAATCGGTGCCCGCTCCGGTCGGGTACCGATCGCCGGGTGACGGCGAGTCGCGCCGTCGGCGCCGGCCGGCAGGGCTCAGATCAGGCCCTGGGCCAGCATCGCGTCCCCGACCAGCTCGAAGCCGGCGATGTTCGCGCCCACCACGTAGTCGCCCGGGTGGCCGTAGCGCTCGGCGGTGGTGAAGCAGGAGTCGTGGATGTGCTTCATGATCCCGGCCAGCCGCTCCTCGGTGCGGGCGAAGGTCCAGGAGTCCCGCGAGGCGTTCTGCTGCATCTCCAGGGCGCTGGTGGCGACGCCGCCCGCGTTCGCCGCCTTGCCCGGGCCGAAGGCCACCCCGGCTTCCTGGAACACCCGGACCGCCTCCGGGGTGGTGGGCATGTTGGCCCCCTCGGCGACCGCCAGCACCCCGCCCCGCACCAGGGCCAGCGCGTCCGTCCCGGTCAGCTCGTTCTGGGTGGCGCAGGGCAGCGCGACGTCGCAGGGCACGCTCCACACGCCCGGGCCCTCGACGAACCGGACGTGACTGCCGCGCAGTTCGGCGTAGTCGGCGACCCGGCCGCGCCGGACCTCCTTGACCTCCTTGAGGAGCGCGAGGTCGATGCCCTTCTCGTCCACCACGTAGCCGGTGGAGTCGGAGCAGGTGAGCACGGTCGCGCCGAGCTGCTGTGCCTTCTCGATCGCGTAGATGGCGACGTTGCCGGAGCCGGAGACGACGACCCGGCGCCCGTCCAGGCTCTCGCCGCGGCTGTGCAGCATCTCGGCGGTGAACAGCACGCAGCCGTAGCCGGTCGCCTCGGTCCTGGCCTGCGCGCCGCCCCAGCCGAGGCCCTTGCCGGTGAGCACGCCGGTCTCGTAGCGGTTGGTGATCCGCTTGTACTGGCCGAACAGGTAGCCGATCTCCCGGCCGCCGACGCCGATGTCCCCGGCGGGGACATCGGTGTGCTCGCCGAGGTGGCGGTACAGCTCGGTCATGAAGGACTGGCAGAACCGCATGACCTCGGCGTCCGAGCGGCCCTTGGGGTCGAAGTCGGAGCCGCCCTTGCCGCCGCCGATCGACAGTCCGGTGAGCGCGTTCTTGAAGATCTGCTCGAAGCCGAGGAACTTGACGATGCCGAGGTTCACCGAGGGGTGGAAGCGCAGCCCGCCCTTGTACGGGCCGAGGACGCTGCTGAACTCGACCCGGAAGCCGCGGTTCACGTGGATGTCGCCGGAGTCGTCCGTCCACGGCACCCGGAACATGAGCTGCCGCTCGGGTTCGCAGATCCGCTCGATGATCCGGGCGTCGACGAACTCGGGGCGGCGGGCGAGCACCGGCCCGAGGGTCTCCAGGACCTCGTGGACCGCCTGGTGGAACTCCGTCTCACCCCTGTTCCGGCGGACCACGTCCGCGTAGAGCGCCTCGATCACGCGCTGCTCGGCGTCGAAGGAGGTCGGGGAGGTGGCGGCGGGAGGGGTTGCGGGCATCTGATCAGGACCTTCCGTGGTCGTCGGTGCTCGTTCGCGAGGCATTCCCGTGCCCAGGAAACGGGGGAATCCTCGCAGTGTCCACGGTCCGGCTCCCGACGCATCCACATGCTGAAACCCCACGCATCGCGGACCGTACGATCCACCAGCGCCCTCGCGTCCGCACGGAGCCCGGCTGAACCACGGTCCGTAGTCGCATCGGGCACGGACAGTATTTAGTTGTTCAAATTGGAACTAACGAGTACGGTCATCGACATCCGATCCACCCCGGGCCACCCGGCCCGCCCCTCTCGACCCCATCGGTTCGTCGGTTCGCCGACCCATCTCCTCATCGACGGAGGCCCACCCATGCCGCAGCCCGGCCCCGCCACGGTGCGCTCGCGTGTGCGCATCCCGCTGACCTTCTCCGACGGCTACCGCGCCGAGGCGGAGGCCGTCACCTTCCACGGCCTCACCGACGGCGCCGAGCACCTGGCGCTCGCGTTCGGCGAGGTGCCGGAGGGCGGGACGCCGCTGGTGCGGCTGCACTCGGAGTGCCTGACCGGCGACGTCTTCGGCTCGGACCGCTGCGACTGCGGCCCGCAGCTGCGCGAGTCGGTCGAGCGGATCACCGAGGCCGGCGGCTACCTGCTGTACCTGCGGCAGGAGGGCCGGGGCATCGGGCTCTACAACAAGCTGGAGGCCTACTCCTTGCAGGACTCCGGATTGGACACGTACGACGCCAACACGGCGCTCGGCCTGCCCGAGGACGGCCGGGACTACACCGCCGCCGCCCAGATGCTCACCACCCTCGGCACCACCGGCATCGACCTGCTGAGCAACAACCCGGACAAGGCGCAGCAGCTGGCCGACCTCGGGATCACCGTGCGGCGGCGGGTGCCGACCGGCGTGCACCTGTCCGCGAGCAACGTGCGCTACCTGCGAGCGAAGGCGGAGCGGACCGGGCACTCGATCGAACTTTCCCGGCTGGTCGGCTGAGCCGGACGGCGACTGGACCGTCAGCCGCCCGCCCCCGTACCCGCCGCCCGTGCCCGGACCGTGCGCAGCAGCCCGTACCCCGCGAGCGGGAGCGCGACCAGCAGTGCGGCCCAGAACGCGCCGTGGCCCCAGAACTCCGCGACGGCCGCGAACTGCCCCTGGAACACCGGGATCCGCAGCGCCTCGACCGGGCCGAGCGGTCCGGGCCAGGCACCGAGCACCAGGGTGGCGGGGATCCAGCAGCCGAGGAGCGCCCGGGCGGTGCCCGGCGTCCCCAGGGTGCTCGCGAGGGAGACGACGGCCAGCAGGACGACGAACCCGGACTGGTAGGCCGCGCCGGTCCGGCCGGTCCCCCAGGAGTCCGGCGTCGGGTGGTGCCCGGTGGCCGCCAGCCGCACCTCGACCGCCGCCCACAGCAGCAGGGCCAGCACACAGGTGCTCCCGAGCGCGAACAGCGCACGGTCGCGGGCGCCCACGGGGCCCGGCCGCCACTGCTTGCCGTCCCACCGCGGCGCCGCGCCCCGCCCGGCGAGCCGCCGCCAGGCCTCCCGCACCTGCCGCCGGGCCTCGTGCGCGGGCTTCAGCAGCCGGTTCGCCGCGCGCTCGGTCAGCACGAGCGACGCCACGATCGCCGCCACCGCCGCGAGGCCGGCCCAACTTCCCATCCCGCCCTCGAACATGACCACCCGCTCGGTCACCGGTCTCGGCATCTTCAGGCCCGTCATCGGCGGTCCGAGCCGCAGGTAGCCGATGGCGAAGGCCCCGACTCCGGTCAGGGCCGCCGTGCCGAGGCCGACCCGGGCGGGGAAGAAGGCGAGGACGGCGGCGGCGACCAGCGCCGCTCCCAGTTGGCCGACCACCTGCTGCGCCGCGTGCTCGCCGGCCTTCTTCAACGGCCCGCCGAAGGCGCCGTCCGGCGAGATCTTGAGCTGGACCCCGGCCTCGACGGGGTAGCGGAACACCGCCCCCGCCCACAGCAGCAACCCGAGGGCGAGGAACAGCAGCAGCACGGCGCCCGCCCGGCGCGGGAGGCCGGTCCGGGCGTGCGGCCACCACGTCCGCAGCCGGGCCGCCCAGTCCACCGGTGTCCGTTCACGCCCGCCCTGCCACAACCGCCCCGGCCACCCGTCCCGGCTCTCCCGCCCTGCCCCGCCCTCCCGGCCGTCAGCGCCGTCGGATCGCGCGCCCCGGCCCCGGCCGCGCGGGCGCAGCGTCTCGGCGGCGACCAGGGCAGCGCGCCCGGCGTCGTCCCCCGGATCGGCGCCCACCGCCCGCCGCCGCAGCGCCGACCAGCGGCGCCGGACCGCCTCCGGCGCGGCGATCGGGTCCGGCGCGGGCCGGCGCGCCGCGGCGCGTACGGCCGTGCGGATCCCGGAGCCGGCGGCCAGGGCCGCGTCCACCACCACCGCCGCGACCAGGGCGGCGAGCTCCGCCGCCCGTTCGGGCAGCGGCAGCCGGTGCAGGGCGGTGGGCAGCGGCGAGAGCCGGCCGAGCAGCCGGTCGCGTTCCTCGGGGCGCACGCTCAGCCACACCACCAGCCGGTGTGCCTCCTCGCGCTCCTGCGGGCTGAGCCCGTCGCCGCCCCGCCGGCCGCCACCGACGGTGCGGGCGGCACGGTCCACTTCGGCCAGGACGTCCGGGAGTCGGGCCAGGGCGAGCAGTCGGGAGCAGTGTTCGCCGGAGCACTCGGGGTGGAAGCAGTCGTAGCGGGCGGCGACGGCCGGGGCGCCGCCCCGGACCAGCGCGTCGATGAACGCGGCGCCGTCCGGTTCGGTGGCGATGCGTTCCAGCCCGGGAGTGTCGATCGGGCGGTCGAGGTAGTAGGGGGTGGCGGAGGGGGCGAAGGCGGCGCCGAAGGCGAGCACCGCGAGGGCGGCCACGGCGTCGCGGCGGGAGCCGGGCGCCCGGGCGACGTCGGTCAGGTGGTGCAGGTCGAAGACGTTGTCCTGGACGTCGTCGCGCAGCCAGTCGCGCAGCCGCTCCGCTCCCCCGGCGGAGAGCCAGCGGGCCGCGTCGCCGGAGCGCCGGAGCAGGACCTCGGCGAGCTTGGCCGGGTCGGTGAAGGGGGAGCCGAAGAAGGTGATCGGCCGGTGGGTGCGGCCGGTGTCGGCCCGGGTCTGCCGCCGGACCACCGCGGGGCTGCCGCCGGCCAGCCAGCTGCGGACCTGCGGGGCGGTCCAGCGGTCCTCCGGATTCCTGGTGAACAGCCCTTGGAGGAGGAGCAGTTGGCGGGGGTCGGCGAGGGCGGACAGGTCGACCTCGTCCCCCAGGACCAGTTCCAGCTGGAGCACCTCGTCACTGATCAGCAGGCCGTCCGCGCCGAGGAAGCGGGGGCGGCCGGTGAACAGCTCGTACAGGATGTTGCCGAGCGCCCACCAGGGCCCGGCCTCGTGGTTGCGGCCGGCCAGGAGCTCGGGGGCCATGTACGGGATGGTGACGATCGTCTCGGGAGTGAAGCGGCGGCTGGCGGTGAGCCGGGCGACGCCGCCGAAGTCGGCTATCACGAACTCCCCGGGCGCGCGGCCGGGGCGGACCAGCACGTTGGCCGGTTTGAAGTCCAGCGGGTTGCGCTCGATCCGCCGTTGCCAGAAGTCGAGCAGGGCGACGAGCTCGTAGACGATCCGCTCGGCCTCCCGCGGGTCGGTGTGCCGGCCGCGCTCGCGCAGTTCGGCGAAGTGGTCGGCGAGGGTGACCGGCAGGTACTCCATCGCCACCCAGTCGAGTTCGGCGCCGCGGTGGCCGACCCGGCCGAAGTCGACGATGTGCGGGACGTGGCGGCGGTAGTCGTCGTTGCGCAGGTAGCCGAGCAGGTCGGCGTCCATGGACTGGCCGGCGGCCGTCACCTTCACCGCGGCCTCGCCGCCGCCGTCGGTGCGCCGGACGTGCCAGACGGTGCCCTCGGTGCCGGAGCCGGCCACGCCCAGCGGGTCGAAGCGGCCGCGCAGGGCGTCGGGGAAAGCGCCCGCGAACCGTCCGCCGGCGGGCCCCGCACCCTCCGGAGCCCCGCCCTTCGACGCCTCGCCCTCCGGAACCCCGCCCTTCGGTACCCCGCCCTTCGACGCCTCGCCCACGGGGCCCTCGCCGCTGCGGCTGGGCCCGGGGCCGACGTTGTCGGCCCAGCCGGGGGCGGCGGCGCGCCCGGTGCCCGCGCGCCGCTGGACCTTGGTCGGGGCATCCGGGTCGACCCGCTCCGGCGCGGCCCGCTGGACCCTGGTCGGGGCCTCCGGGTCGAAGCGGGCCCCGCCGCCCGGCGCCCGCCCGGTCGCGGCGTCGGGGTCCGTCCGGGTGTGCGGGACGGCGCCGAGCCGGGACGGCCGGTCCGGCACGACACCGAGGCGCCGCCCCCACGGCCGCCGGTCCGCCCTGGTCGGGGGATCGGTCCGGGATCCGGGGCCGCTCTCCGGCCAGGGGCCTGGTCGGTCGTCGCCGGCCGGGCCGGCGTCCTCCGGTGTGGCCATGGCGGCGCTCCCCTCCCCGTTTCCCGGGGCCGGCGCGGGGCCGTAGCCACGCGCCGCACGGCCCCGGGTGGTGATTTTGACGCGTCATCATCCCGCATGGTGGGCCGTGGTGTTGGCCGATTTTCCGGAACGCGACCGAGCGGTTGCACGACCGCCGCCGAACACCGCCGCGGGCCTCCCCCAGCTGCCCCGGCCCTGCCCCCGACGCCCCGCCGCGTCAGCCCCCGACCGGGCGCCCCCGGGGCTCCTCGGCGATCCGACGGGCGATCTCACCCGGCCGCACCGGGCGGCCGAAGTGCCAGCCCTGCGCCCAGTCGCAGCCGATGGTCCGCAGCCGTTCGGCGTCCTTGCGGGTCTCCACGCCCTCGGCGGTGACGGTCAGCCCGAGCGCGTGCGCCATCGACACCAGGCCGCTGACGATCCGCCACCCGGTGGACTCGTCCTTCTCCGGATCGTGCAGGTCGCCGACGAAGGAACCGGCGATCTTCAGCCCGGAGACCGGCAGGTCGCGCAGGTACGCGAGGTTGGACCAGCCGGTGCCGAAGTCGTCCACGGCCAGCGACACGCCGAGGTCCACCAGCCCGTGCAGGGTGCGCAGGGCCTCGTCCTCGGGCCCGACCACGGTCGACTCGGTGATCTCCAGTTGCAGCCTGGCCGGTTCGAGGCCGGTCGTGTCCAGGATCCGGCCGAGGTCGGTGACGAGCGCCGTGCTGCGCGCCTGGCGGACCGCCAGGTTGACGTTCAGCTGCGGCGCGGCGTCGCCGAACCGCTTGACCCAGTCCGCGGCCTGGCCGCAGGCCTGCTCCAGCACCCAGCGGCCGAGCGGCATGATCAGCCCGGTCTCCTCGGCGGTGGTCACGAACTCGTCCGGGCCGAGCACGCCGAGCTGCGGGTGGCGCCAGCGCACCAGCGCCTCCACCGCGGCCAGCCGGCCGTCCGCCAGCGCGTACAGCGGCTGGTAGTCGATGAAGAACTCGCCCCGGTCGAGGGCGGCCGGCATCCGCACCGACACCGCGTAACGGCTGACCGCGCGGGCGTTCTCCTTGGGGTCGAACAGCGTCCAGCGGCCGCGGCCGGCCTCCTTGGCCCGGTACAGCGTCAGGTCGGCGGCCCGGACGGCCGCGCCCGGGGTGGTGGTGGACACCCGCCGCTCCAGCACGCCGACGCTCGCGCCCACGGCCAGCTTGTGGTCGCCGATCAGCACCGGCCCGGCCAGCGCCTTGAGCACCGTCTTCGCCGCCGCGACGGCCTCCTGCTCGCCCCGGCAGTTCTCCAGCAGCACCACGAACTCGTCGCCGCCGAGCCGGGCCACCAGGTGGCCGAGCGGGTTGAGCGCGGCCTTCAGCCGGGCCGCCACGGCGGACAGCAGCTGGTCCCCGGTGTCGTGGCCGAGGCTGTCGTTGACCACCTTGAAGCCGTCGAGGTCGACGTAGCAGAGGCCGAACCTGGCGCCCGGGTCCGGATCCTCGAACAGCTTCTCCAGCCGCTCGAAGAAGGCCGCCCGGTTCGGCAGGCCGGTCAGCGGGTCGTGGGTGGCCTGGTGGCGCAGCCGCTCCTGGAGCCGGTAGCGGTCGGTGACGTCCTCCAGCATCGCGACCTGGTACTGCGGGACGCCGTCGTCGTCGCGGATCAGCGAGACGGTCAGATGGGTCCAGACCACCTCGCCGTCCTGGCGGTAGTACGGCTTGTCGAACTGGAAGTAGTCCCGCTTGCCGCTGATCAGCTCCTCGTACGCCTCCCACACGCCCGGGGTGTCCTCGGGGTGGACGAGATCGCCGACCCGGCGGCCGGTCATGTCCTCCGGGTTCGCGCCGAACAGTTCCTGGAGCGCCTTGTTGACCGCCAGGATGTTGCCGTCGGTGTCGCCGATGCCGATCCCGATGGCCGCGCTCTCGAACAGCGCCCGGAACCGGGCCTCGGAAGCGCGCAGCGCCCGCTCGGCCTCCTTGCGGGCGGTGTCGGCGGCGGTGCGGATCGCCTCCTGCTCCCGCAGCGTGCGCTCGCGAAGGGCGGCGGCCCAGCCGGCCGCGAAGGCGCCGGTCAGGGCCGGGCCGCGGTCGTCGCCGAGCGGATGCGCCTGGAGCAGTTCCACCGCCCGGGCCAGCACCACCGGGTCGGTGAAGTGTGCGTCGACCAGTTCCGCGCCGGCCCGCTCGGCCAGCCGGGGCTCGAACGGCTCGCCCAGCTGCGCGCGGTGGAGCAGGGCGGCGGTCCGGGCGATCAGGCGGCCGAGCAGCCCGGGGTGGACGGCCGTGCCGTGGTCGGCGGAGAGCAGTCGCGCCCAGGCCTCGTGGAACCGCTCGGCGCTGCCGGACACCGGGGCGGCTCTCATGCGTCCACCCGGGTGCGCGCGGTCACCGCTGCGGGGTGGCCGCCGCCGACGGCGGCGGTCCGGGCGGGGGGCGCGGTGGTCCGTGCGGCGGGCACGGCGGGGTGACCGGCGGCCGCTTCGCGGAGCCCGCGGCCGTCGGTCACTCGCCCGATCCGTCCGCTCAAGGGCGGAACCCCACGCCAGCCACCCCGGCCATCCGCTCGGGGTGCTCGCCGACCGTCTCCGGCTGGTCCGGGCGCCACTGCGGCAGGTAGACCACGCCCGGTTCGACCAGCTCGAAGCCGGCGAACATCCCGCTGATCTGCTCGTGGGTGCGCATGGTCAGCGGGGTCGGCGTCCTGCGGTAGAGCTCCTGGTGGTCCTCCGCCTGGTCCGGGCGGCCCTCCAGGGAGGCGTGCGAGAGGACCAGCGCGCTGCCGGGCGGCAGGGCGTCACGGAGCGTGCCGATCAGCTTCCACGGGTCCTCGTCGTCGGTGACGAAGTGCGCGACGGCGACCAGCAGGACGGCCACCGGCTCGCCCCGCGCCAGCAGGGCGGCCACCTCGGGGCGGGCCAGCAGGTCCTGGACGTCGCGCAGGTCGGCCTGGACGACCTCGCTGCCGGGGTCGTCCTCCAGCAGCAGGCGGCTGTGCGCGACGGCGACCGGGTCCCGGTCCACGTAGAGGACCGTCGCCTCGGGGCGGATCGCGCGGGCGATCTCGTGCACCGCGCCGAAGGTCGGGATGCCGGAGCCGATGTCCAGGAAGCGGGTGACGCCGCGCTCGGCCAGGTAGGACACGGCCCGCCGCAGGAAGGCCCGGTTGGAGCGCATGATCTGCGGCAGTTCCGGCCACAGGGCCATCGCCCTGCGCGCCATCTCCCGGTCGACCTCGAAGTTGTGCGAGCCCCCCAGGTAGTAGTCGTAGACCCGCGCGGCGTTCGGTTTGTCCAGGTCCGTGCCCTCCGGTACCCAGCTCGGTCGCCGCATGCCTGTGACTCCTTCACTCCGTTTTCCGGGGATGCAGTGCCTCGCGACAACTGCTGTGACAGACGAGACTACAAGCACACAAGATCCTCCCCTGCACCCCGAACGGCTGCAAGCGGAACACCTCCCTCCTGGCATGCGACGTTTACGGAGCGTTCGCCTCCCGTCTCACCGGCACCGGTCCCCGCCGACGGCCGGGCCACCGTAGGGCCCGGCCGTCGACGAGGGAACCCGACCGAAACGGGCCGGCTCCGAAACGGGGCGCTCTAGGGTGGGGCACGTGGACCCCAACCACTACCGCTTTCGGGGCATGTGGCGACTCGCGGCGCCGGCGCCCGACGTGTACGCGGCACTGGAGGACGTACCGGGTTACCCGCTGTGGTGGCCCGAGGTCCTCGAAGTCCGGCAGACCGACGAGGAGTCCGGGGACGTCGTGGTGCGCGCGCTGCTGCCGTACCGACTGGTGATCCGCCTGGAGGCGCGGCGGCGCGACCCGGCCGCCGGAGTGCTGGAGGCGGCCATGCGGGGCGATCTCACCGGGTGGTCGCGGTTCACCGTCACCCCGGACGGGCCGGGCAGCCGGGTGCTCTTCGAGGAGGACACCCGCCCCGGCAAACCCCTGCTGCGCCGCCTCGCCCTGCCCCTGCACCCGCTGTTCCGGGCCAACCACGCGGTGATGATGCTCCGGGGGCGGCGGGGACTGGCGGCACACCTGGGCGGCGGGGGCAGGCCCGCGAGCGGGTGACCGCGCGGCCGGTGGCGGCCGCCACCCGTCCGGCTCTAGCCCCGTCCTCCGCAGGATGGGGCTAGCGTGGCGGCGCACCCCGACCCACCGGAGGCCGTCATGCCCACCACCGCACCGGACGCGTTCGGCTTCGCGGCCCCCTTCGACCGGACCGGGACGGGCAGCAGCAAGTGGGCCCGCGCGGGGGCGCCCGGGGTGATCGCGATGGGCCTGGCGGACATGGACCTGCCCGGGCCGCCGGCCGTGGCCGCCGCACTGGAGCGCCGGGCCCGCCACCGCGCGTACGGGTACACGGTGTGCGACCCGGCCGGGCGGGCGCTGGTGGCCCGCTGGTACCGCTCGCGGCACGGCGTCGAGGTGGATCCGGACTGGGTGCTGCTGCTGCCGTGCGGCCCGCGCACCGCCCTGCGCCTGCTGCTGGAGACCGTGCGCCCGCAGGCGCCGGTGCTGTTCCCGACGCCGGAGTGGGGCGGCTTCGCCCAGCTGTGCCGGGCGGCCGGCCTCCCGTACCGGGAACTGCCCCTGGCCGCCGGCCCGGACGGCTACCGGCTCCCGGACGGCCCGCTCCCCCACCCGGCCGGAGCCGTCCTGCTGAGCAGCCCGCACAACCCCTCCGCCCGGGTCTGGCCGACCGCCGACCTGCGGGCCCTCGCCGAGCGGGCGGCGGAGGCCGGCGCACTGCTGGTCTCGGACGAGGTGCACGGCGACCTCACCCACCCCGGGTACGTCCACCCGGTGGCGGTGGCCGCCGCCGACGCGGCGCTGCGGCCCCGGGTGGTCACCCTGAACTCGGTCGGCAAGACCTTCAACTGCTCCGGCCTGCCGAGCAGTTTCGCGCTCGTCCCCGATCCGGGCCTGCGCGCCCGGTTCACCGAGGTACTGGCCGGCTTCGGCCTCTGGGAGGGCGGCCTGCTGGAGCAGACCGTCCAGCGGGCGGCGCTGGCCGAGGGCGGGCCGTGGCTGGACGCGCTGCTCGCCCACCTCGCCGCCGCCCGCGCCCGGCTCACCGGCCGTCTGGGGCCCGCCGTCCACTCCGCGCCGCAGTCCTCCTACCTGCTCTGGCTGGACGCCGCCGCGCTGGGGCTGCCGCCGGACGGGGCCCGCCGGGCGCTGCTGGAGCGCTGCGGCCTGGAGGCCTCGGACGGCGCCGAGTTCGGCCCCGGCGGCCGGGGCGCGCTGCGGCTGAACTACGCCCTGCCGGGCCCGGTGCTGGACACTGTCCTGGAGCGCCTGGACCGGCTGTGACCGCACCGCCGCCCCGCACCGCACCCCCGCGCACGCCCGGAGAGCCGCCCCGGATCCCCGGATTCACCCGATCGCGCCACCCCTGACCTGCAGAAACGAACGTTCACGCGATATTTGCGAAGCGCCCCCGCATGCTCCGTAGCAGACTGGGCAGGGTAGTTCGGGCCGCAATCCTGACCCCGAGGATGGTAAGTCCGGTGATACCCACATCCCGCACCACTCCACCCGACCGGCAGAGCCCCCCAGCGCCCCCACCGGGGGTGACCCCGCTGACCGAGTCGGGGGCGCTCAGCCACGTGTCGGGCGTCTGCTTCAAGATCGGACCGCCCCGGCTGGTGGGCGTCGAGGTCGAGTGGTTCGTCCACGACGACCGATGTCCCGGCAAGCCCGTCCGACCGGAACTGGTCCACGCCGCACTGGAGTCGCTGCCACTCGGCGGCCCGGACGGGGCCTCGCTCCCCTCCGGCTCGCGGCTCACGCTCGAACCCGGCGGGCAGGTCGAGCTCAGCTCCCCGCCCGCCACCGGCCTCCTGGCCTGCGTCGAGGACACCCGACGCGATCTGACCGCCCTGCGGGCCGCCTTCGCGGCACAGGGCCTGCGCCTCACCGGCACCGGGACGGACCCGCTGGCCCGCCCCCGCCTGATGGTCCTGGACCACCCCCGCTACCTCGCGATGGAGCGGTTCTTCGACTCCGCCGGCCCCTGGGGCCGGATCATGATGACCGGCACGGCCTCGGTGCAGGTGTGCCTGGACGCCGGCGACACGGACGGCCCGCACGCGGTGGAGCGCCGCTGGCGGCTGACCCACCTGCTCGGCCCGGTCCTGGTCGCCGCCTTCGCCAACTCCCCGCTGCTGGACGGCAGGCCGACCGGTCACCGGTCCACCCGGCAGACCGTCTGGTCCCGGATGGACCCGACCCGCACGCTCGCCCCGGAGCCGGACCACGGCGACCCGAGCGAGGCCTGGGCGCAGTACGTGCTGGACGCCGAGGTGCTGTGCGTGCGCCGCCCCGAGGGGCTGCCGTGGACGGCCCCGCCCGGCCTGACCTTCCGCGACTGGGTCCGCGGCGGCGGCGAACGCCCGCCCACGCTGGGCGACTTGGACTACCACCGGACCACCCTGTTCCCGCCGGTGCGCCCACGCGGCCACCTGGAGCTGCGCATGATCGACGCCCAGCCCGGGGACGGCTGGGTGGTGCCCACCGCCCTGGTGACCGCGCTGCTGGACGACCCGCTGGCCGCCGAGGCCGCGCTCGCCGCGCTGGAGCCGCTGGGCCGCCCGGACGGTCCGCGCCCGCCGCGCAGCGACGTCTGGCGCCGGGCCGCGACGCTGGCCGTCACCGATCCCGAGCTGCGCCGCGCCGCCCTGACCTGCTTCGCCGCCGCCGACGCCGCGCTGGGCCGCCTGCCCGGCGCCGGCCGGCTGCGCGCCGCCGTCGCCGAGTTCGCCGAGCGCTACCCCGCGCGCGGCCGCTGCCCGGCCGACGACCAACTGGACGCCCTGCGCTCCGGCACCCGACGCACTCCTCCGGAGGAGGCCGCACCATGACCGACGTCCGCCCCCCTGCCGCCCCGGCGGCGGGCACCGAGGAGTTGCGCGAGACCATCGCGGCCGAGCTGTCGGCCGCCCGCGCCCGCACCGCCGCGCTCACCGACTGCGTCGAGGACGGCGACCTCACCGCCCAGCACTCGCCGTTGATGTCCCCGCTGGTCTGGGACCTGGCGCACATCGGCAACCAGGAGGAACTCTGGCTGCTGCGCAACGTCGGCGGCCGCGACCCGATGCACCCGGAGATCGACCCGCTGTACGACGCCTTCCAGCACCCCCGGGCCGAGCGGCCGAGCCTGCCGCTGCTGGCGCCCGCCGAGGCCCGGGCGTACGCGCACGAGGTGCGCGGCCGGGTGCTGGACCTGCTGGCGGCCAGTCCGCTGGAGGGGGCGCCGCTGCTGGACGCCGGGTTCGCATTTGGGATGATCGCCCAGCACGAGCAGCAGCACGACGAGACGATGCTGATCACCCACCAGCTCCGCCCGGGGGAGCCGGCGCTGACCGCTCCCCCGCCGCCGCCCGCCCCGGCGGACGCGGCCGCGCTGCCCGCCGAAGTGCTCGTCCCCGCAGGACCGTTCACGATGGGCACCGACACCGAGCCGTGGGCGCTGGACAACGAGCGCCCCGCGCACGTGGTCGAGCTGCCCGCCTTCCTGCTGGACACCACGCCCGTCACCAACGCCGCGTACCAGCGGTTCATCGCGGACGGCGGCTACGACGAGCCGCGCTGGTGGACGCCCGAGGGCTGGGAGCACCGGCGGCGGGCCGACCTGACCGCCCCGCTGTTCTGGCGGCTGGACGGCGGCCAGTGGCTGCGCCGCCGGTTCGGCACCGTGGAGCCCGTCCCGGCGGACGAGCCCGTCCTGCACGTCAGCTGGTACGAGGCGGACGCCTACGCCCGGTGGGCCGGACGGCGGCTGCCGACCGAGTCGGAGTGGGAGAAGGCGGCCCGGCACGACCCGGGTAGCGGCCGCTCCCGCCGCTACCCGTGGGGCGACCAGGCCCCCGGGGCCGAGCACGCCAACCTCGGGCAGCGGCACCTGCGCCCGGCCCCGGCCGGCGGCTACCCTGCGGGCGAGTCCCCGTACGGCGTACGGCAGTTGATCGGCGACGTGTGGGAGTGGACGGCCAGCGACTTCCGCCCCTACCCCGGGTTCCGGGCCTGGCCGTACCAGGAGTACTCGGAGGTCTTCTTCGGACCGGGGTACAAGGTGCTGCGCGGCGGCTGCTTCGCGGTGGCGCCGGTCGCCTGCCGGGGCACCTTCCGCAACTGGGACTACCCCGTCCGGCGGCAGATCTTCGCCGGGTTCCGCACCGCCCGCGACCTGGAGGTGGCCTGATGTGCCGCCACCTCGCCTACCTGGGTGAGCCGGTCGCGCCGCGGGAGCTGCTGGTGCACCCGCCGCACGGCCTGTACCGGCAGTCCTGGGCGCCCCGGGCGCAGCAGTACGGCACGGTCAACGCGGACGGCTTCGGCCTCGGCTGGTACGCGGACGGCGACGAGGTGCCGGCCCGCTACCGCCGGTCCGGGCCGATCTGGGCGGACGCCGCGTTCGCCGACCTCGCCCGGGTGATCCGCACCCGGGCGCTGCTGGCGGCGGTCCGCTCCGCCACCGAGGGCTGCGCGGCGGGCGAGAGCGCGGCGGCGCCGTTCGCGGCCGGGCGCTGGCTGTTCAGTCACAACGGCGCGGTGGCGGGCTGGCCGGGCAAGCTGGACGCGCTGGCCGCCCTGCTCCCGCCGGCCGAGCTGCTGGAGTTGGAGGCGCGCTCCGACTCCGCGCTGCTGTGGGCCCTGGTCCTGCACCGGCTGCGGGCGGGGGCCGGGCTCGGCGAGGCGCTGGCGGGCACCGTCGCGGACGTCACCGCGCACACCACCGGCCGGCTCAACCTGCTGCTCACCGACGGCCGCACCCTCGCCGCGACCGCCTGGGGCGACACCCTGCACCACCGCGACCTGCCCGGGCTCGGCACGGTGGTGGCCTCCGAGCCGTACGACGACGCCCCCGGCTGGACGGCCGTCCCGGACGGCTCGCTGGTGGTGGTCGACGAGCGCGGCGTCACCGTCCGTCAGCTCCGCGGCCACTACTGATCCTCCACCGCCCCTTCATCTTCTGAACAGAGGACCCACCCTGTCATGGACACATTTGATCTCACCCGGCTGCTGCCCGCCGACCACTTCAGCAGCGCGCTGCGCCACGACGTGCAGCACGGCCTGACCTCCGAACCCAAGTGGCTGCCGCCGAAGTGGTTCTACGACGCGCGGGGCAGCGAGCTGTTCGAGGAGATCACCCGGCTGCCGGAGTACTACCCGACCCGCGCCGAGCGGGCCATCCTCACCGCCCGGGCCGGCGAGATCGCCGCCGCCACCGGGGCCCGCACCCTGGTCGAGCTGGGCTCCGGCTCCTCCGAGAAGACCCGGCTGCTGCTGGACGCGCTGCGCGCGCTCGGCACCCTGGAGACGTACGTCCCGGTGGACGTCAGCGAGAGCGCGCTGACCGCCGCCGGCGTCGCGCTCGCCGCCGAGTACCCCGGGCTCGCCGTGCACGGCGTGCTGGCCGACTTCACCGCCCGGCTCGGCCTGCCCCCGGAGGGCGGCCCCCGGCTGGTCGCCTTCCTCGGCGGCACCCTGGGCAACCTGCTGCCCGAGGAGCGGGCGGTCTTCCTGCGCGGGCTGCGCTCGGCCCTCGACCCGGGCGACTTCCTGCTGCTCGGCACCGACCTGGTCAAGGACCCGTCGGTGCTGGTCGCCGCCTACGACGACGCGGCCGGGGTGACCGCCGAGTTCAACCTCAACGTGCTCAACGTGCTCAACCGCGAGCTGGGCGCCGACTTCGACCCGGCCGCGTTCGCGCACGTCGCACGGTGGGACCCGGACCGGGAGTGGATCGAGATGCGGCTGCGCTCGCTGCGCGCGCAGACCGTGAAGATCCCGGCCCTGAACCTGCCGGTGCACTTCGACCGGGGCGAGGAGCTGCGCACCGAGGTGTCCGCCAAGTTCCGCCGGGAGCGGGTGTCCGCCGAGCTGGCGGCGGCCGGGCTGCGGCTGAGTCACTGGTGGACGGACGAGGAGGGCCGGTTCGGACTGTCACTGTCCGCCCCGGCGTAGGGACGGTCGGCGACGCAGGGACGACCGGCGACCTAGGGACGGTCGGCGCAGCTGAATTTGCTTGTTCACCTTACGAATCCTCAGAGCAAAAATTGAGGTTTCCGGTGTACAAGACTTAAACGAATAGGGGTTACGATCTCGGCTACCGAGCTCAGCGTTGAGTACCAGGAGTCAAGATCGTGAGCGTCACCAAGCAGCCCTCCGGGGCGGTCGAGGCCTCCGCGCCCGGCCGCCTCGGCTTCGTCGTCTTCATCACCGCCGCCGCAGCCCTCGGCGGGTTCCTGTTCGGCTACGACAGTTCCGTGATCAACGGCGCCGTCTCCGGGATCCAGGAGAAGTTCGGCGTCGGCGACGGCGTGACCGGTCTGATCGTCTCCTCCGCCCTGCTGGGCTCGGCGATCGGCGCCGCACTGGCCGGCCGCTTCGCCGACCGCTACGGCCGCATCAAGGTCATGAAGGCGGGCGCGCTGCTGTTCGCGGTCAGCGCGATCGGCTCGATGCTCCCCTTCGCCGCCTGGGACCTCGCCTTCTGGCGCGTGCTCGGCGGCGCGGCCATCGGCATCGCCTCGGTGATCGCCCCGACCTACATCGCCGAGGTCGCGCCCACCAGGTACCGGGGCCGGCTGGCCTCCTTCCAGCAGGCCGCGATCGTGCTCGGCATCGCGATCTCCCAGCTGGTCAACTGGCTGCTGGCGAACGCGGCCGGCGGCGACACCCGCGGCCAGCTGCTCGGGCTGGAGGCCTGGCAGTGGATGCTCGGCATCTGCGTCGTCCCGGCCGCGGTCTACTTCACCCTCGCCTCGGTGATCCCCGAGTCCCCGCGCTACCTGATCCAGGCCGGCCGGCTGGACGACGCCCGCGCCGTGCTCGCCCAGGTCGAGGGCCAGGACGTCGACACCGACGCCCGGATCGCCGAGGTCCAGGGGCTGATCGCCTCCGACCACCGCCCGCGCTTCGGCGACCTGCTCGGCGGGCGCTTCGGCCTGCTGCCGATCGTCTGGGTCGGCATCGGCCTGTCGGTCTTCCAGCAGCTGGTCGGCATCAACGTGATCTTCTACTACTCGTCGATCCTGTGGCAGTCGGTCGGCATCGACCAGAGCAACTCGCTGCTGATCAGCTTCGTCGGCTCGGTCATCAACATCCTCGGCACCGTGATCGCGATCCTGCTGGTGGACCGGATCGGCCGCAAGCCGCTCGCCCTGATCGGCTCGGCCGGCATGGCCGTCGCGCTCGGCGCGGCCGGCTGGGCGTTCTCCTCCGCCACCGGCAGCGGCGACAACGTCACGCTGCCCGACCTCCAGGGCACCGTCGCGCTGGTCGCCGCCAACGCCTTCGTGCTGTTCTTCGCGATGTCCTGGGGCGTGGTCGTCTGGGTGATGCTCGGCGAGATGTTCCCGAACCGCATCCGGGCCGCCGCGCTGTCCGTCGCCGCCTCCGCGCAGTGGATCGCCAACTGGGCGATCACCGTGTCGTTCCCGTCGATGTCGCGCTGGAACCTGTCGGCGACCTACCTGGTGTACGCGGCGTTCGCGGCGCTGTCGATCGTCTTCGTGGCGAAGTTCATGAAGGAGACCAAGGGCGTCCGGCTGGAGGACATGGGCTGATCCGACAGTCCTACCTTCGGCCCCCGCACCCTAGCGCGATCAGCGCGGGTGCGGGGGCCGAATCGTTCACTCCCTGCGGCGGCCCGGACACGTCCGGTACTCCTGTTCGCCAGGAGGGATGTGTCCTTGATCTTCAACCGGCTCCGCGCCCGCAGACCAGCCGCCGCCCCCGCCGGCGGCTGCCCGTACGCCCACACCCACGCCCACGCCCCGGCCGCGGCCCGGCCGTCGCCCGCGCCGCCGTCCACACCGCCGTCCACACCGCCACCGCCGTCGCCGTTCACCGACCCGGAGCAGGCCGCCGAGTTCATCCGCCGCTTCCATCGCGAGCAGCCCGCCACCGGGGCCGCGGACGCCCGGATCCGGGCCGTCCTCGACGAGATCGAGCGCACCGGCAGCTACGAGCACACCCCCGCCGAACTCGCCTACGGCGCCAAGCTCGCCTGGCGCAACGCCGCCCGCTGCATCGGCCGGCTGTACTGGCGCAGTCTGGTGGTGCGCGACCTGCGCCACCTCGGCTCGGCCGACGACATCGCCGCCGAGTGCTTCGAGCACCTGCGGCTGGCCGGCAACGGCGGACGGATCCGCCCGGTGGTCTCGGTGTTCGCCCCCGACCGCCCGGGCCGCCCGGCCGCCCGCATCGTCAACCAGCAGCTGGTCCGCTACGCCGGCCACCGGGTCGGCGACGCCGTCGTCGGCGACCCGGCCGGCACCGAACTCGCCGCCCGCGCCCGCGACCTCGGCTGGAAGTGCGCCGAGGACCGCTTCGAGGTGCTGCCGCTGCTCGTCCAGGAACGCCCCGGCGAGCGCCCGCACCGGTACGAGCTGCCGGACGACACCACCCTGGAGGTGCCGCTCACCCACCCCGCGTACGACTGGTTCGCCGGCCTGGGCCTGCGCTGGTACGCGGTGCCCGCGATCAGCGACATGACGCTGGAGATCGGAGGCGTCCGCTACCCGGCCGCGCCCTTCAACGGCTGGTACATGGGCACCGAGATCGGCGCCCGCAACCTCGCCGACGCCGACCGCTACGACCTGCTCGGCACCGTCGCCGAACGGCTGGGCCTGGACACCTCCAGCGCGCGCACGCTCTGGCGCGACCGCGCGCTGATCGAACTCAACATCGCGGTGCTGCACTCCTTCCAGGAGGCCGGAGTGACGATCGCCGACCACCACACCGAGTCCGAGCGCTTCCTCCGGCACGTCGCCCAGGAGAAGCGGCTCGGCCGACCGACCCCGGCGGACTGGAGCTGGATCGTGCCGCCGGTCTCCGGCGGGCTCACGCCCGTCTACCACCGGTACTACGACCCGGTGGACCCGTCGCTGCGGCCGGCCTTCCTGCCGCGCGAGCCCTGGTGAGGCGGCGGGGAGGGAAACGGCGGGACGGGGGGAAGGCCGGCGGCGCCTAGGAGATCGCTGAAGATCTTTCAGGTTCTGGCCCCACGTGCTTTCGCGTGGGGCCAGACTGTTGCGGGTGCAGGGAGACTGGGCTGGCGAG
>NZ_JBIWAP010000059.1:0-42066 GCF_044760075.1 Kitasatospora sp. NPDC098663 | reverse complement strand
CTCGACCTGCTGGACCAGCTGTCCAGCCGGGTCGTAGCTGAACTTCCGCGCGTGCGCGGCAATGTCGGCACTGCTCGCCACCTTGTCGGTGGCGCGGAGATGGCCGAGCACGGCTTGTTCACCCTGGCCACCGACATCCCGGTCTACTTCTGCGACCCCGCCAGCCCCTGGCAACGCGGCTCGAACGAGAACACCTATTGGTGCACTCTGAGCGGGCCGAGTTCCTCCGACGGGAGGGTGCTCGGCGGGACCGCCGGGTGACTCGGAGAACACGTGCCGCAAGGCTTTCCGTTGATCTGTCCACGGCGGTCCACCGGGCGAGAGCCCTGGCCGGGAGTGACTTGATAGAAGCCTGCTGAGCCGTCAACTCGCAATAGGTCTGTCCCCTGGCCAGGGCCCTCGCGTCTGTCCCGTCATCCGCGACCACAGACAACAGGACATCTCGATGGTGACAGTGGGGATCGACCCGCACAAGCACGTCCACGTCGCAGTGGCCGTCGACGCCGAGGGCAGACGGGTCAGCCGGCCGCTGACCGTCAAGAACGACGCGACCCAGATCAGCGTCCTGCTCAAGTGGATCCGCTCGATCGCCGGCGGCACCCCGGTCACCTGGGCAATCGAGGACGGCCGGGGCTTCGCCCGCCGCCTGGCCGACGGCCTCCTGCTGGCCGGCCACGAAGTCGCCTGGGTCCCCACCCGGCTGATGGCCGCCCACCGCAAGCTGCACGCCGCCACCGGCTCCAAGTCCGACCCGGTCGACGCCGCCGCAGTCGCCCACGCCGCCATCGCCACCCCCGGCCTGGACCGACACCGCATCGACGAGCGCGTTCGTGAACTGCGCGCCCTGGTCGACCTGCGAGCGGACCTGGTCAAGCGCCGCACCGTGGTGATCAACCAGGCCAAGGCATACACACACCTCTGGCTCGACCACACCCCCGGCGATCTCACCCGCGCCCCGGGCCTGACCGCGCTGACGACGCTCCTGGACGCCTCGAAGACAGGCCAGCACGTCCGGCGGGTCCTGTCCGAGATGCTCTCCGAGATAGCCGGCCTCAACCAGCGCATCCGCGCACTGGAGGCCACCATCCGAGAGCTGGTCAGCCCACTGGCGCCAGCCCTGCTGGAGATCACCGGGATCAGCCACGTCTCCGCGGCGGTCCTGCTCGCCGAGATCGGCGACATCACCCGCTTCACCAGCTCAGCCAAACTCGCCCGCTACACCGGATGCGCCCCGATCCCCGTCTACTCCTCCGACAAGGAACGCCACCGCCTGCACCGCGGCGGCAACCGGCGGCTGAACAGCGTGCTCTACACCGCGGCCATCGTCCAACAGCGATTCCACCCCGGCGCGAGGGACCTACTGGCCCGGCACGAGCCCACCAAGGGCGCCCGCGGCGCTCGACGCATACTCAAACGCCACCTCATCGACGTGATCCACCGTGCCATGACCCACGACCGAGCCTCCTGGCAGCACCAAATCACCCAACACGAACTCGCCGCTTGACATAGAAGCGTCAACGGCCTGCTCCGGCAGTACTTCCCCAAGGGCACCGACCTCGCCGTCCACACCCCCGAGCACCTGGCCGCCGTCGCCGCCGAACTCAACGGCCGCCCACGCAAAACGCTCGGCTGGAAAACCCCAGCCGAGCGCCTGCATAAACTGCTCGCGGCCTAGACAACCGACCACGTGTTGCAACGACCCCTAGAAACGGCCCATAACGGTGGGGCCAGACCCCAATATCTTCATCAGTCTTCTAGTCGGCTACGACTTCGAGGAAGTAGTCACAGGAAGCGAGGTCGAATGTGATCTCGAGCCGCCCGCTGATTGCTTCCGCATGCTGTTCGTCAAGCGGGTATACGTTAACAAATTCCCTCAAAGGTATGCCAAAAAGATCAGAGAGGAATGCTCCACCCAGCTCGGAAACATCAAGCGATGATTCGGGAAAGTCAGCTTCTTTTCTATATGTCGAAATGCAGTAGCTCACGGTTCCACCTTGCGGGACTTGTCGGCTGGCTTGGTCTGTGCACCGGTGTCAGGGTCAAATTCTCCCAGATGCTTTCCTCTCTTGTTGTACTTCTCCACAGTGCCGTGCTGGGAGTCCCACTCGTAGATGGTGCCCTTCGGGTCCTTCCAGCGTTCACGCAGTCCGCCGCCACCCTGGACTGGCGTCTTCTTCCTAGCCTTGCTTGCGTTCGGGAAGGCGGACAAGCTGCTGGGGGCTGGCTTCGGTCCGGGTTGAATCGCCTGCTGCTGAGATGGCGAAACACCCTGCTTGTCTCGGGCGTTTCGGAGTGCGGTTTCAACACCTCCGTTGAAGCGCTGGAAGCCGTCGGCTGCGATATAGGCGCCTCCGATCGCGGCGACGCCACCCATCGCGATGGCGGGAGCCCCGACCACGCAGCCAACTACGGTCATGCATACCACGGCTCCGCCGCCGACCTCGCCCACACCGCCGGTCACCGCAGCGGCCCCAAGGACGGCTTCTCCTGCTCCGATCCAGATATCAGGGGTGGTGAGGATGGAGACGGCGTAATCGGCGGCCGTGTGAAGGGTGTCGTTCATCCAGTCTGGCAGCCAGCTGTCATCGTCGGTCTCGGGGTCGTCGGGGTCCGGTGTCCCGGAGTTCCCCGGGTCCGGCGCTTTCCGCCACTCTTCCTCGGTCCGTTCGACAACGGCCTCTTCGGCCTGCTGCTTGGCAACGACCGCCTCGAAGGCCGCCCTGTAAGCGGCACTCGCCGCCTCGGAGTCCTTTCCTGCGGCGGTTGCGGATGCGCGCGCCTGGCTCGCCGAACCCCAGGCCGCATCCGCGGAGCCACGAGCCCAAGCCGCCGATCCATGCGCACTTGCAGCCGAGCGGATAGCACGCGCAGCTGATCGATCGGCGTCGCCGGCGGCTTTGCGTGCGGTGGTCGCGGATTGGGCGGCGCGTGCAGCGGAGGTGTCCGCAGCCGTCGCGGCGTCTGAGGCCTGCTTGGCGAATCCCGCCGCCGCGCTGGCGGAGGCCTGGGCCTGCTCGGCGTAAGTGGCTGCCTCCGAGGCGGCCTGACGGGCGGTGGCCGCTATCCGTGCCGCCTCGGCGGCGTTCTGCTGGGCGAGGGCCGTGACCTGTTCCGCACCGGCGATGAGGTTCTGGACCTGTGCAACGTGGGCGACGGTGAGGTCGTCCTTGTGCTGGGCCCGGTACTGGCCGATCTCGACGAACGCCCGCAGGCCGACTGCCGGCGCCTCGAGGGCCGTGTTCGCGGCGAGCTTAACCTCGGGACCTCCGCTTTCGACTAGCTGGACGGCACGGACCCGATCGTCGGCCTGACGGGCGGTGTACTGCGTGGTGGTGAGAAAGGTAACCAGGGCGTCGACCGAGCCGGCGTTGAGGGCCGCGTTCGCGGCGTCCTTCACACCCTTCCCGCCGCTCTCGCCGATCCTGGCGATCTGGACACGGTAGTCGGGCGCAGCGACCTGGTTCCGGCCCGTCTCCAGGAAGGCATGGATCTGCGCGACATCACCGTTGAGGGCCGCCAGTGCCGCGTCATGCAGGACTGGAAGCTTGGCATCGTCGGCAAGGTACTGAAGGTGGACACGTTCGTCCTGGCTGGTGGCGTTCTGCCAGCCGGACCGAGCGTAGTCGACCATGTCCTGGTCGGTACCGGAAATGGCGGCCTGCGCACTCGCGCGGCTCCAGGAGCCGCGCGTCTTCATGGCCGCCACCGCCATCTTGCGGCCGTCCGTGACCACAGTGGCCCGGTCGGCCTCAGGCTTGGCGGCCTCCGCGGCAAGACGTACTGCTTCCGTGTCGAGCTTCTTCGCGTCCTCGGCCGCACGCGTCGCCTCGGCCTTGCTGAGGTCGTCCGCGGCCCGCAGGTCCCGGGCCTGTTCGACGGCGGCGGCGGAACGAGCCTTAACTTCCTCCTGCTCGCTCTTGCGTGCCAGCGACTCGATGTCCTTGGCCCGCTTTACCGCATCAGTAGCGGCGTTGGCTGCCTGCTGCGCCGCTGCGGCGTGAGCGCTGGACTGCTGTGCCGCGGTGGCGGAGTCACCCGCGTGGTTGGCGGCGTCCTCGGCAGCCGCCGCTGCGTTGTTCGCGTGGGTCGCGGCCGAGTAGGCGGCGTCGTGTGCGTCGTGGGCTGCCGTGGCAGCTTCCGCGGCGAGAGCGAACGCCGCGTTGCCTGCCCGGGTCGCTTCACGGGCGTTGCGTCGGGCGGCGTCGGCGGCCTGCCTGGCCTGGACCGAGGAGACACCTGCCTTGTCGGCCTGTGCGGCGGCCTGTTCTGCAGAGGTCGCCGCAGCCTCCATGTTCGCGCTCGCGCTGACCGCAGCGTTGGCCGCCTTGCCAGCTTCCGCCGCCGCGACGCCCGCCTGTTCGGCGGCGTCACCGACCTGCCGGGCCAGTTGCGCCGCATTCTGGGCGGCCTGGGCGGCCTTGCGGGCATTCGCGGCTTGCCCTGCATCCGTTGCGGCTGCGCCAGCCGCGTTCCGTGCCCGCGTCGCGGCTTGGGCGGCGCCGGACGCGGCGCTGGCCGCTGCAGAGGCAGCGCTGGCGGCGATGCGCGCCGAGTTATTCGCCGATCGGGCAGCCGCGATGGCGGCCTTGGCAGCGTCAGCGGCCCGACTCGTGGCCTCGGCCGCCCGCTTCGATGCGGCCTCGGCCTTGGCGGAGTCGTTCTGGGCCGCGGCCGTCTCGGCGGCGGCCGTCGCCGCGGCCTCCTTCGCCAGACGTGCGGCGCTCACCGCGCGCTCGGAGGCGTCCTTGGCTGCCTCGGTCTCGCGTTTGGCCTGGGCGCCTGCCTCCTTGGCCTGGGCCGCGAGCTGCTCAATGCTCGCGTGTTCCTGGTCCCGGGCCCGGGCGATGTGCTGACCAACGGCCAGGAACTCGCGGATGTCATCGATCGAGCTGTTTAGTGCCAACGACGCGGCCTGCCGGGTGGCGGGACCGCCGACGGCTTCGATCCGGGCTACCAAGACGCGGTCGTCCGCGTCCTTCTGTATGTACTGGTCCTGCGAAAGGAAGCGGCGCACATCGTCGATGGAACCGTTGAGCGCGGTATTGCCGGACGCCTGGACCCCGCGGTCCCCGGCCTCAACGAGCTGTGCCGCGCGAACACGCTGGTCCTGTTCGAGAGGAACCTTCCAACCGTCCTTCAGGAAGGCGTGGAGTTCCTGCGGACTGCCCGCGAGCGCCTTCTCCGTAGCCTGCCGCAGGCCACGCCCACCAATCGCGACAAGCTGCATGGCCGTCTGCTGATCGTCCTTCACCTCGGCCACCGCACGATCCGCGCCGAGGAAGGACTGGACCTGACCGTCGCTTCCCGTCAACGCGGCTTCAGCTGCCGCCCGGACGGACGGACCGCCGACACGCCAGAACTCCAGCACCTGACCCCGCGAGGTCAACGGTACCGAGGTGGCATCCGCCGCAATCGCGGGAGGTGAGACGAGCGAACCTACCAGGAACGCCGGAACAAAGAGCTGAAAAGCAGCCCACACTTTCGGGAGAATCACCCTCGACGGGGGTTTATCCCTGAATGACATTGCCATTTCTAGCATCAATCCTTCTGACGAAATTTCACTACACCCACCCCTTGCCGCAGCGGGGGCTAGTGTCGGCGCGCCGAACCAACCTGACCGTCGAAATACCTTCCTCCCCGTGCCAGTTGAGTCACCAGTCCAACTCGCACAGGCCTGGGAGGAGCCCGATGGAAGCCTCCCAGGCTCGCCGGGAGAAGAAAGCCTGGGTCGCGGGGGTGCATAACTGGTGCGTCTAACGACATGAGGCACCTGATCAGCTGTTTGGTCGTCAGCCTCTAAGCATGCGGCCCAAGCCTTCACCCTCTTGCTGAACCCGAACCCCCCTCTTTCCTGAACTCAGGAAAGAGGCACTGGATGATCTTGAGATTTTTTCTCAGACGGCCCGCGCAGGGCCTTGCAGCCATTTGGAGCCAAGCCCCTTGAAGCAGGGGGACTCTGCCAATAAGACGACTCCCCCTCACGCTTTCTTGATTAATCGTCAGGTTGGCTGTTGCGCATCGTCCGTGAGCATACATTAGGATCCACCCCTGACATTGAATCAAGTGCAGGCAAAGGTGATGTCCGTTTTGGGTATTTTTATCCTCGGCTTCGCTTGCGCCTCACCCCCCCTGAAGAGACACCAATGAGAAACCACTTGCACATCCGGGGCGGCATCGCAGCCGCCTCAACCGCTCTCGTTCTGGCCACGGTCGCGGGCTGGACCACCGCCACGGCGGCCACCGACGGCACCACGCCCCCTGCGCCTGCGGATCAGCCCAAGGTGGCGGCCGAAACATTCGCATACCCGGGCTCAGCCCAGATGCTGGCCGACGCCGGGGTCACCATGGTCCGCGGTGACGGTGGCATCACCGTCACCGACTGTGCGAACCCCAACCAGATCAAGGTCTGGGCGCGCAGCATCACCCTCCACGACAACTGGATATGCTTCGCTGCTCCGAGCGGTACCGGCTACCTGGCCGTCAACATCCCCGACGCCTACCGGGTCCAGACCTTCGACCGCGATGTCCGAGCGAGCCTGTCCACCAAGGGACAGTCCCAGACCCTCGACGTCCCCAGGAACACTGCCAAGGGCTTCGGCGAGGCCTCCCCCACCGGAGACCCCTCCGCTCTCCTCGAACTCCGCGTCACCGGCTCCGGCGCCGCCATGCCCGCGCCGCAGCCCACAGACCCCGCACTCGCCTTCTCCGCCAAGCTCAACGTCGGCGACGGTAAGCGCGCCTGCACCGCTGCCCTCGTCGACCGTTACTGGCTGCTTACCGCCGCCAGCTGCTTCACCGACACCCCTGACGACCTGTCCACCGTCACCGCTGGCGCCCCGAAGGACAAGACCACCGCCACCATCGGCCGCACCGACCTCACCAACACCGCCACTGGCACGGTCACAGAGGTCGTCGAGCTCCTCCCCCGGCAGGACCGCGACCTCGTCATGGCCCGCCTCGCCACTCCCGTCAGTGGCATCACCCCCGCCACCCCCGCCACCACCGCCCCGGTGGCTGGTGAGAGCCTGCGCATACCCGGCTACGGACGCACGGCCACCGAGTGGATCCCCACCAAGCTCCACACCACCACCCACACCGCTGGCACTATCAGTGCCACTAGCGTTGATACCGCACCCGCCCCCGGCGCGTCCGCGCTCTGCCTGGGCGACGCAGGCGCCCCCGCGATCCGCGAGAAGAACGGCAAGGCCGAACTCGTCGCGGTGACCTCCCGTTCCTGGCAGGGCGGCTGCCTCGGCGAGACCGAGACCCGCACCGGCGCCTCCTCCAGCCGGGTCGACGACCTCGCCGGCTGGGTCCAGCAGACCGTCTCCACGTGGGGCACCAAGGTCGACTACTCCTCCGCGGTCGTCAACTCCGTGTACAACCCGGACACCAAGACCGCCGAGATCTTCGCCCTGGGCACCAACGGCGTCCTCGCCCACGCCTCCAACACCGAGGGCAAGGGCTGGAACAGCGGCTGGGAGGCCCTAGGGGACTGGCAGTTCAACGGCATCCCCGCCACGATCTACAACCCCGCCACCAAGGCCATCGAACTGTTCGCCATCGGCAAGACCGGCGAACTCGGCCACAACTACTGGGACCCGGGCACCAGGAAGTGGGCCGGCTGGAGCGTCATCCCCAGCGCCCTCAAGCTCAAGGCCAACCCGGTCGCCGTGTTCAACCCCTCGAACCAGACCGCCGAGGTGTTCACCCTGGACACGAACGGCTACATGACCCACACCTACAGCACCAACGGCGCCCGCTGGGACGACGTCCGGGGCCTGGGCACCTGGCAGTTCACCGGCACCCCCACCACCCTCTACAACCCCGCCACCGACGCCGTCGAACTCTTCGCCACCAGCAGCCGCAACGAACTCGGCCACACCTACTGGGACAACAAGACCAAGACCTGGGCCGACTGGAGCACCATCGGCGGCCAGGCCGTGACCGGCAGCCCCACCGCCGTCGTGAACCCGGCCAACAACAGCGCCGAGGTCTTCATCACCACCACCACCAACACGATGGCCCACAGCTACAGCCTCAACGGCGCCCGCTGGTCCGACATCACCACCATGGGCGGCTGGCAGTTCAACGGCACCCCCACCGCCGTCTACAACCCCGCCGCCAACTCCGTCGAACTCTTCGCCGTCCGCAACACCGGCGAACTCGGCCACAACTACTGGGACAACAAGACCAAGACCTGGGCCGACTGGAGCACCATCAGCGACTGGAAGTTCGCCGGCACCCCCTCCGCCACCTACAACGCCTACACCAACACCCTCGAACTCTTCGCCACCGGCACCAACGGCACCATGTCCCGCGCCACCTACAAGAACAACAACTGGCTCGCCTGGGAGAGCATGCCCGGCTGGACCTTCGCCATCACCGGCTGACCCCAACCCACCACACCAGCTGACCAGGCCGCGACGGCACGGTGCGCCTGTGCAGGCCGCCCCCATCACGGGCGCACCCCCCTCTGACAGCGGCCAGGCATGGTGCGGGCGGGACCGGACGACCATCCGGTCCCGCCCGCACCCGTCTCCACCGCACGCCACCGGCACCAGCCAGACATGAGAGGAAGAAAGGCCCGCCGCAGGCGCAGCAACCCCAGCCGCCACCCATCCGGTCCTGCGGCCGCCACTCCGCCAAGGACAGGATGGGAAAGGAGAGGTTGTCGACGTGGCGAGTTCAACCTTGACGCCGCTCACTACGGCACCTGAACTGCACGTTCGTCCCAAGTCTGAACGTGGAAGCCGTCCGGTGCCACCCGGTTGAGGTGAGACAGCCGGGCTGGCAAGGAGGCCTCACGAACGTCACACACGAAGGACCAGGGCCTGTCCAGTGAACGGCTCCATTCCGTAGCCGACGGGAACGCAGCGTCACCACTGGTCGCGGAACGGAGCCGTCCTTTTGTGCAGCCCCAAGGGCCGCAGGCCACGTTCACGGCTTCCGGGCAGGGGCGCGCCGCGCCGTACAGCGCCGGCTGGCCACGGCATCGAGCCGACACCGGCGCGTGGGAAGTCGCACTCCTTGTCGTGAGGTATCCCCGCAAGGCCCGCCGGTCAGCCGTAGATTCACTGTGACGACTGGTGATTGATGAGGCATGGGAGTGGTTGTGGGAGCAGCGACACCTTCGGTACGCACAGCAGTGTGGCATCGACGATCGCCCTGCTGGAGGTACGGCAGCCCGCTGTACAGGACCGAATCCGTCGTGCGGAGGCGGAACTGGCGGCCGCGACGGCGGAGCGGGAGGCCATCGCCAAGGCGCTCGAAGGACTGCGGCTGCTCTCCTCCGGAATGCCCCTGGACAGCGCTGATGAGCCGCACGCCGGCGGGCTGCCTGCGGCACCGGCCGCCGGGGCTGTGCGGGAAGCCTCTGCGGCGGCCGAGCCTGCCGACCGGCGCGTGGCGCTCTCACCCAGCGCGCCTGCCACTGCGGCGGTCCGCACAGGAAAGAGAACGGCCGCGAAGAAGAAGGCCGCCGCCACGAGGACGCGCGCGGCGGCGAAGACGGCCACGCCCGCGCCCGAACGGAAGGAGCAGACCTCGGCACCCGGCGGCAGGAAGACCGCCCGGAAGGCGACGGCGAAGGACACCGGGACCAAGGGCGCGGCGAAGCGGTCGACCACAGCCAAGGAGGCGGCGCGGGTGAAAGCGGCGCCCGCCGGTGGCAAGCCCCCTGTCGAGGCGACCGTGCCGGCGGAGGGCCGCCGACGGCAGGTGACGGACGCGGACAGCGTCCTGGCGGTCCTGTCGAAAGCGGGGAAGCCGCTGCGTGCCCGCGAGGTGCTCGACCTGCTGGGGCTGGATGCCTCGGAGGGGAACATCAACGCGCTCCGCACCAGGTTGGAGCGCCTGGCCAGGGACGGCCCCGCGCAGCGGCCTGGGCGCGGCCTCTACACGGTGACGGCCGGCCGGCCCGAGAGCGGGAAGTGACCACGCCGACAGGGCGGCCGGTTTCTCAGCCGGCCTGCGGGCCCCGGGGGCGATCGCGGCACTGAGCATTGTGCCGCCCGCGCTGGACGACGCCAGGCCGGGCGCGGACGGGCGGGTCCTGGTCTGTCCGGGTGCCGTGGAGGCGGCGCGCTGCTTCCACGGCCGGGCGGCGTAGTTCGCGGCGGTTGCGCCGCGGTCCGCCGGGCTCAAGGAGCACGACTACCAGACCTCGACCCGAGCCCGCCCCATCACCACACGCGCGGTTCTATGCTGCTGTCCGGCCCGCAGCCCGAGGAGTCATGATGGCGGACGAGTACGTCTGGCTGATCTGCGATGAGGTGCCAAATGCGGTGGTTCTGACCGACCCCGGGCCCTATCCCATCGAGGTCGTGAAGTTGCTTCACCGGAGGACCGGGCTGAGCCTATGGCACAGCAAGTCCCTCATCAGCCGCTTGCCGGCCACCATTCTCGAAGATGTACCGCGCGAGATGGCTGAAGCTGCCGTGCGTGAACTCCTCGAAGCAGGAGCCCACGCTGAAGTACGGCGCTAGAAGCGGCCACAGCCGGTGTTTCACGGAAGCGCGGGTAGAGCCGATTCCGGGCAGCGTCAACAACAGCAGCGCCGCCTCTGATTACGACTCCGCGCTACGAGGGGAATGGCGCAACATGCTCCGAGAGCGGGGGGACTGCGGCGGCTACCACCGCCCGCGCGGTGCTCTCGGCGGCCGGACGCCCTATGAACGGCTCAAGCGGAAGATCCCAACCAGGCTGCGGCGGGTGCATATTTAGCCGTTGACGGCGTAGATGCGGACCGGGTCGTTCCCGCTGATCAGGTGGAACCGGGCGGGGTCCGTGTTGACCGCCTTGGTGATCTCGCCGTCCCGCCAGTTGGACGGATCGAGCGCGAGGTACTGTGCACCGCTGCGGCGCAGGTCGGTGTGGAGGGTGTTGAGGTCGTCGGTGGCCGTGACCTGGACAAGCTTGCGTTCCATCTTGAGGCCGATGAGCGGTAGCCGGATGTCCGGTCCCTGGTCCGTGATCGCGATGACCGATCCGTTGGGCAGGCTCCGCACGTGGCCGAACGTGTTCCACGGCCAGACCTGGTCCTGCTGCTTGCGGCGGTGGCGCATCAGGTCGATCGTCTCGTTCACCGTGTAGTAGTGCGGCGCGATCTCCGTCGCCGACACGTGGACGGGTTCGGTTGTCTTCCACATCGAGTCGGCGCTGGTTCCCGCCAGGCCGAACCCGATGGCCACCGCGACCGCCCACCGGGCGTGTCCCGCCGCGCCCGACGGGCGCGCCCTGGTCCCGGTGATCCAGGTCAGGAACACCGCGAGGAAGACACCGCCGAGGATCGTCAGGTGGATCGTGTAGCGCGCCCACCACGGGCCCGGGCTGGCCCCGGCCATCACGGCCATCGGCAGCAGCAGGCCCAGCAGCGGCGCCCACTGGCGGCGGCAGACGAACACGACCAGGCCCGCGATCACGGCCGGGAACAGCACCCAGAGCCACCCGGTGCCGAGACCGCCCAGACGCTGGTCGTAGGAGAAGGGGCTGGCGACCGGTGTGGTCCACGATTCCCACAACTGCGCCGGGACCCCGCCAGCGGCTTTGATCTTCAACGGGGTGTTGTTGACCATGATCAGGTCCTGCACGGTCCCGCGGCCGGTGAACCCGAACATCGTGAACGGGTAGAAGGGGTTGCCCCACGCGATCCAGGTCCGCACGTACCAGTACGACGACAGCAGCACCGAGGGCACCACCAAGGCCACGCCCCACACGGTCAGCCGGCCTGCCGCGAACCGCAGGACCCCGGTCGACGGGCCCTCGCCCGCGCGGCGCAGCGCGACGGTCGCCACGACCAACTGGCCGATGCCCACCGCGACGACGCACGCCATTGTCAGCAGGTTGGAGGCCTTGACGCTGGTGCCGAGGGCCAGCGCGACACCGGCCAGCCAGAGGTGACGCTGGCGCCCGTCGACCGTGTCGCGGTTGTTCGGGAGGGCGAGGACGAACTGGAACGCGGCTGCTGCGGTGGTCGCCGCGGCTACGTCGACGTAGGAGGTGGCTGTCTGGGCGAGGACTGCGGGGATCGCCAGGAAGCCGAGTGCGGCGAGGATCGCGTGGTCGCGGCGGGCGCCGAAGCGCTGGGCCAGGCCCACGGTGGCTGTGAAGCCGAGCAGGGTGAACGGCAGGCTTGCGATCCAGGACCAGCGCAGGGTGTGGGTGAAGACGCCGGCCCATGCTCCGAGGACTTCCTGGCCCTGCGGGTAGACGTCGGACCAGAATGCGGCCGGGGTGTGTCCGATCTGTCCGTCCTGGATCCATTGGGCGGGGCCGACCAGGTGGTACCACATGCCGTCCCATTCGGTCGGCAGGACGAACGCTCCCATGGCTATTCGCCAGCCGTACGCCGCCAGCACGAGCAGTGCGAGGATGACCGTCGCCGGGTTGCGCCACAGGGTCGTACAGCGGCGGATTCCCCGGAGGGTCCCGGACACCGTTTCGCGGTGGCGTGCGAGCAGCGTGGGCCGGGTTCGCACCACGGCCACCTCGGCCGCGGCGGTCAGGATGGCTGCGGCGAGCAGCGGGGCCGGCTTCAGGCCGTGGACCGGGACGCCGATGAGCAGGGCCAGCGCGATCAGCTGGGTCACTCCCGCGAGGATCCAACCGGACAGGGCGTCAGCGGCGCGCCACGGTCCCAGCGCTCCGATCACGTGCGCCGTGCCGACGGCTGTCGCTGTCAGAGCCGCCAAGAGCCCCAGTACGCCCACGAGTGATCTCAGCCCATCCATGCTTCAGCCGCGTTCGGCACCTGCCAGTGATCTGGGTGACGGTATCAGAGGTAATCGAATGACTTTTACCGACCCACTGGGAAGTAAAGTCGCCCCCGCTGCTCGGACTTTGCTTGATTTCGCTGGGGGCGGAACAAGAGGTGCGAGAGAGGCCTCTTGAATGTTGTTCAAAATTTATCTGTATGCTGACCGCGCACACCTGCCGCCAGGGGGGGCGCACGGGCTGACCAGCGGGTCTGTGGAACCGAGGCGCCGTCCGAGTCCCCCGCATCAGGAAGCGTGCCCCTGCTTCTTTTCTCAGAGGACAATCCAGAATGGCCCAGATTCTCCCGGCGTTGCAACGGATGGACGACCAGGTCCACCGATCGGTCCGTGAGCGGTTCGGCGACAAGCGTTCAGTGGACGTCAGCAAGGCCCTGTCCTGGACCGGCGAGCACGCCGCGGGCTGGCTCGCACTCGGTGTCGCCGGCGCGGTCGTCGACTCCGACCGGCGCGGCAGCTGGCTGCGCGCCACCGCCGCCGTGGCGGGTGCCCACGCCGCCAGCATGGTCATCAAGCGCGTGGTCCGCCGCCCCCGCCCGAACGGCCCCGGCATGGAGCCGCTCGTGAAGACCGCCGGGAAGCACAGCTTCCCGAGCTCCCACGCCACCTCCTCCGCCGCCGCCGTCGTGGCCTTCGCGCCGCTGCTGCCCGCCGGCACCATAGCCCCGGTGGCCGGCGCGATGTGCTTCTCCCGCCTGGTCGTCGGCGTCCACTACATGTCCGACGTGGTCGGGGGTGCCGCGCTCGGTGCCACCGTCGCGGCGGCCGGCCGGTCCTGGATCACCAAGGGACAGAAGACCGATGCCTGAGACCAGCACCCTGGAGTCCAGAACCGAACCGGCTACGGCCACCGCCTTCGCGGAAATGGTCCGCACGGCATCCGAGCCCGACCCCGTACCGGCCGTCCACCCGTTCCGGCTCAAGGCACTGCCCGGCGGCCTGATCCGCAACGCCCGACCGCGCCAGTGGGTCAAGAACGTACTCGTCCTCGCGGCCCCCGGCGCGGCCGGAATGCTCACCCACGCAGCGGTGCTCCGCCAGGTCGGCATCGTCTTCGTCCTCTTCTGCGCCGCGGCATCGGCGATCTACTTCCTCAACGACGCCATGGACGTCGAGGCGGACCGCGCCCACCCGACCAAGCGCCACCGCCCGATCGCCTCCGGCGTCGTGCCCCTGCCGGTCGCCTACCTGTGTGCGGCGCTCCTCGCCGGCGGAGCCATCACCGGCGCCCTGCTGCTCTGCAACACCCCCACCGCCATCGCGCTGGGGTGCTACCTGGTCATGCAGTTCCTCTACTGCACCGGCCTCAAGCACATCCTGGTGGTCGACCTCGCCTTCGTGACCTCCGGCTTCCTGATCCGCGCCATGATCGGCGGCCTCGCCTCCGGGATCCAGCTGTCCCAGTGGTTCCTGATCACCACCGGGTTCGCCGCGCTCTTCATGGTCGCCGCCAAGCGCTACTCCGAGCTCGTCAGCATGGGAGACAAGGCCGCCAACTCGCGCAAGCTCCTCGCCCAGTACAGCGACAGCTACCTCCGCTTCGTCTGGCAGGCCTCTGCAGCGGTGACCGTCCTCAGCTACTGCCTCTGGTCCTCGGACCACACCGTCGGCGCCGATGTCGCGCTGCGCCAGATCAGCGTCCTGCCCTTCGTCTTCGCCATCCTGCGGTACGCGATCTTCGCCGACCGCGGCGCCGCCGAAGCCCCGGAGAACGTGGCGCTGAAGGACCGCCCGCTGCTCATGCTCGGCGCGATCTGGGCGGGCCTGTACGGGTTCTCCGTGCTGGGTACCGCCTGACATGGCAAGCCGTGAACAACTCCGCTCCGCGCTGCCGGAACTGCTGAAGTTCGGGGTGATCGGCGGACTCGGCTACGCCACCGACGTCGTCCTCTTCATCCTGCTGCGCGATGCACTCGGCCCGGTCCTGGCCAAGATCCTCTCCCTCACGGCCTCGACCGCGGTCGCCTTCGTCGGGAACAAGTACTGGACGTTCCGGGAACGACGGGGCGGCGGACCGGCCGGCGAAACCGGCCGGGAGAGCGCGATGTTCCTCGCGGTGAACCTCGTGGGCGCGCTGGTCCAGCTCGGCTGCCTCGGCATCTCGCACTACCTGCTCGACCTGACCAGCCCCACCGCCGACCTGGTCTCCGGCAGCGTGATCGGCATGGCTCTCGCGACCGCCCTGCGCTTCTGGGGCACCAGGACCCTGGTGTTCCGCACCGCTCGGGCCTGATCCCGCCCAGAGCGCCGCGCTCAAACAGTCCTTCGAGAACACGCGCGACCAACTCGGCCGTCAGGGGCCGTGGCGGGATGGCGGGACTGTGTCGGGTGCGGGGCGCCGGTCGGCTTCATCGACCGGCAGCACTGCTGCCGCTGCACGGCCCGAATGAAAGTCGACGCGGCCCGACCGCGGCCGCGTCGACCGGCGGCCTGGCGGGCGGGCACCGGCGCGGCGGCGGGCTTGCCTGTCCGGTGCCGACGGCATCTGGTGAAGGCAGTCGTCATGCCCGCCGTTGTGCCACCTGCTGCCCTCACCCAACCGCGCTCACCCGAACGGGCAGAGGGAACTCCCCAGCCGCACGCCACGCTCCGCGCCGAAACTCCGCACCGGTTGACCCCTGACTGTGTTGTACCGGCGGCGACGGTCCGTAGTCGTCCCTGAGCTGCCGGGGGTCAGTGCCGGACTCCGGCCGCCGTCCACGCGGCGGTGATCTGGCGGTAGGCGTCGATGACGGCCTCGTCCCGTTCTTCGTCGAGTGCGACGGCTGTGGCCACCGCCTTGACCGCCGGCAGTTCGAGCATCAGCACCGCCACCACCTTCTCCAGGTCGGCAGTGATCTGCTCCACCGTACGGGCCGGAGTGACCAGGTCAGCGCACAGGAGCTCCAGGAGCTCGCGCACCACGTCCGTGTCCGGGTCCCCGGCCACCATGCGGCGCAGCACCAGCAGCACGTCCCACAGGGCCTCCAGCTTCCAGGCCGGCAGCGCGTACAGCACGACCTGGCCGGGCGGCCGTCTTCGGGGACGGACTCGGCCAGGGTGGCGATGGCCTGGCGCCACGTCAAGGACGGCGGCACGCTCGCCGGGGCCGAGCCTGGCAGCATCATCGTCCAGGGCGAGGACCTCGCCGGATGGGGCCGCGCCCAGCAGATCGGCTGGGACAAGCTCAGCCCCGCGCAGCAGTGGGCGTGTGAGCACGTCCTCGGGCTGGAGCCGCTGCCCGCCGAGCAGAAGCCGGCCGGGAAGGTGACGCACGCCGAGAAGGAGCAGCGCAACCTCGCCGCCGCCCAGTACCGGGCCCGCGAAGGGCACCTGGACGTCCCCCGCAAGCACAAGGAGCCGCTGGTCCTGGCCGACGGGAGCACCGTGCAGATCGGGCTCGGCCTGTTCATCGCCAACAGCCGCAGTCGACGCGCCGACATCCCCGCCGAACGCGCCGCACGGCTCACCGAACTCGGCATCCGCTGGGAATAGCAGAGGCGGTGGCTGGACTGGGACCGGCCGGAAAGGGCAGTCCTCGACTTGACCGTACAAACCCTCTGCGCCCGAGTCGGTGAACTCCCTGGCGAGCGACCGTCGAAGTCCCTAGCGCATGGTCAGGGCTGTTGTCAGTGATACGAGGGTTCCGGGCCGTGGACGCTGCGACCTGTGGGACATCTGATGGATGGATTCGGCAGGCGGGGATGCGACGGTGCTCTCGGACGCACTGGATCAGGATCGCCATGGCGGCATCGGCCAGGTCGAGGCGCGGATCGTCGGCACAGGCGCTGGGCTCGAGCGGATGCCCTGGCCCCGGGCGGCGCACAGGGTCACGTTGGAGGAGTTGGCGTCGCTGCGGGCCTTCCCCGTGCGGCGCGGGCGGCGGATCGCTCCGGGGTGGTGGTGGTCGGCGTCGACCGTGCGCCTGGTGCACTACGGCTTCGGTGCGATGCGCACCCAGGTCATGCTGCTGGACCACGATCCCCATGTGGTCGCGCTGGCTTGCAGCTCGGTGGAGCTGGCGTGGCTGGGAGAGGACGGCGCCGTTGCCGTGCATGCCCCGCACCTGATGGCCCGGCTGCGGGACGGCAGCGGCCTTCTGGTCGACGGCTTCGGAGTTGAGTTCCGAGCTGAAGGCCCGGAACTCACGCACTGCACACCGGCCCATATCCACCAGATTTGACCCGGCTTCGCTGTTACGGGGCTTCAACCACTGGTTCGCTCTCGCTACACCTTCTGACCTTGCTGAACGGACCCGCACTGTCTGGCAGTTCCAGCACGTCCCGCTTTCGTCGGGGCCGCTTGCCACCCTCCCCGGCGTTCCCCGGATCAGGCTGCCCCCCAGCTTCAATCAGGCCGCTACGCCGACCCGACGAAGACGGTCTCCCACCGCCTCTCGATCAACACGGCGCCTCGTGGCGCACAGCTCCTGGGCGAAAAAAGCCGATGCGGCCTTGAGGATCTCGCAAGACCGGCGCAGCTCGGTGTTTTCCTTGCGCAGAACGGCCAGCTCCTCCTTCTCGGCGGTGGTCAGCCGGTCGTCGCGCTCGCCCCGGTCGGCCTCGTCCTGGCGGATCCAGTTGCGCAGGGCCTCGTGGTGCACACCCAGGTCGCGGGCCATCTGCCGGATCACCGGCTTCGGATCGGCGGCCCGGTACGCGGCAACGGCTCGCTGTCGCAACTCGGGCGGGTATTTCATCGGTGCAGCCATGGCAGAGGCTCCCTTCTCACGACCTATCAGGCCATGTCCGGCAACCTTCCGCACCTCGGGGGAACCTCACTTGTGCGGTGGGCCTGGCCTGGTGGCGGGGGCAGGATGTGCCGTGCCCAGCGTGCACGGTGCCAGCGGATGCCCTCCAGGTCCACATCGTGGCGGGGGTCGGTCGCGAGACGGCGGCGCACTGTGCCGGTGACCGTTTCCACGACGTGCAGGTCGTCGGTCAGGTAGAGGCCGCCTTGGTCGAATTGTGTGTGGCAGCTCGGACACAGGCACAGGACGTTGCCGGTGTAGTCGTGGCCTCCCTCGCCAAGCGGGCGGATGTGGGCGCCTTCGCTGGTCGCCTGGCGTGGTCCCGGGACCCTCAGGAGGCTTCCGCACATCTGGCACCGGTCGCCGTGCCAGCCCTTGACGTCCTGGATCACCGCGCTGTCCCGCTTCACCTTGCCGTTGCGGCCCCTGGCTCCCCTGGTCGGCACCGCAGCCGAGGCGGTGCCGCGCGCCGCGTCGTGCGGGGAGGACGCCTTCGGCGGCGGTGTCTGCGGGGAGCCGGTTGCGGAGGAGACCTGCGCGCCGGTGTCTCGGAGGATGCCTTCGACGAGGTCCAGGTCGCCGGGGCACAGCAGCTCGGCCCGGTCCCGGCACGAGCGGGACACCAGCGACCACGCTGCCTCGATGTGGCCGCCGGTGATGACCTGCGTCCCCTCGGCGAGGGCAAGGGCCGCAGCGATCCGGTGGGTGTGATCGTCCAGGCGGAAGAACTGGCTTTCAGGCAGCGTCGCCTCGCTGTCGAAACAGTCTTCGGTGAGCCGGATGGGCCAGAACTTCTCGGCGGCCTCACCGGTCATCGTGAAGTCCACCTGACATGCCGACAGATCGTCGTAGAAGTGAGTGAGTTCCTCGACCGCCCGCACCGCCGCTGCGATCACCCGGCGGTGGTCGGGCTCCCTGTGGGGGTCTTCCTGCCTGCGGCGGAAGATCAGGAAACGGGTGGAGGAGGCCGGGGAGGTCTGCGCTTCATACCGCCAGTCCTGCTCCGGCATCTCCCACAACACACCGATCCTTGGCGCAATTCCCACAGGGCCGAGCCTGCGCAGAAGGCGCAGCTCGCTGTCGGGCCTGTACTCCTCTCCGTCCCAGGCGACCCTGAGGGTGCTGGCGAGGAACTCGTCGGAGGACTTCCTCGAGGTGCCGTTCTTGATCGGGCTGCCGGTGAGCAGCATGGAGAACGCGGTGCCGGGCCGGGTGCGCCGGGTGGTTGCGGCGCGGGCTGCCCCGAGGGCCGTTTCGGTGGTGATGTCCGGGTGGAGGCCCAGGTGGGGAAAGCGGCGCGGTTCCAGGCCTGTGTTCTGCAGGGCGGTGGCCAGCGAGGGCTCCTTCTCCTGTGCAAGGAAGGCCCCCCATACAACGCAGGAGCGCCACCCGGGCATGGCCGCTGCGGGAGCCACTGCGGCGGACCACCAGCACACGGCAGCCGCGTAGGCATCCTCCGCGTGGACAGCGTGCTGCAGCGCTGCCAGCCGTGCGACATCGCCCAACGGACCACGTATCACCACACCGGACACCGCGCTCTCCTGTTCTGTCATCGGCCTTGAGGATCATCTATCACCCGCCACCGACAGGCCGTCCGGTGGGCTCCCCCACTCTCCGGCTGCACCGAGATCGTCACCGCTGGCGCCCGTACCACTTGCCGACCGGTGCGCACGCCTGACCGATGTGGGACCGTGGGCGCCCGGCGGCAGCGACGAAGCATCGGCAGGATCGACACCTCCGGGTCTGTACAAGCGATGCGTTCAGCTCGACGTCCAGACCACGGGCGCAACGGCCGCCGTCATTGAAGTACTCCCCTCGCAAGGCCTCGGCGAGGATCTGCTGCGGATCTTTGCCGACAGATCGCGCTGCCGATGTGCCACCTGCGGCCCGCCCCCGCAACAGATGGCAGGCGGACGGCGCGGGGCGGCCGGCGGGGCGGGCCGCGGCTGGGCGGGCGCAGCTGCTGGTGAGCGTACGGCTCCGAGCCGGCTCCATGCGTTGCCGGCACTTCACAGGAGGCGGTCGGCCGCCCATGATGTCCAAAGCGTCGCGCCAAAACGCGTCGGCGCAGCGGGCTCCCCTGCTCCTGGTGCTGCCGGCCGGACGACGGCGGGACGGGTGAGGTCGGCAGGAGCCGGATGGTCTCGGCGTCTGCTGTGCCGGTTCAGAAGGGAAAGCTCTCGTACCGCGGCGCCGACCGGTTCTCCTCCGCTTCCCGGTACCGCTCCCGTGCCGGCGGCAGCGGATCGCAGGTCGCCGAGCAGTAGCGGGGGCGGAATCCCGGGTAGGCGCCTGCGGCAAAGCCGTCGTCGAGCCAGCTCAGGGCGCGGTGGCATGCCACACAGCCGTCCGCCGCCTCCCGAAGCCGCTGCGCTTCCTGTCGTCCCATCCCCCACAGTCGCAGGCGCTCCCGGTCCATCGCGTGGCGGGTACGCAGGATGTCCTCGTACTCGGCGGGTACGTCCCGCTGCTCCATCTCGTCGGGGTCGTCGAAGGCTGCGGTCACGATCGCCTCTGCCACCATCTCCCCCGCCGCCGCCGCGACCGCGGCTTTCATCAGCTCCTCGGCTGGCCAGCCGGGGCTGCTGGTCTCCGGTTCGCCCGGCGCGTGGCACGTCCAGGCCCAGGCCGTGGCGGCCCCTACCAGTGAGGACAGGTCCAGGGCGGACAGGTGCGCCGGGCACCAGGGAACTTTGACGTCCAGAATCCGGTCCTCGCAGCCCTGCTGCCGGCACAGTTCCGCGCAGTCGCCGCCGGCCAGGCCCAAGCCAAAGCGGCGCTTCTGGTACGCGATCAGTACCCGGTCCGGGCCCACGGCTTCGGCCCGCAGTTCGGCGTCCATGCCGGTTGCGGACGCGGACAGCGCGCCGGCCAGTGTGAGTACCGCGCAGTGTGGTACGGCCGTGCCCAGCAGCGCCGACGCGGAGGACGGCGGCGGGTTCCAGTCGTCCTGCGATTCCCAGTCGCTCTCCCATGCCGGGGGAGCCGCCGCGTCTCCCGTGGCGAGGTCCACCAGGAGCTCCTTGAGCGTGAACACCACCGCGTTCTCGGTGCCGGCCCTCTCGCCGGTCACGTCCAGGCTCATGTCCCAAGTCCTTCCTTCACCGGCCGCCCAGGGCCCAACTGTGGCCGGGGCGGCACCCGATGCACGCGCGAACGCTAGCGCGGGTGCCCGGTTCAGTGCCAGCGCCACGCCATGTCCCCGGCATGCTCCCTTTCGACCGGCCCCTCCTCGCGGCTGCGCGGACGGCGGGCCGGGGCCGCTGCCCCTCGCGACGTCCCGACCCGAAGCACCGGGCACCACCGAATCAGGCCGCAACGCGTGCGCCGCGCCGGCCGATGAGCTCGTGCCGGATCCCCCGGTGCCGTCAGGCCCGGCAGTGCCCGCACAGGGCGGAAATCCACCGGTCACCATGGCTGTGCCGTCGCGTCCTGACGCTGCTGCCACCCGCGAGCCACCTCCGCCTCACCAATCCTCCTGCCCCTGTCCGTGGGACCCCGAGCTCGCCGGCAGCGATGTGCCTCGCCGCAGCCGCCGTTCACAGGGAAACGCTTCCGCCGCTCCTCCTCGAGGATCTGCGCGCCCACTCTGGCGCCCACGTCGTGTGACCGCTGGCGCGACACAGCGGCCCGCCGTCCTGTCACGGGGATCCCGTAGGGTCTTACCAACCCGGTGACCGGGGGCGCCGAGAAGGAACAGCGGTGTCGGAGCAGACGGGGCAATACAACTACGAGCGGCTCGGTGAGAAGCCGTTCCAGAAACTGTGCAACGCCCTGTTGGCGCAATGCTTCCCGGGTGTGCGCTGCTACCCGGTCGGTCACAGCGACGGCGGGCGCGACGGCGTCCTGCCCCAGGACGGCAAGCCCGCCACGATCTTCCAGGTGAAGTGGACCAGCAAACCGCTCAAGGACCCGGTCGCCTGGCTGGCCGGCACGGTCAAAGAGGAACGGGCGAACATCGAGCGCCTGGTGTCCAGCGGCGCCCGACAGTACATCCTGCTGACCTCGCTCGAGGGAACCGCGGTGCCCGGGCGCGGCGCGATGGACCGTCTCGACAAACAACTCGCTTCCTTCTCGGAGGAGTTCGGCGTGGAGATGAGGGTCTGGTGGCGGGCGGACATCGATGCCCGCCTCGACAGCGCCCCCGATGCGCTCAAATGGGCCTACTCCGAGATGCTGGCCGGCCACGACCTGGTGCGCTACCTCATCGAGGGAGCGCAGACCGCAGCCTACGACCACCGGCTGCGGACGCTGGTCATGAAGGTCCTCGCCACACAGTGGGAGGAGGATGCGAAGGTCAAGTTCAAGCAGGCCGAACTCACCTCCCACGACCTGGCCGCGCTGTTCGTCGACGTGGAGGCGGTCCGCGTGGCACAGGCGCGGGCGACATACGCCCTGCGGGAGGTGGAGCTGCGCGCGAAGAGCGTCGGCGGCGCAGCGAAGTACCTGCTGGCGGCCCGTCAGCCGTTCACGCTGGTGCGGGGCGAGCCCGGTCAGGGCAAGTCGACGCTCGGGCAGTACCTGTGCCAGGTCCACCGTGCCACCTTCCTCAAGAGGCAGGCGGGACTGGACGATCTGCCCGAGGGGGCGTCCCCGCGTGTCCCACTGCGTGTCGATCTGAAGGACTACGTGGCCTGGCTCGACGGCGGAGACCCGCTGGAGGAGAACCTGGGCGTGACCGGCCGCAGGGCGCCGCGGCGCAAGGCGTCGTTGGAGGAGTTCCTGGCCTACCTGCTGAGGTCTCGCAGCGGCAGGCTGGAGGCGGACGTCGCGACGGTGGACGACATCACCCAGCGCCTGCCGCTGCTCGTCGTCCTGGACGGCCTGGACGAGGTGGCGCGCGCCGAGACCCGGACCCTGGTGGTGAAGCACATCGATGTCTTCACCGCCCGGCTGCAGCACAGCCTCGTGGTCCCGCAAGTCGTCGTGACCACCCGCCCGAACGCGGCCGCGCTGGCCGAGCCGTCGCCGGAGAAGTACGAGACCATCGCCCTGTCCCATCTGAAACCCGACCTGCGCACCGCTTACCTTCGCAAGTGGGCCGCTGCCCGGTCGGTGACGGGGCGCGACCGGCGTGAGCTGGAACGCACCTTCCACCACCGCTCGGCCGAGCCCCACATAGACCAGCTCGCGGACAACCCGATGCAGCTGACGATCCTGCTGTACCTGCTGCACAAGCGCGGCAACTCCGTGCCCACCAACCGGACCGAGCTCTACGCCTCCTACATGGAGACGTTCTTGGATCGTGAGGCGGAGAAGAGTGCCCAGGTCGAGGAGCACCGCAAGGATCTGGAGGAGGTCACCGCTTTCCTGGGGTGGCTGCTGCAGGCGGAGGCGGAGAAGAGCAGCGGGAACGGCCGGATCGTTCTCAGGAAGCTGGAACACTCCATCCTCGCCTACCTGTTCGACGCGCGGAAGAACACGGAGCTGGTGTCGGCCCTGTTCACCGCGGTGACGGATCGGGTGTGGGCGCTGACCAGCAAGGTCCAGGGCACGTTCGAGTTCGACGTGCAGCCGTTGCGGGAGTACTTCGCCGCCCGCTACCTGTACGAGTACGCGGGCGCTGATCAGCGCAGGTTCGACACCTCCCAGGTGCTCCGGCACCTGGTTCGGCGCCCCTACTGGATGAACGTCGCCCGCTTCTACGCGGGATTCGCGCGCGCCAACGAACTCGCCGGGCTGGTCGAAGCGCTGGAGGAGGAGAAGGACACCGGCGGCCGGCAGGTGCTGCAGGTGCTGCAGGTGCTGACAGCCACGTGGACACTGCTGGCGGACGGGGTCTTCAGCGGCCGTCCGCGCACTCAGCAGCGCGCGGCGCAGCTGCTCTTGGACGACCTGAGTGTGACGCTGCTCAGCATCCAGATACGCGACCACCACGAGCTGCCGGTCCTCGCCCAGGACCGTGGCGGCCATGAACTGGCCGCCGCCCTGCTCGCGGCCGTCGACGAGGATCCGAAGTCAGTGATGGCCTCTGACCGGATCAGGGTCGCCTCCCGGCTCCTGAAAGGCTCCCAGGATTTCACGCTCTGGTGGCTGCCGCGCCTGCGCGAGGCGGCCGGCTTCCGGGGCGAGGCACGGTGGCTTGCCCTGGGAGCCGTCGCCCGGGCCGGGGAACACCTCACCACCGAGAACGTCCCTCCCCTCGCCCTTGACACCACCGGCGCTGCGGCTGACGCCGTCGCCGCAGGTCTGGCGCCCGTGGCAGGCTCCGCGACGGAGCAGCGTATGGTGGCCGCGGTGCTGGCCGGCCACTGCTCCGATTCCGCTCCCCTGGGCAAAGGCCGCGCGGCCGATCTGCTGCGCGTTCTGGCCCCGCAGTACTTTCTGCACAAGGCGGCGCCCTCGGACAGCAACTACATGTTCCACCGGGCTGGGACCCATGTCGGCTCCTGGACGTCAACGACCCAGCGACAGACGGCCTGGCAACGCCTGCTCCGGTGGGACCCCCGGCTGCGCCCGGTGCGCGAGGCCTCCAAGGGCGGCCTCGGCCAGCGCCGGACCACCGCGCTGTGGGCCAACACCGCCCGGGCGATCGGCACCGTCTTCGGGCCGTACTGGCTCGCCGCGGAGGCGGCCGTGATCGGTGCTGCCGCCCCCCTCGACGTCTTCGTCACCGGCGGTGACACGGTCAGGGGATCCCAGGCTCTGGGCCCCGACGCCGACTACGGTCTGCTCCTGCAGGACATCCGCCGTCACCGCCTCGACAGCACCTGGTGGGCGCAGCAGTACACAGACCATCCTGACCCGCTGTCCCGAGCGACCTGGGCGCTGGCCCTGATGGCGGTCGCCGATCCGTGCGTGGTCTCGGACCAGATCGGCCCGCTCGACGCGGCCATCGGTGTGCTGCCCGAGGACGTCCTTCGTGCTCTGCTGGCGAGTTCCAGCCGGCTGGCTCTGAACAGGGCTGTGGGCAGGCGGCTGCCGCAGGAGGTGCTGCGGTACGTCGAGGAGGTGAGTGCGCCTGCGGGGCTGATGCTCGCGTATCACGATGCCGAGCAGGGCGGGGTGGCGCTGAAGGGGCTCGGTGAGACGCAGCTGGCAGCGATGGCCCGTTACGGACATGCTTCCTGGCCGGCTGTCTCGGCGCTGACGGCCCGGATGCTGCGCAGCCCCTCCCTCGCGCTGCTGGAGGCGTTGCGCGAGTGCGGGCCCTACGTGTCTTCGCCGCACATGTCCGCCCGCGACTTCCCTCCGCTGACTGCCTCGACCGCCGCGGTGTTCCAGCACATGGTCGACCACCCTGGCGAGTACCCGCGGGAATGGGTATGGGGCGCCCAGGAGACATTGGCCGGCCCGTTCACCGCCAACGGTGATCACTCGTCCCAGCCATTCCTCACGGACATCGCGGCCCGTGAGGAATGGTTCTCCCCGGGGTGACCCCCGTCGAGGCCGGCAGCTGCCTGCGTCGGCAGGCACCACAGACCAGATCGCCGGTTCTTCTTCTCCTTGTGGCTCAGTACTGGACGTCGATGGCCTTGATGCCGGTGAACTCGACGTCCAGCCCCCGTGCGCGTCCGCCGTCCCTGAAATAGACGTCCTGGAATCCCTCGGCCATGATCTCGCGCATCTCCTGGCCATCGGCCCCCTCGTCCTGCGCGGCGAAGAGGCGGGCCGCGTACACCGGGGGGAGATGGACAGTCAGGTGGCGCAGCCGGGGCTCGTCGGTGGTGCCGACGGGGGCGGTGTAACCGAAGTACGCCCACACCTCCACCGTGATCCCCGTGCTGTTGGCGGCCTTCTTGCGGGTCTGGCGGCGGATGCCGGGCTGCCATACCTTCTTCAGTTCGCGGAGCAGAGCCTCGCGCAGCGCGGCGCGCGGGTGTTTGCGCTCGCCCTTGAGATAGCGGCGCACGGTGTTCGGGTCGATGCCCAGGCGCTCGGCGACGGCCTTCTTGTCGCCCTTGGCGGCCTTGACCAGTGCCCGCATCTGGGCCTGCGCGGATTTCGGCAGCGCCTGGGTGAAGTGCTCGGGCGCGGCCCGGTCGATCGCGTCGATGATCTCCTCCACGGCCCTTCCTACTTCCCGTCGACGTCGTTGGCGTCGTAGCCCTTGATGTGGCGGGCCAGGTTGACCTGCTGGGCGCGCTCGAGCCAGTCCACGACGGTCAGCATCGACTGCACGCCCTCGACCTTCGACAGGCCCGGCGTGGCGCCGAGGCGGAAGGTGCCGGGCAGCACGCCCTTGCCGGAGCCGGTCAACGGCAGGAAGTCCAGCGGGGAGGCGCCCGGGGAGGCGTAGACGACGCAGTCGTTGTTCACCCCGAGCGGGTAACGGCCTTTCGCCTTCGCCACGTTGGCCATCTTGCGGTGCATGTTCACCCGCGCCTTGGCGATGACCGCGGCCCGGATGTCCGGGCGCCAGGTCGGCCGCTCCAGCGCCGACCACGGCTCCCCCGGCTTGTAGGTCAGGCCCTGTGGGCGCTCGCGCAGCTTGCCGATCCCGAACTTCACCGTCGACTTCACCGCCGAGAGGACCATGGCGATCTGGTAGTGGCGCCACGCGGCCGAGGCGAGCTGGTCGTCGCCCATCGCCGCCAGATGGGCCAGGCCCTCGGCGGCGAGTGCGGTGCGCAGCGCGCCCAGGTCGGTACCGGCGCTCTTGAGGAGGCGGTGGGCGGTCATGGCGGCGAGGAAGGCGCGTTCGTCGGTGTCCTTCTCTGTGGGGATGCCGGCCTCGGCCATGGTGGTGACGTAGGCCTCGCGCAGGCGGTCGTGCCACGGGTCCAGGTAGGCGCCAGCGCTCTCCCGCAGGTAGGCCTCGATCGGAGCGACGTCGTGGCCGAGTTCGACGGCGTAGGCGACGGTGGGGGTGGTGTACCAGGCGGATCCTGTGGGGGGCGGGTCTGTACAGCCAGCGGTGTAACTCGCTTGGTGTGAGTTACCGGCGGCCGACGGAGAGTCGGCCGTCGAAGGCGATGTCGAATGCCTGGAGTGCGGGCTTCCATCGCATGGTCCAGCGTTTGCGGCCCTGCCCGGTGGGGTCCAGGCTCATGACGGCCATGTAGACGCACTTCAGCGCCGCTTGCTCGTTCGGAAAATGCCCGCGGGCGCGGACGGCCTTGCGGATACGGGCGTTGACCGACTCAATCGCGTTGGTCGCGCAGACCACCCGGCGGATCTCCGCGTCAAACTGAAGGAACGGCACGAACTCGGCCCAGGCGTTCGACCAAAGCCGCACGATCGCGGGATACTTGGCGCCCCACTCCTCCTGGAACTCCAGGAACCGCTCCTCGGCCGCGTCGGCGGTCGGCGCGGTGTAGATCGGCTTAAGCATGCGGGAGATCTTGTCCCAGTCCTGGCGGGCCGCGTAACGGAAACTCGCGCGCATCAAGTGGACGACGCAGGTCTGCGTGATCGCCTGCGGCCAGACCGTGGCGATGGCGTCGGGCAGGCCCTTGAGGCCGTCGCAGACGACCATGCAGACGTCTTCGACGCCGCGGTTCTTGATCTCGGTCAGCACCTGGAGCCAGTACTTGGCGCCCTCGCCGCCGTCGCCGGCCCAGAGCCCGAGGATGTCGCGGGTACCGTCCACCGTCACCGCGAGGGCCACGTAGATCGGACGGTTCGCCATCTGCCCGTCGCGCACCTTCACATGGATGCAGTCGATGAAGATAACCGGGTAGACCGCGTCCAGCGGCTGGTTCTGCCACTCGGCCATCCCGTCCATGACCTTGTCGGTGATGGTGGAGATCGTCGACTTGGACACCGTCGCCCCGAAGACCTCGGCCAGGTGCGCAGCAATATCACCGTGCGTCAGACCCCGTACCGACAGCGACAGCACCATCTCGTCCACGCCAGTCAGGCGCCGCTGGCGCTTCTTGACGATCTGCGGCTCGAAGCTGCCCTCCCGGTCGCGGTGGACCTCGATCTCGACCGGCCCGACATCCGTCAGCACGGCCTTGGCCCGGACACCGTTGCGGGAGTTCCCACTGCCGGTACCGGCTGGATCGTACTTCTCGTATCCGAGATGGTCGGTGATCTCACCTTCCGGCGCGGACTCCAGGACTCGTTTGGTCAGCTGCTGCAGCAGTCCGCCCTCCCCGGTCAGCTGCACGCCGCTCGCACGGGCCCGGTCGACCAACTGCCCGATCAACCCGTCATCCAGCAGATCCGCCGACAGCTCCACCGGCCGGACCTCTTCAACCGTCTCGACGGAGACAGTTACACCGAAGACCGTACAGACCCGACCTGTGGGCCCGAACGCCGCCACCCACCAGCAGCCCGACGACCAGGAAGCGGTCCTCACCGTGCTACTCATCGGCCCGCACCTCTGACACCAGCCCCAGTACCCGGCCCGCGGCTGGCCGATCGGCGCTCAGGCCGCCGGTTCCTGCGCGGTGTCCGAGCGGGCAACCCGTTTGAGCTCCATCCCGGCCTCGTGGTGTAGCCCGAACGGAGGCATGTGAAAGTCAGTGGAACGGTCCGTCGGAGTGGGGCATGATCCGCTCATGGAGCGCGTCATCGATCTTGATCAGGCAGCCGCAGTGATCGCTGAGCGGGCTGAGCGATGGCTGGCGGCCGGTCTCAAGGTTGGGCAGGTGACATGGCGGGACGAAACTGCGCGGTGGCCTCGGCAGCTTGAGACCGACAGAGCTCTCGTGCGTGATCCCGACTCCGTCGGCGTGCTCATCTCGGGTCCGGGGGACGCTGGGCTGTCCGTGGTGCTCTTTCGGGGCGGCTGGGCTGACGTGGACTACTTCGACGGCCTCGACAACGGCGGATCGATACCGGCGTTTGGCATCAAGTCAGCAGCGGCCTTCGGAACCCAGCTCGATCAGTGGGTGCCGCGCGTCTTTGGGAGCCTTGGCTAGACCCGGACTTCGCACATAACGAGTTCGGATGATGTGGTGATGCGACCGGTATCCCGGTGGGGTGTCGGTCGTTGAGCCTGGCGTGCCGATATCTCGTTCACGTCGCTCGCGGGTCCACCGTCCACGCTTCGCCGTGGAGATCGTTCCCGTGGTGGAGAGGCGTCTGGGCGCTCTGCCCGCCTCTGCCGAGTTTCTGCGCCGGCTGGACGTGGCCGGGATTGTCGACGAGCTGTGCCCGATCCGTGAGGTCGCGCATCTCACGCACGGCCAGGTGATCGAGGTACTGGTCGCCAACCGGCTCTCCGCCCCGGCACCACTGGTCCGTGTGGGCGACTGGGCCCGGGAGTGGGCGGTGGAGGAGGTCTTCGGCATCGAGCCGGACCTGCTGGGCGACGACCGGCTCGCCCGCGCCCTGGACGCGATCGCCCCGCACCTCGACCAGTTGGTCGGCACCGTCGGCGATCACGGAGTTCGGCATCGATGTGTCCCGGATTCACTGGGACATGACCTCGATGTCCCTCTTCGGTGCCTACGAGGACCAGGACGAGGCCTTCCCACAGGTCAAGTACGGCCACCCCAAGGACCGCAGAGTCGACTTGAAGCAGGTCCAGGCCGGCCTCGCGGTCAGCGGTGACGGCGGGATCCCGCTCTTCCACCGCGTCTACGACGGCGGCGCGGGCGAGGTCGCCCAGGTCGTCGGCGCGATGAACGCCCTGCGCAAGATGGCCGACCGCAGGGACTTCCTGCTGGTCGCCGACTCCAAACTGGTATCCCACCCCAACGTCACCGCCCTGCTGGACGCGAAGGTCGCCTTCATCGCCCCCGCCCCGGCCGCCAAAGTCCCCGACGAGGTCTACGCCGGCCTGGACCTGGAAGACGCACGGGTCGTGGACTACGCCCCGGACCGGGACAAGGGCAAGCCCGCCGACCGGCAAGAGGTCTACCGCGTGCTGGAGGACGTCCACACCATCGCCGGCCGCCGCAAGAGCGACCCGGTGCACACCCTGCGCAGGATCCTGGTCCACTCCACCGGCAACGCCCGCGGCCAGCAGACCGCCCGCGCCAAACGCCTGGCCCGCGCGGCCGAGGACCTGGATAAACTCCAACGCGGCGCCGGTGGACGCTTCTACGGCACGGCCGAGAAGATCGCCGCCCGGATCGGCGTGATCGCCAGGACCCACCGGGTCGAGAACTGCCTGCGGACCACCATCACCACCGACGAGGCGGGCCGGCCCGGCCTGGAATGGCACTTCGACCAAGAAGTGCTCGATGCCCAGGAAGCCGTCGACGGCTGGTACGCGCTACTGACCAGCCTCACCCCCGACCAGGCCACCACCGAACAGGTCCTGTTGCGCTACAAGGGCCAGGTCGTGGTCGAGCGCCGCTACCACGACTTCAAGGGCCCTCTCGCGGTCGCGCCGGTCTTCCTGCAGCACAACCGGCGCATCGCCGCCCTGATCACCGTAATCTACCTGGCCCTGCTGGTGTTCTGCCTGATCGAGCGCCAGGTCCGCCAAGCCCTTGGACCCGAACTGACCATGCGCGGCCTCTACCCCGACAACCGAGCCGTCCGCCCCACCGGCCGCATGATCTTCTACCATCTGGCCAGCCTGATGATCCGCCCCGGCACCGCCACCAGCCCACCCGTCGTCCTCATCAACCGAGGAGTCCAAGCACACCTGCTCGAACTCCTCGGCATCGACGAAACCCGACCCCGCTGGCTGGAAACCTAAAACCCCATGTGCGAAGTCCGGGACTAGTACTGCAATCACAGTTATGGGGTGTGGCCTCGGCGTTTGTAGTGGCTGAGGCGGGCCCGGGTCTGACTGAGGCGTCTCCACCATGACCAGCGCAGATGATGCGCGGGAGTGAGGTGGCGGGGTTGGAGGACCAGGCCGATGAGGCGGCGGATCTCCGCGACGGACAAGGGTATGAGGGTGGTTTGTCCTAATCGACAGCCCCCTTTTCCAGCTCCTCGGCACGGATCGCGGTCAGCGCGGCGAGGGCGGCCATGGCCAGGGTGATGTGCCGGTACCAGGCGTCGTAGCGGCGGACCTGGTAGTGGTCCAGGCCGCACTCGTTCTTCGCGACCTGGAACGACTCCTCGATCGCCCACCTGGCCGCGGCGACCTTAACCAGATCCTTCAGGCGGGTGGTGACGGGGCCATAGCACACGTAGTGGGCGATCTCGGTAGGGTCGCTGACCGAACGGCGGGCCAGCACCCAGTGCCCAATGCCGTCCTCCCACACGGGGCGGATCGCCACCCGGGCCCAGTCGTAGATCCGCTCGCCGTGGGAGCCCTTGCCGCCGGACAGGCGCTTCCAGGCCTGCCGCGGGAGGTCGGCGACCAGCCCGTCGACCCGGACCTCACGCCACCCGGTCGTGATCACAGTGTCGTTGACCCTGGTGGCCAGCACATACCCGACGCCGCGTTGCTCCAGCCACACGCGCAGGTGCTTGACCTGGCCATACGCCTCGTCCGCCGTCACCCACGCGAACGGCACCCCCGCGTCGATCGCACGCTGCAGCATCCACCGGAAGTGCTCGTTCTTCGTCGCGAACGGCACCTCATCGGGCACACCAGCCGCCCGGCAGCGCTCACGGTCGTCCGTCCACGAGGCCGGCAGGTACAACTCCCGGTCGATCAACGCGCGACCCTTGGCCGAGGCATAAGCCAGGAACGTGCCGATCTGGGAGTTTTCTGTTCTGCCCGCCGTCCCGGTGTACTGGCGCTGGACCCCGGCCGACCGCGAGCCCTTCTTCAGGAAGCCGGTGTCGTCGCCGATCAGGATGCCGTCCTTCGCGCCGATGGTCTCCACGACGAAGTCCCGCACGTCGTCGCGGACACCGTCCGCGTCCCAGTCCGCCTCGCCCAGCAGCCGCTGCATCCCGATCGGATGCCCCTCGCCCGCCCGCTCCGCCAGCGTCCACCCGTTTTTCCGCTCCAGCGGCGCAATCAACCCCGCCATATACGTCAGGGCCCGCGCACGCGGCTCCGACCTGGAAAAACGCCCAGAGAACCGCTCATGCAGCCCAGACAGCGTCTCCTGCCAGGAGCCGATCTGCCCCACCCCGAGATCCACAGACACGACAGAACACAACCACAGTCACTGTCAGAACTCACAACTTCCCCACCAGTAACCGTGATTGAAGTACTAGCGGCCCGGCGACCCGCCGCCCGGTCGGCCTCGGTCCGGGCCTGGTACTTCCTCAGTTTCTCCTGATGGGCCGCCGTTTCCGCGGCCAGCCGCTTCTCTGCGCGGGCTCGGGTGCGCCGTCGTGTCGGAACCCGGCCGGGTGTCCGGCGAACCTGCCGGGGCCGTTGTCTCGGCCCGTCGGCCGCCGCAGCTGGCTGCCACGGACGCCGAGGTCGTGGCGAATGGCAGCCTGCAGTGTCTTGTTCTGTGGTTGGAGGGCGCACTGGGTGACGCAGGGACGCCTGCGCAGAGGGGGAAGCGTCATCGAACTGTGATGCTTGGTTGATGATGTTTCGATGGTCTGTTTTGGTTCGAATTGTCCATCAGATCTGATTGATCGCCATGGTCGCTTCGGCGTCCTGGCGTGGAGACTTGAGTGCAGGTCACGGGGGCTTGATGCCGTTAAGGTTGGACTTTGACGTGCTGGATCCCGGTCGATAGCGTCCGCTTGGTCTGCTCTTTGCCGGCACGGGGGGCGGCTGGCGTCTCCCGGCTGGCGTTTTACCGGGAGTTTTGAATGCACACTATTATTAGAAGACTGGCGCTGCCTCTGGGGGTGGCGCTGGCGATACCGGTGGTGGCCGGTTCGATGCCGGTCGCGGCGACGGCCGCGGAGGCCCCCGCCCCGGTGGCGGTGGAAAACTTTGCCTACCCGGACGCTGCGAAGGTCCCGGTGGACCTCAACGTGACCTTGAAGTCGGGTGACGGGAACATCCGGCTCGCGGACTGCACCTCGCAGGAGAACCTGCTCGTGGTCTGGAGTCTGGCGACCGAGCCGAACAACAGGTGTTTCCGGGTCACCGGGCCTTCAGGATTCCTGTCGATGGAGATCCCCAAGGTCTTCAGTATCAAGGGTGACGACCACGTAGTGAAGGCCACCCTCACCTCGGAGGGCAACACCAGCACCGTCGACATCGAGAAAAACCTCAACACCCCGGTCGGCGCGGGTACCAACAGCAGCCCTACTGTCCTGCTCGAGCTCAATGCCAGCGGCGGCACGTCTGCGCCGCAGGCCACCAGCGACTACCCCGCCGTCGGGACACTGACCGTCGGCACGGCCGGCCGTGCCGCCTCGCGCGGCTGCACGGCAACCGTGGTCGACCCGCTGTGGGCGCTCACCTCCGCAGGCTGCTTCACAGACAACCCGGCGTCGCTCGCCGCGGGCGCGCCTGCGGCGAAGAGCACGCTCGTGGTGGGCGGCACATCGGTTGATGTCGCAGAGATTGTGCCCCGCACGGACCGCGACCTCGCCCTGGTCCGCCTGGCCGTTCCGGTGAGGGGCGTCACCCCGGTCAAGCTCGCCACCACCGCCCCGGCCGCCAACGAGAACCTTCGGGTCATCGGCAACGGCCGCACCGCCACGGACTGGATCCCGGCTAAGCCCCACGCAACCACTCACACCACCGGTGCCGTCACCGCGACCTCTGTCGACACCGTTCCGGCCTCCGGGTCCGCCGCGGTCTGCGCCGGCGACGCCGGCGCACCGCTGCTGCGTGATGCAGGCGGCTCCGTTGCGATCGTCGCCGTTGCCTCCCGGTCCTGGCAGGGCGGCTGCCTCGGCACCCCCTCCGGCGAGACCCGCACTGGCGCGTCCAACAGTCGTACGGACGACATTGCCGCTTGGGTCCAGCAGACCGTCGCCAAGTGGTCGACCGCGGTGAGTTCCGCCTCCGCCATTGTGAACTCCGTCTACAACCCGGATTCGAAGACCGCCGAGATCTTCTCCCTGGGCACCGACGGCATCCTCGCCCACAACTCGAACAGCGAAGGCAAGGGCTGGTCCGGCTGGAGCAGCCTGGACGACAACTGGCGGTTCGCTGGCATCCCCGCCACGGTCTACAACCCCAGCACCGGTGCCACCGAGCTGTTCGCCATCCGCACCAACGGCGAACTGGCCCACAACTACTGGACTCGCGCTACCGGCTGGGGCGGCTGGTCCACCATAACCAGCGGTTGGTACCTCACCGGCAGCCCTATCGCCGTCTACAACTCGTACACCAAGACCGCCGAGGTCTTCGCCATCGGCGCGTCCGACGGGAGGATGGCTCACTCCTGGAGCACCAACGGCGCCCGATGGGAGCCCCTGGCCCTCCTGGGCGACTGGGCGTTCAAGGGTACCCCCACCGTCGTCTACAACTCCGGCACCAACGCCGTCGAACTCTTCGCCGTCAACACGTGGGGCGACCTCTCCCACAACTACTGGGCCGCCTCCGACCCTAAGTGGCACCCCTGGAGTTCGATCGGCAGCACCAAGTTCACCGGTAGCCCCACTGCTGTCGTAAACCCCACGAACAACAGCGCCGAGGTCTTCGTCGTCACCGACACCGGGGCCATGGCCCACAGCTACAGCGTCAACGGCGACCTGTGGCGCGAGCCCACCACCATCGGCAGCGGCAGCTTCAACGGTACGCCGGCCGCCGTCTTCAACCCCGCCGCCAACGCCGTCGAACTCTTCGCCATCCGCAAGACCGGCGAACTCGCCCATAACTACTGGACTAGCACCACCGGCTGGAACACCTGGAGCAACATGGGCGACTGGAAGTTCACCAGCACCCCGTCCGCGACCTACAACGCCTACGTCAACACCCTCGAGCTGTTCGCCCTCGGCACCAACGGCGTCATGAACCACTCCTACTACGAGAACAATATCTGGAAGGGTTGGTACGACATGCCCGGCTGGAAGTTCGCCACCAACTAGCCAAACCCGCTGGTCGGCCAGCCCGTACGGTACGCAACTGATCGGAGACACCAGCGCCACCACCATCGGCGACACCATCTGCCTGGTCGCCATCGGCGGCGACAACCGTATCTGGACCGCCGAGGTCGACGGCTCCTGGACCACCTTCGATGCCGTCGCCAGCAACGGCATCCAGAGCATCGCCGCCACCGTCACCGGCAGACCGGCTCGCGGATCTCACGCTGGGCCAACGGTACTCGCCTCATCCTCTGGGATTGCGCCCGGGCCACAGCACTCATTTCAAGCTTGTCTCCGCCACCTGATCCCGTCCCGGAGTGCGGGCCGCCACGGCTGAAGCGGCGGCCCGCACTTCGAAGCTCCGCAGCCGCACGCCCTCTACTGGCCTGTAGCGGCGGAGCCGTGCCGGGGAACTGCCTCGCGCCACCTGCTGAACACCCTACGAACGCTCCACAGGCACTGGCTCACACGCCGGTCACCGACCTGATAGGACATCAGACTTTCGATGAGGATCACGGAAAGAACGAGCACGGCGCGATGGCGGGCTGCCATCGGTGTCGTGGCCAGCAGCCTGCTCACAGGGCTGCTGGCGATACCGGCCGTAGCGGCCGATGCCCCGCCGGCCGAAGGCCCGGTCGCAGACCGGGTGAAGGCCGTGGCGGCATGGGAGGACGGCGGGCCAGCGGTACGGCGGGCCGCCGCGATCGCTCTCTCAGGCTCCGACGCGGACGTGACCGCCTTCGTGACGTCCGGTCGGGCCGCGGCTGCGGAGCAGGACCTGCGTGCGCAACTGGAGGAGCTGGTCGCCGCCTCCGGGCCGACGGTTCGCGAGCACGCGAAGGCCGCGCTGGCCGGCTCCGCGGCCGACATGCAGACCTTCCTCGACAAGAAGCTGAAGTGGGCGTACGAAGGTGATCAGCGGCTGGCGCTGATCCAGATCATGTCGACTGGCGGGTCCGCGGTGAAGGACGCCGCGAACAAGGCGATGAACGGCTCCCTCGCCGACGTCGACAAGTTCCTCGCCGACGGCCAGTACACCGCCCGCGAGGGCGATGACCGGCTCAAGCTCATCCAGCTGATGTCGGTCGGCGGCCCGGAGGTCAAGAAGGCCGCCAACACCGCGATGAACGGCCCCGTGGAGGACGTCCGGGCCTTCCTGCGCTACGGATACCAGACCGCAGCCGCACACGACCAGGAGACCCTGGACATCGCGCAGCTCGCGGACCTGACCAAGAACGCGGCCGACCAGGCCGGTGAGCAGGCGAAGACCGCCAAGGACACAGCCGCGCAGGCGCTGGACGCGACCAACCTCGCCAAGCAGGCAGCCGAACTGGCCGCCAGCGAGACGCGCGCCGCCCAGGCGGATGCCTCGAAGGCGACGAACGCAGCGGGGCGCGCGGCGGACGCGGCCGAACGCTCTGCGGCAGCGGCCGAGAAGGCCTCGGCGGCGGCGAAGGCCGCGAACGAGGCAGGACGCCAGGCTGCCAGCGCCGCAGCTAACGCGGCGTCGGCCGCGGCCAAGGCCGGAAATGCAGCCAGCCGGGCGTTGGACGCGGCAAGCCGGGCCGCTCGCGACGAGGCCCAGGCCGGCAAAGCACGGGATCTCGCCCTCGCGGCCGTGAAGGCCGTCATCAACGCCAAGAGCGCGGCAGAGTCCAGCCTGTGGGCTGAACAGGCGGCCCAGCATGCCAAGGAGGCGGCAGGCTCCACCAAGTCCGCGAGCGACAACTCTGCTGCGGCCGCCACGGCATCCGCCGACGCAGCCGCACAGTCCGGGGTCTCTGATGAAGCCGCCGACCGGGCCCGCAAGGCTGCCGCCCGGGCCAGAAGCGCCGCCGCAGAAGCCGGACGGGCGGCGACCGCCACCGTCAAGATCGCCGATGAAGCCGCGGCAGCGGCCCACGAGGCGCGCCAGGCCGCGCTCTCGTCTGCCGGGCACGCCGAAGCCGCCGCAGCCGCAGCCGAGGACGCCGCCAGAAACGCCGGGCACGCCGCCAACGCGGCCCAGATCGCACAGACAGCAGCCGAAGCTGCCGACCAGGCCTCCACCACAGCGGCGAACGCGGCCGCCCAGGCACACAAGGTCGCCGACATCGCCCGCGCCGCCGACCAGGAACGCCTGAACGCGCAGCAGGCCGCCGAAGTGGCAGCCGCACAGAAGGCATATCGCGAAGAGGAGCTGAGGAAGCAACAGACCACTTGGGCGGCGGGCCAGAAGACCGAGCTAGCCGCCGACATCGAGCGGCTCCTCACGGAGGCCACCGCTACCGGGGTGGACCAGAAGGTCGCAGTGACCAAAGGCCGTCAGGTCGCGGTCCGGCTCCTGGAGGCAGGTGGTCCGTGGGTCAAGGCCGCAGCCGAGCGTGCGCTGGAGGGCACCGACGGATCGGTGCTGGGCTTCCTAAGTACTGACCTCGCACTGGCACGTGAGCAGGACGATCGCGTCAGTGTAATGGCGATCGCCGAGAGCGCCCAGAAGCTGGAGCAGCGTCTCGCAGCCGAAACCGCCTCCGTGGGGTCCGCCGCGCAGGTGCGCGAATTCCTGGCCACCGGCGCCTACCCCGGGCAGGAGGGCGACGATCGGCTCCTGCTCACGCAGATCATGTCGGGCGGGGGCCCAGCGGTGAAGGACGCCGCAAACACCGCCATGAACGGCAGCCACACCGACGTGCGCGCGTTCCTGACCAAGGGCCAGTACACCGCCCGCGAGGGTGACCAGCGGCTGCTGATCACCCAGGCCATCGCCTCCGGTGGTCCGGAGGTGAAGGCGGCCGCCCAGGCCGCGATGGCCGGGCCATCCTCCGGACTTGAGGCGTTCTTGCAGATCGGGCTGCCTAAGGCCCGTGAACGCGACGCCGTCACCGCCGCCCACGTCGCCACCGTCGACTCCTACCTGGCCGGCATCGACGCCAACGTCGCACAGGCCCACCAATTCGCCGCACAAGCAGCCGAGTCCTACGCCACCGCCCGCGGCCTAGCCAACGAAGCGGCTACCGCCGCCGGTCGGGCGGCCGCGTCCGCCAAGGAAGCCGACGACTGGGCGGTCGTGGCCAGAGCCGCCGCCGACCGGGCCTCAGCGTCTGCCGACCAGGCCAAAGGCCATGCCAAGCAGGCCCGTACCGCCGCAGCCTCCGCTGATCAGGCGGCGCGGAGCGCCAGTGCATCCGCGGCCCAGGCCACAAGCTCCGCGCAGCAGGCCAGGCGGTACGCGGCCATCGCGAAGGACGCGGCCGACCGGGCCGCCGCCTCCGCCGCAGCTGCCGGCAAGAGCCGCGACGAAGCCGAACAGGCCGCCCGCGAGGCGAAGGTCATCGTCGCGAGGAAGCAGCAGGCGGAGGCTGTCACCCGCCAGGCCGTCGCCTCCGGGACAGTCATAAACAACGGAGACGAGCGCGCCTACTACGTCGAGGTCGTCGAACGGCCCGGCTTCCAGAAGAAGACCATTTCCGACAACCTCGAGCGGTGCGATCACGGCACCATGGGATTGACGGACAGACTCGTCTACGGCAACGGCAACTGGCGCAAAAACGAGGCGGGAGTGCTGGTCTGCGACGTCACGACCACCGCCCTGTTCACCGGAACCGTCGACTACCTCATGCGGACCTGCCCCGAGCCTGGCCTGACGGTCGAACAGTGTAAGGGCAAGTACAGCGTCTGGGACACCATCGTGCTCAGCAGCACGACCCTGGACCGCAAAACGGTCACGGCCACCATCGTGATGACCCGCGAACAGTTCTTCGCCAGTGGTGCTGCTCCGGTCTGCTTCCTCGAAGTCTGCTACAGCGGCGCCGGGGCCGGCTTCCTGGCCAACGTGCTGTACGGCGACGCCATCGAATGCATCAACCACCCTGGCATCACAGAGGCCTGTGGATTCGCTGCAGCGACCCTCCTCCCCGCCGCCATCGTCCTCAAGAGCGCGAAGGCAGTAGCAGCATTCCGCGCCGCCACCGCCACCGGCATCGGCGTCGCCGAAGCAACAGCCGCACTCGACGCCGCACTCGGAGCGACAAACCAAGCCCTCGTCAAAAGCCTCACCGCCACAGCCGGACTCGTTACCAAGTTCCGCCTCGCTCTCAAGGACGGCGTCGGCACGGAGGACGCCCTTAAAGTCCTCCGCAACGACCCCAACATCTCGCCGAGTCTCCTCGGCCAGCTCGATGGCGAAGGCAGACTGGCAACTGCCCTACGCTCCTGCCCAACCCAAGTCCCTAACAGCTTCCCCGCTGGCACCCTGGTCCTCCTGGGAGACGGCACGAGCCGCTCCATCGAGGCCCTCCGTGTCGGCGACCAGGTGACCGCGACAGACCCAGTCACCGGTATCACCGGCCCGCGCACCATCACCGACACCATCCGCACTCCCGACGACCGCGACTTCACGGAACTCACCATCCAGGGCGTTGACGGCCCCCTGAGCGCCGTGACCGCGACTGACCACCACCCCTTCTGGGTCCAATCCACCCGCGCCTGGACCGACGCCGCAGCCGTCAAGCCCGGCGACACCCTGCGCACCGACACCGGCGCCACCGTCCAGGTCGCCTCCATCCGGCACTGGACCGGCCTCGAACCCGCCTACAACCTCACCGTCGACGGCCTCCACACCTACTACGTCCTCGCTGGCGACACCCCTCTCCTCGTACACAACATCACCCCCGCGGAGGAAGCCTGCCGGATCCTCGCGATCCTGGCGAAAATGCGGGTCCGTCCCGAGGACAAGGGCGCCACCCAGGGGTGGGCTAGCGTCCGGCAGACTGATGGGACACTGAAGCTCGAACCCTCCTCCGTCGATAGCGGAGATTGGAAGAGCGCAGAGGTCAAGGAGATCAGTGACTTCCTCCGGAAGCCCGAGACCGGCCTTCCCCAGTTTCCGAGTGCTATGACCACCTACCCAACCGCTGAGCACGCCGAGGTGAAGATCGCCTGGGACGCTGCGAAGAGAAGGGATGAGGTCAAGGAGATAGAGATCGTGATCAACAACCGCGATGGGGACTGCACGTGGGCCAGGCCCGGGGTCGGTTGCGCGTTCTCGATCCCCAAGATCCTCTACACGGGCCAGACCGCAATCATCCGGTGGGTCGACAAGGAGGGCGTGCTGCAAAAGACTGAGATCATCAAGGGGACAAGGGAGAAATGAAAGAATGATTCTGGAAATCAGCATTGCAGGCATCACTAAATATCCCGCGAACTGGGGCGAGACCGAAAAGATGATCTCGGAGGCCATCAGTTCGATTAGCCCCGAGGAAGTCACTGCCGGGCAGCGCAGCGTGGGATCGCAGGTGTGGTTCTCCTTTATCGAAACGCAGGCTGAGCACCCGTGCGCCTACCTCAGCGTCGCGGCCAATGAGGCGACCGGCTTCGGAGCTGTTACATGGTGGACGAACAATCTGCCTCCCCGGGTGGGTGGAATCTACGACTACGTATGGATCTCCGACAACCCCACCCCATCCGAAATCGACTCGCAGCTCGTGTCCGATCCGCACTATCCCCTGTATCATGATCCCGCCAGCGCGATCCCGATCTCTCAAGTCAGGACCGTGATCGAAGATTTCTGCAGCTCCGAAACCGGCGAACGCCCGGAATCCATTGCCTGGGTGACCGGCGAAATCAACGGGCAGAGGCACGATAAACCGGACTTCGACATTTAACCGATATATGATCGCCGCTGACTGAAGTGTGGTGCGGCGGCAAGCCTCTTGAGGATTCGGCAGAAAACACCAAAGCGTCGATCTGGTTCGTGCACGTCAGTGCGTGTAATTTGGGCCGGCCGTCCCAGCTGCAGGGCCGAACCCTGCAGAGCGAAGGAGCAGCAGCAGACCGCGAACGACGTGGGAACCCGAGCGGTATCGGCCCGAACCCGAAGCGCGGCATAAACTCCCGCCGGTCTTGAGGAAGTACGCAGGCCGCCACCTACCAGGGTGGCGGCCTGCTGGGCCTCGGCCACGATGGTCGACGAGGTCTACGGACACGTCGATGTTCACGACCCGGCATTCGACGCCGCGCTCCGCGCGGTCTGGGGCGAGATGAAGCGACCGTGAAATCGCTGCTGCCCCTCTACACTGACCGCCCCGACCGTGAGGGGCGGGACCGGTTGGAGATCCTCACCACGCTTATCGGTGCCCCGGCCCTCGACCGAGTCTTCCGCGACGTCATCATTCGTATCCCGCAGGGCCACCGTGTCTACCAGTGGGCCTGCGTGGGTCCGGCACAGCGGCGGGGACCTGTGCGCGACGTACTTCCAGGAGCGGGAAACGGCCCGGGGGAACGGGATGACCAGGGCGGAGTTCCTCACCGCCGCCGAACCACTGCCGCGCGCCGAGTACGGCCGGGAAGGGGCCTGCCTGATCCGCCTGTCGGTGGTCGTGCAATTCCCCACGATCTGCGGTTTCGTGTCGGCGTAATTCCCCACCCCCGTAGTCACGAGCCCCAATGGGGACGGTGACCGGCACCAGGTGAGTCTCGAAGTCATCCCTCGTTTCGGGGTCCGGGTTCCTGGCCGGCAGCGTTGTCACGGAACCACTGATCCACGAACGCGACCGCCTCAGTGGAGTCGGCGGTCGCCAGCAGCACACGGTTGTCCCGCCAGGGGGATGCCAGAACGGAGCCCGGCATGGATGCCGGGGAACCCCTCCGCACCCCGGTCGCGAAAGCTCTGTGACAAGGAGAAATTCAGGCTGCTGTGCGAGGTCCACGGATACATCGAGTGAAGCCGGGGCACGGAAGCAGCCGCCTGGACCAGAGGTCACATCGAACGTGACACCCAGTTGTCGGGCGCCTCTGGTGGCCGGTATCGCACCAGAAGCTCGTCCCACACCGCCGAAGCCTCGGCCTCAAAAGTCTGGTTGCTCATATGTCTCAAGGTGTCCTCGGGCCGGCGCCGAGGATCTTAATCCCCTGGATAGGCTATGAAGATATCCCATTTCGAATTGTCATCCCGATCATCGAAAACCATTCAAGGCAGGGGATCCCGATCGAGGCCGGGTCAAAAACTACATCCCCGTTCTGCAGCCATAGCCCCTTGGCGTCATGCTCTGTCAACTCAGCAATCGCCTGATCGATATCATTGAGGACTGCACATTTTATCTCTCCCGTCTCATGCTCCAGGAAATCCCGAGGCGCCCCCAGCGACTCCCCGGCGGGAATGATGCAGTCCTGGTGAAAGTAGGCGCGGGCAAGGCGTACGAGTTCTGGATACTTTTTCATAGTGCAGGACATGACGTCTCTATTTGGAATCCTTCGAACATGGTCAAGTCCTTGCCCGGGGTGACGATCCACGGGCTGGATGTGGGGCGGTGGCTGGAGCGGCAGCGCCAGCACATCGTCTGGCAGGGTCTCATGGAGGGGCAGCGTGGGCGCCTGGCCGCGCTCGGCATCACACCGCTGGCGGCCCCGGCCGAGGAGGCGGTGCCGAAGAAGAAGGCCGGCGCCGGGAAGCCGAGCGCCTTCGACCGCGGCCTGACCGCCCTCGCCCGGGACCGGGAGCGCACCGGAACGGTGACCGTGCCCCGCGGCCATGTCGAAGAGATCCCCGACGGCGACGACGGCGCGACGGTGGAGGTGAAGCTCGGGGTGTGGATCTCCAACACCAAAACCCGACGGGCCAAGCTCACCGACGCGCAGCTCGACCAGCTCGCCGCGCTCGGGCTCGACTGGCGCGCCCGGCCATCGTGCCCGCTGGGGGCGCTCCAGGCCGCCTCTGGCCGCTCTGTCCGCCGTGTCCGCCGTGTCCGCCGTGTCCGCCGACAGCATCGCAGGCCACCGCCGGGGTCCCGCACAGCGGGTGTCGCCATGAGCCGATCGGACGAAATCCGTGGACACCCGCCGCCGGGGTCCCGGCCGGAGACCCGGCGGGCTGAACACTGACTG
>NZ_JBIWAP010000058.1:0-42383 GCF_044760075.1 Kitasatospora sp. NPDC098663 | reverse complement strand
ACGTCCCCACTCCTGCCCGTACACATGCCCAGATACGAGCCCGCAGCGACTCCTCAGAGCAACACCAAAGAGATGTGTTGATTATCTGCAAGCCCGTAGTAGTCGACTCCGGAGGTCCTTCGGGGGTTGATCAGGCTGCCAGGGCGACGGCGGATTCTTCTTCTCGGTCGGCGGGTGTGTGCCGGTCGAGCCGTGCCATTCTTCGGCGTCGTCCCGACTGGTCGCCGCGCGCCCAGCCGGGGTACCCGCGCGCAGGTGTTTGGCATGGGACTGCTGGCAGCGGCGTCTGAGGTGATACTTCCGAAGTCCCCGGGCGGTCTCACCTGCGGCTGTTTCATCGTGGCTCCAGCGGTTAGCCGTGTTCGCGGGGCCTCTCCGGCGGCTGAGAGGCCAGGGCCGCGCTGTGGAGGAGTTGGGTCATGAAGGTTTCCGACTACGTGTTGGAGCGGCTGCGCGAGTGGGAGGTGGAGTACGTCTTCGCCTTCCCGGGTGACGGGATCAACGGTCTCCTGGCCGCCTGGGGCCGCGCCGAGGATCGGCCGCGGTTCATCCAGGCCCGGCACGAGGAGATGGCGGCCTTCCAGGCCGTCGGCTACGCGAAGTACTCCGGTCGGACCGGGGTGTGCGCGGCGACCTCCGGGCCGGGTGCGATCCACCTGCTGAACGGCTTGTACGACGCGAAGCTCGACCACGTGCCGGTGGTGGCGATCGTCGGGCAGACCGACCGCAGCGCGATGGGCGGCTCCTATCAACAGGAGGTGGACCTGCTGTCCCTGTACAAGGACGTGGCCTCGGAGTACTGCGAGATGGTCACCGTCCCCGCCCAGCTGCCGAACGTGCTGGACCGGGCGATGCGCATCGCGGCGACCCGCCGCACGGTGACCGCGGTGATCATCCCGGCCGATGTGCAGGAGCTCGACTACGAGCCGCCGGCGCACGCGTTCAAGCAGGTCCCCTCCAGCCTCGGCGTTCCGCACTACGCGCCGGTCCCCGCTGAGGAGGACCTGGCGAAGGCAGCGGAGATCCTCAACGCGGGCGAGAAGGTGGCGATGCTGGTCGGGCAGGGCGCTCGAGGTGCCCGTCCCGAGGTCGAGCAGGTCGCCGACCTGCTCGGTGCCGGTGTGGCGAAGGCGCTGCTGGGCAAGGACGCGCTGCCCGACACGCTGCCGTACGTGACCGGGTCGATCGGCCTGCTCGGCACACGGGCGTCGTACGAGATGATGCGGGACTGCGACACCCTGCTCGTGGTCGGCTCCAGCTTCCCGTACACCCAGTTCCTGCCCGATTTCGACCAGGCCAGGGCCGTGCAGGTCGACATCGACCCGTCCATGGTGGGCCTGCGCTACCCGTTCGAGGTCAACCTGGTGGGCGACGCCGGGGAGACGCTGCGTCGGCTGATGCCGATGCTGGACCGCAAGGCTCATGGCGGGTGGCGCAAGACGATTGAGGACAACGCCACCCGTTGGTGGGAGGTGATGCAGCGCCGCGCCGAGGTGTCGGCGGACCCGGTCAACCCGGAGTACGTGGTGCACACCCTGGACGCGCTGCTGCCCGAGAACGCGATGGTGGCGGCGGACTCCGGGTCGGCGGCCAACTGGTACGCCCGCCACCTGCGGTTCCGCGGCGGTATGCGCGGTTCGCTGTCGGGGACGCTGGCGACCATGGGCCCGGGCGTGCCGTACGTGATCGGCGCGAAGTTCGCCCACCCCGACCGGCCGGCGATCGCGATCGTCGGCGACGGCGCGATGCAGATGAACGGCCTCGCCGAGCTGATCACCGCCGCGAAGTACTACCAGGAGTGGTCCGACCCGCGCCTGGTGGTCGCGGTGCTGAACAACCACGACCTGAACCAGGTCACCTGGGAGATGCGGGCGATGCAGGGCGCACCGCAGTTCGAACCTTCGCAGAGCCTGCCCGACGTCCGGTACGCCGATATCGCCCAGCTGCTCGGCCTGCACGGCAGGCGGGTCGAGCGGCCCGAGGACGTGGAGACGGCCTGGCGCCAGGCACTCGCCGCGGACCGGCCGTTCGTCATCGACTTCCGCACCGATCCGGCGGTGCCGCCGATTCCGCCGCACGCCACCTGGGACCAGATCAAGGCCGCCGCCATGTCGGTCCTCAAGGGCGACAGCGACCGGGGATCGGTGCTCCAGCAGGGTGTGAAGGCCAAGATCCAGGAGTTCCTGCCCGGCAACGGAGGGAGCTGACCGGTGACCGGCGGCGAGAGTGTGGATCTGACCGCGCTGGAGCGGGCGCTGAGGGCCGAGGTGGACGGCGAAGTCCGCTTCGACGCGGGCAGCCGCGGGGCGTACGCGACCGATGGTTCCAACTACCGGCAGGTCCCGCTTGGCGTGGTGGTACCGCGCACGGTGGAGGCCGGAGCCGCGACGGTGGCCGTCTGCGCCCGCTTCGAGGCGCCGGTGCTCTCCCGTGGGGGCGGCACCAGCCTCGGGGGGCAGTGCACCAACGAGGCGGTGGTCATCGACTGGACCAAGTACTGCAACCGGCTGGTCTCGGTCGACCCCGAGGCCCGGATCTGCGTGGTGGAGCCCGGCATCGTCCTGGACGAGTTGAATCGTCAACTCGCTTCGCATGGGCTCATGTTCGGGCCGAAGCCGTCTACCCACACGCACTGCGCGCTCGGCGGAATGATCGGTAACAACAGCTGCGGCGCGTCCGCGCAGGCCTACGGCAAGACCGTCGACAACGTCCGCCGCCTCGAGGTGGTCACCTACGAGGGCATTCGGTTCTGGGCCGGGCCCACCAGTGACGAGGAGTACGCGCGGATCGAGGACGCCGGCGGCCCGCTGTTCCGTCTGTACCAGGGGCTGCGGGACCTGACCGGACGCCACCTGGCCGCGATCCGCACGGGCTACCCGAAGATCCCGCGCCGGGTCTCGGGCTACAACCTCGACTCCCTGTTGCCGGAGAACGGCTTCGACGTGGCCCGCGCCCTGGTCGGCAGCGAGGGCACGCTGGTGACCGTCCTGCGGGCAGAGCTGGAGCTGGTCGAGGTGCCGCCCGCGGAGACACTGCTGGTGCTGGGCTTCGACGACATCTACCAGGCCGCCGATGCCGTTCCCGACCTGCTCAAGCACAGCAGGCCCGCCCAGTTGGAGGCCATCGACGGGCGGATGGCGCAGCTGATGCGCGAGGAACACGCCTACCTGGACTCCCTCGAACGCCTGCCCGCGGGTGACAGCTGGCTGCTCCTCCAGTTCACCGGGGACACGAAGGACCAGGCCGACCAACAGGCCGATGAGCTGCTGCGGGCGCTGGGCCGCGAGGAGGACGACGCGTCGGTGGCCTTCTCCGACGATCCGGTGCGGGAGCGGGAGATGCTCAGAGCCCGGGAAGCGGGCCTCGGCGTGACGGCCCGCCCGCCGGACGGCTCCGAGACGTGGGAGGGCTGGGAGGACTCCGCGGTCGCACCGGAGAAGCTGGGCGACTACCTGCGCGACCTGGAGCGGCTCTTCGACCGGTACGGCTACCAACAGGCCTCCCTTTACGGGCACTTCGGTCAGGGCTGTGTGCACACCCGGATCCCGTTCGAGCTGCGCGAGGGCAAGGGCATCGAGGCGTTCCGGGCGTTCCTGTTCGACGCCGCCGACCTGGTGGCCTCCTACGGCGGGTCGCTGTCGGGCGAGCACGGCGACGGGCAGGCCCGCGGTGAACTGCTGCCCCGGATGTTCGGACAACCCCTCGTCGATGCGATGGGGGAGCTGAAGACACTGTTCGACCCCGGCAACCGGATGAACCCCGGCAAGGTCGTGCACCCACACCGCGTGGACGACAACCTGCGCCTGGGCGCGCGGTGGCGCCCCGAGCCGCAGCAGACGCACTTCGCCTTCGCCGACGACGGCAACGACTTCGGGCAGGCGGTGCTGCGCTGCGTGGGCATCGGCAACTGCCGCACCCACCAGGGCGGAGTCATGTGCCCCTCCTACCGGGCCACCGGCGAGGAGGAGCACTCCACCCGCGGCCGGGCCCGGCTGCTGTTCGAAATGCTCGGCGGCCACGAAGATTCGCCGGTCACCGGCAGCTGGCGTTCCACCGAAGTCCGCGACGCACTCGACCTGTGCCTGGCCTGCAAGGGCTGCAAGTCCGACTGCCCGGTCGGGGTCGACATGGCCACCTACAAGGCCGAGTTCCTCGCCCACCACTACCAGGGCCGGCTGCGCCCGGCCGCCCACTACGCGATGGGCTGGCTCCCGCTGTGGGCACGGCTGGCCCGGACCGCGCCGGCCCTGGCCAACGCCGCGCTGCACGCCCCCGGCCTCGCACGGCTGGGAAAGCGGCTGGCAGGCATCGACCCGCGACGCGACGCACCCCTGTTCGCCGCCGAGTCGTTCCAGGAGACCTGGCACCGCTGCGGCAGGTCCCGGCCCGATCCGCGCGACCCGCGGACCGTGCTGCTCTGGCCGGACACCTTCACCAACCACTTCCACCCGCACATCGCCGCCGCCGCGGTCCGCGTGCTGGAGGACGCCGGCTTCCAGGTCGCCGTGCCGGACGGGCCGGTGTGCTGCGGCCTGACGTGGATCTCCACCGGTCAGCTCGCCACCGCCCGCCGCATCCTGAAACGCACCACACGAACCCTGCGGCCGTGGCTGGAGGCCGGCACGCCGATCATCGGGCTCGAACCCTCCTGCGCCGCGGTGTTCCGCACCGACGCCCCCGAACTGCTCGCCGGTGACCAGGACATCATCCGCCTCGCGGAGCAGACCCGGACCTTCGCCGAACACCTCGTCAACCACGCCCCCGACGGCTGGCAACCGCCCAGGATCAGCCGGTCGGCGACGGTACAGACGCACTGCCACCAGCACGCCGTCCTCGGCACCGACCCGGACCGCGAACTCATGCGCCGCGCGGGCCTGGACGCCGACGTGCTCGACGAGGGCTGCTGCGGCCTGGCCGGGAACTTCGGCTTCGAACAGGGGCACTACGACCTGTCGATGACCATCGCCGAACAGGGCGTGCTGCCCGCCGTGCGCGACACCGCCCCCAGCGCCTTCGTCCTGGCCGACGGCTTCAGCTGCCGCACCCAGATCGACCAGGCCGACACCGGCCGCGAAGCCCTGCACCTGGCCGAAGCCCTCGCCCTGGCCCTGGACGGACCACCGCCCGGCGACCACCCCGAGAAGGCCGCCCCGCGCCCCAAGTCGCGCCCCGCGCCAGCCCGCATGCTGGCCGCAGGCGTGGCGGGCACGGTGACCGGCCTGGCGGCGGGCGCTGTCCTCGCCGCCCGGCACCGCGCCAGGAGGAGGTGAGCACCATGGACTCCCTACACGAGCGGCCCCATCACGAGACCCGCGTCGATGCGAGCATCGACGACCGCCGCCGACGCACACCGATCACCCGTCTCGAAGACGCCTGCGGTCCGGCCGGGCGGGAACAGGACGGGCGCCGCGCCGATGAGCGCGACGCAGGCAGCGAGCCAATCGGTCTCCGATTCCCTGCCGGCCCCGGGGCCTTCCTGGCCCCGCGCACGGCCGGAGCGGCGTCATGACCACCCCCACCGCCCCGATCATCGAGGACCTGCACGTGCAGGTCCTCGACTTCCCCACCGACGCCCCGGAGGCCGACGGCACCCTCGCCTGGGACTCCACCACCATGATCCTGGTGCACGCCCGCTGCGGCAGTACCACCGGCCTGGGCTGGACCTACGGCGCCCCCGCCACCGCTCACGTGATCACCGGACAACTCCGGGACCTGGTGGTCGGCCACGCGGCCTTCGACGTCCCGGCCGCGAACGAGGCGATGAGCCGCGCGATGCGCAACGCCGGGCGGCCCGGCCTGGTCGCCGGCGCGATCTCCGCCGTTGACATCGCCCTGTGGGACCTCAAGGCCCGCCTGCTCGCCCTGCCCCTGGCCGACCTGCTCGGCCGGGCCCGCAGCGAGGTGCCCGTCTACGGCAGCGGCGGCTTCACCACCTACGAGCACCGCCGGCTCGCCGAGCAGCTCGACGGCTGGGCCGAGCAGGGCCTCACCCAATTCAAGATCAAGATCGGCGAGAGGTGGGGCGCCGGGGAACGACGCGACCTGGAACGCACCGAACAGGCCCGCTCACTGGTGGGCGACGACGCCGAGCTGTACGTCGACGCGAACGGCGCCTACACCCGCAAGCAGGCCGTCCGCGTCGGACGGACCCTGGCCGGCCTGGGAGTGAGCTGGTTCGAGGAACCAGTCTCCTCCGACGACCTGACCGGCCTCGCCCTCGTCCGCGACGCCGTCACCGCCGACGTCGCCGCCGGCGAGTACGGCTACGACCTGCCCTACTTCGCCCGCATGGCCCCGGCCGTCGACTGTCTGCAGGCAGACGCCACCCGCTGCGGCGGCATCACGGTCTGGCTGCGCACCGCCGCCCTCGCCCAGGCACACGGCCTCCAGCTGTCCGGGCACTGCGCCCCGCACGTCCACACCCACGCCGCCGCCGCGATCCCCAACCTGCGCCACCTGGAGTGGTTCCACGACCACGTCCGGATCGAGGACCTCCTGTTCCAGGGGGCGCTCAGTCCCGGCGGCGGATCGGTGCGCCCGGGCCGGGGCGGACGGCCTGGCCTGGGCCTGACGGTTCGCCCCGAGGTGGCGCGCCGATTCCGCGTCCGAATGTGATGACGACGGCGGCCCCACAACCCCGACCGCAGCGCCCCGGGCGAACCGGCAGCGCGGCCTCACCGCGCCCGCGGGCAACCCCGACCCGAAGGAGCCGAGACCTTGACCCGCTACGCCGACGGCCCGCCCGACCCTCATACCCTGCGCGACTACGCGCTGCTCGCGGACGGCGAGCGCGGCGCCCTGGTGGGCCCGCGCGGCGACGTCGTGTGGCTGTGCGCGCCCACCTGGGACAGCGACGCCGTCTTCTCCGCCCTCATCGGCGGCCACGGCTGGTACACCGTCACCCCTACGGCGCCGTCCGTCTGGGGCGGCTACTACGAGAGCGGCAGCCTCATCTGGCGCAGCCGCTGGACCACCACCAGCGGCATCGTCGAGTGCCGCGAAGCCCTCGCCTTTCCCGGCGACCCCCACCGCGTCGTGCTGCTGCGCCGGATCCTGGCCGTCGACGGCGACGCCGGCCTCGATGCGAACCTGCACCCCGCAGCCGGCTTCGGCGCCCACCGGCTGCGCCAAGTGCGTCGGGACGGGCAGGGACGCTGGACGGCCCGGGCCGGGGAGCTGTACCTGCGCTGGAGCGGGGCACCGGACGCCCGGCGCGGCGACGCGGCCCTGCACGCCACGCTGCGGGTGGAGCCCGGAGCCAGCCATGACCTGGTCCTGGAGATCTCCGACCGGCCGCTGCCGCCCCCGGAGCCAGCCGATGTGCTGTGGCGCTCCACCGAGGCGGCCTGGGAGGCACGCGTGCCCGACCTCGCGAGCACACTCGGCCAGCGCGACGCCCGGCACGCCTACGCGGTCCTCGCCGGCCTGACCGGCCCCGGCGGCGGCACGGTGGCCGCAGCCACCACCAGCCTGCCCGAACGCGCGGAACAGGGCCGCAACTACGACTACCGATACGTGTGGATCCGCGACCAGGCCTACATCGGCCAGGCCGCCGCCGCCGCCGGAGCGCACCGACTGCTGGACGACTCCACGCGTTTCGTCACCGCCCGCCTGCTCGAACACGGCCCGGCGCTCGCGCCCGCCTACACCGCCACCGGCGCGAGGGTGCCCGACCAGCGCACCCTGGACCTGCCCGGCTACCCCGGCGGCTTCGACGTGGTCGGCAACCACGTCAACCGCCAGTTCCAACTGGACGTGTTCGGCGAGTGCCTGCTGCTACTGGCCGCCGCCGCCCGCCACGACCGGCTCGACGCGGACGGCTGGCACGCCGCCCTCACCGCCGCCGACGTGATCGCCACCCGACACCGCGAGCCGAACGCCGGCATCTGGGAACTGCACGACGACCGCTGGGCGCACAGCCGCCTGACCTGCGCCGCCGGGCTGCGCGCTATCGCCGCCGCAGCACCGCGCGCCGACGGCGGGCGCGCCGCAGGCTGGGAGGCACTGGCGGACGCGATCGTCGCCGAGACCTCCGCCGACTGCCTGCATCCCACCGGCCGGTGGCAGCGCTCCCCGAGCCGGACAGGCGTCGACGCGGCCCTGCTGCTGCCCGCGATCCGCGGCGCCGTGCCTGCCGACGACCCCCGCACCACCGCCACCCTGAACGCCGTGCGCGCCGACCTCGCCCAGGACCACTACGTCTACCGGTTCCGCCACGACCAGCGGCCCCTCAAGGACGCGGAAGGGGCGTTCCTGCTGTGCGGGTTCGTCATGGCCCTGGCCGAGCACCAGCAGCACAACGACGTCCAGGCGGTGCGCTGGTTCGAACGCAACCGCGCCGCCTGCGGACCCGCCGGCCTGTACGCGGAGGAGTTCGACGTCGCCCAGCGCCAGCTACGCGGCAACCTGCCCCAGGCCTTCGTCCACGCTCTGATGCTCGAAGCCGCCGTCCGTCTGGCGCGGGTTCCCCAGTCCTGAACCGGTGCCCCACCCGTACTGATGAGCATCTGCGAAAGCAAAAACGGCCAGGCTCGCTCCCGATTCCCCACTTGGTCGAGCGTGCATCGAAGGCCGGACTCGCCCGTCCCCGTGGGGTCCGGTGCGGACAGTCGTCGGCGGCCCCACCCGGACGGTTTGTCCGGCCCAGCCCCTCGAACGGCCAGCGGGATGACTGCGGCTACTGGCGAGCAGTACCGGGCCAGCCGTTATCGATGGGATGGATCGTGGTCTGAGGCTGTAGCACGGGCGGCGATAACCGCCTCTGTACGGACGCGCTCGTCAAACGGTCCGCCGTCGGGAGCGAAGGTGTTCAGGGCCTGGCGGAGGTCATCCTCGAAGGCCGCCCGGTCGGGGCCGAGTGCGGCCGGGCTGGTGAAGCTGTAGGAGAGCTGAAGACCGACGATCTCGTCCACGCTGCGGCTGACCGTCCGGTCCCAGTGGACCTCCTCGATCCGGGAGAACGGTGAGCGGAGCAGGACATCCTGGTGACGCACGTCGGGGTACCCGGCCGGCCCGGATCCCCGCAGGCGCTCCAGGTCCAGATGGCGACGACGGACCGCCTCGACCACGCGCAGCCAGGGTGGCGGTTCGAGGTCGTCGTGCTGGGCGCCGCAGGTCGCCAGTACCACCGCACCCCCGGGCTCGATCAGGCTGTCCAGGTCGCGTAGCAGCCGTTCCCGGTCCGTCCAGTGGAAGGAGGCTCCCATCACCGTCAGCAGCACCGGTCCCACGTCCATCGCGAGCAGCGTGTCGGAGCTTCCGAGTCGCCAGTCGATACCGGTCACCCCTGCCCGGGCGGCGAGCCGGCGGCCCTCGGAGAGCATGGCAGGCTCCGGATCGACGGCGATCACCTCGCGCAGGAGGGGAGCCAGCGGCAGCGTGAGCGCCCCGCTGCCCGCCCCCAGGTCCAGCACGCGCTGGGAGCCGTCCAGAGAGAAACGCCAGCCGAGCAGGGCGAACAGGCGGGGATCGTACGCGGGCCGGAACCTCGCGTAGTACGGCACTGTCGAGGCAAACAACCTACCAGGAGAAGGCTTCACAGCTCCATTGAAGACCACCCACCAGCGCGGGCCGATCCGGCCACCATGATCAATCTCGGCGTTGACAGCTGTCCAGCCTCCTACTCGCGGCTGGCAACGGGCCTCCTGGTGGCCAATCCAGTGAGCAGGTCTGCCTCGTACCCCGAGCAGGCGGTGGGGATTCGTTTCCAACGAGCTTCAGCTGAGGTCAGAGGTTGTCCCAGTAACGGGTCCTCACGGTCGTACGGGCCCCAGCTCGGCGATCAAGTCACAGGGGCAGGTACCGCCCTCGTACAGCTCACCGTCGCACTCGTCGTGGTGCTCACGCCTCGCCGCCGCGGTACTGGACCGCGACCCGCGCCTGGCCGGCGGGGAAGGCGGTGGTGACGACGGTCAGCTCGCCGGTGATGCAGCCGACCTCCTCGGTCATCACTGCGCCGGGCCCGGCGGTCACGTGCTCCAGGTACCGCTCAGCGGCCGACGGTGTGGTCACTGGCCGTAGGTGTCGAGAGGAGTTGGCGTACAGGGTGCACAGGGGGGGGGCACACCCCCGGCCGAGCGGGGCAGACCCGAGCGCGCACAGGCTGGCGAAGATGAGCCAGGGCACACCCCCGGCTGCGCGGGGCGGACTTCGCCGCGCTGCTGGTCTACGGCTTCGTCCACGGCACACCCCCGGCCGAGCGGGGGCAGACTCCAAAAGCGAGGACCTGCTGATCCCGTTCCTGGGCACACCCCCGGGCGCGCGGGGCGGACGTCCACCTCGACCTGGACGAAGCCGGAAATGTCGGCACACCCCCGGCCGAGCGGGGCGGGCCCGTCCTGGACCTTGAGGAGCTCGTGCAGCGCCGGTACACCCCCGGCCGCAGGGCGGACTTCGCCGCGCTGCTGGTCTACGGCACGCCCTCGGCCGAGCGGGGCGAACGCCCTGGACACGGAAACTACGGGCCTCGACGTCGGCACACCCCCGGCCGCGCGGGCGGGCCGTCCGCACAGGTCGTCCTCGTGTCAGCGCGTGGGCACACCCCCGGCCGCGCGGGGCAGACCGCGGCGCGGTGGCCGAAGTCGTGTGACTGGGTGGGCACACTCCCGGCCGCGCAGGAGGATGAGGCGCACCATGGCGAGCTTGGTGATGTCGGCGGGCACACCCCCGGCCGCGCGGGGCGGACTCCGGCACGCGAAGGTGATCGGGCCGGAGGGCAGACACACCCCCGGCCGCGCGGGGCGGACACGGTGGTGGTCAAGGTCTTGACCCTTCGGGTGGACACACCCCCGGCCGCGCGGGGCGGACCGGTGCGCGTACTGCTTCAAGCCGCTGCGCCGGGACACACCCCCGGCCGCGCGGGGCGGACCCGTGCCGATCCGCTCTGCCGACTCCGACTCGAGACACACCCCCGGCCGCGCGGGGCGGACACTTCGTGAGCTGCGGTGTTTCGGGTGGATCGGCGTTTTTCTGTTCAGTTGTCAAGGAGCTGGATTCGCTTGGTTAGTTGGGTGGGGCGAGGGTGAGGAGGCCGGCGCCGAAGGCTTTGGAGCGTCCGATGCCTTGGAGGATGGCGGTGCGGAGGTGGGTGGGGTCGGTGATGGTGGCGAGTCCGTCGTAGCGGGTGAGGGGTAGGCGCATGTGGGGGTTGTGGTCGGCGACGCCGGTGACGGGGGTGAGTTGGAAGGTGGTGGTGGTGTAGGGGTCGAGGCCGAGGTCGGGGGCGCGGCGGGTCCACCAGTGGGTGACGTCGGGGCCGGTGCAGGGGATGCGGTTGCGTAGGGGTTTTCCGGTGTTCTTGTCGCGGGCCCAGTGGACCGGGCTGGCGGTGAGGCGGTAGTGGACGTGTTGGCCGGTGGCGAGGTGGTCGAGGTAGGGGCCGAGTTCGGTGGTGCGGGCGGTGCCGTAGTGGTCAGGGAGGGTGGTGAGGTCGGGCGGATCGGTGGACTGGATGAGGAGTTTCAGGCCGGTGCGGTTGGTGTCGAGGCGCCAGAGGAGTCCGAGGTCGGGGCGGGGGCCGGTGGCGCTGCTCCTGGGGGCGGTGTAGCCGTCGGGCAGGAAGAGGCGTTCGGTGCGGCGGTGGAAGCCGAGTCCGCCGTGGCGTAGGTCGGCTTGGACGTCGCGTGAGGCGGTGTTGAGCCGGATTTCGGTGAGGTGGGCGGTGGTCATGATCGTGGCTTCGGGGTGTCGGTGGAGTGCGGCGGGCCGTAGCGGAATTCGTGGAGCGTTGTGTAGCGGGGGGCTGCGCCGCGGCCGGAGCAGAGTTCGGCCGGCAGGGTGAGGGTGGAGCGGGCGAGGGCGCGTTCGGCGAAGTGGCGGGCGCCGTGGGGGTCGTCGTTGAGGGTATGGGTGACGCGTGGGTCATCGGGGGTGATGGTGGCAATGACGTAGATGGTCACGGAGTCGTCGGTGCGGGGTTTCTGTCGGTCGAGTGGGGTGGTTTTGAGGAGGTGGGTGACGCTTCCCTGGTGGATGCCGAGGTTGTAGGGCTCGGTCGGGGGGCAGGCTCGGCGTCCGAGGTAGGGCGGGTGGACGGGGTGGTCGAGGGCGTCGGAGACCTTGCGTAGGAGGGCGGCAGGTCCGGTGAGGATGACGGTGAAGGCGGCGTCGGCGAGGTAGGCGCGGCGGGTGATGACCGCTCCGGTGCGCAGGTGGCCGTTCGCGCAAGGGACGACTTCGGTGCGGCTCTGGCCGCCGATGGTCTGGTAGTCCTGCATCGGGGTTCCTGGCCGGTCGATGCGGACGGTGAGGTCGAGGGCGGTGAGGGGGCCGGGGGCTTCGCTGCGGGATTGGCCGAGAGCTGCTCCGAGGAGTCCGAGGACTCCGGAGCGGGTGGGGTGGGTGGCGGTGTCGCGGTAGTCGGCGAAGCCCCCGCGCACTCCCCAGGACTGCATGGGTGCGGTGAGTCGCAGGACGAGCGCTTGGCGGGTGCTCATGGTGTCTTCCCGAAGGCGGCGTCGAGGGCGGATTCGGTGGCCTGTTCGTAGGCGTCGACGCGGGTTCCGAGGCCGGGGAGTTTGGTGGTGCCGGTGTAGGCGTGGACGGAGTGCAGGAGGCCTCGGCCGGCGGTCAGACGCTGGATGGTTTTGGCGTACTCGGACAGGCGGGCGATGGAGGCGTCGACGTGGCCGTGGCGGCCGGTGACGGGGTCGTCGAAGGCGGTGGAGAGGTTGACGGGCCGGTCGGTGCGTACGGCTAGGTGGACCAGGTCGGGCATGGTCCAGGCGGCCGAGGAGGTTTGTCCGGTCTTCGGCAGGGTGTGGATGAACCCGTCGATGTAGCTGCGGCAGATCTCGCGTGCGAGGGCGTGGTCGTTGTCGATGGCCTCGGCGAACGTCTGCAGGTCGATGGTGGAGAACATGTAGAACGTGCCGGCGACGAGGCGCCGGTCGCCGATGAGGCCGACGGCGGGCGCGTCCTTGGTTTTGGCGGCGTAGTCGTCGACCGCGACGAAGAAGTCGATCTCGATGTCCGCTTCGTGGGTGGTGAAGGCGGAGGCGACTTGGACACAGGCGTCGCGTTCGGCACCGTCGATCTCCATGAGGGTCCGGCCGAGCAGGGCGATCGAGGCGTTGGCGCCGGCGAGCAGTCCTTCGAGGTCGGCCGGGTCGGTGACGGTGCCGGCCTCGTCCTTCGCCTTTGACTTGGCGGTCGCGCGCTGGGGCTTAGTGGTGCCGGCTTCGGCTTCCTTGAGGGCGATCTCGTAGTCGTGCTTGCGGCGGGCGGCGGTGTCCGCCATGCGGTGGGCCGTGGTGGTGGGGGTGTAGATGAAGGCCGCGGTGGAGAGCGGGTCCTTGGCCTGGAGGTCGTCGGCTGAGCTGCCCAGGGACATGTGGCCGCCGGAGGCCGCGGTGAAGAGGTCTCGTGCCGCGAAGGTCGCGAGGTCCTCGGTCCATCCTTCTGCCCGGACCAGCAGGTCGCGGACTTCGTGGACGAGGCGACGGGTGCGCTCGGCCTCCTGGTCCGGGAACTCCTGCTCGATGTGCTTGCGTACGGGGCGCTTCTTGGACGGGGGGCTGATGCGGGCGCGGGTGACTCCGCCGAGCACGACGGACTTCGGGGTGCCGTCGCCGTCCAGGTTCAGTCCGGACAGCGGGAGGGTCTGGATGACGTGGATGTCCAGGAAGGCTGCGGGGAGTTGGGTGTCATTCATGATCGTCGTTTCTCTCTTGGTGGTCGTGTCGGGAGATGGTGCGGAAGTAGTCCTGTTGCCAGGTGGTGCAGGTCCGGGGGCCGTTGAAGTACCAGGTTTCGAGTTCGCTGAGGAGACGGGCCCAGTCGAGGGGGACGCCCGCGCTCTCGGTGAGGCGGACGGCACCGCGAAGGTCGCCGTACGGGCCGTCGGGGTTCGGGCGTACGAGCCGGTTCAGCTGGTGTTTCGTGGTGGCGCGTGACATGTGTGCCGATGCGTGGCCCAGTGCGGTGCCGATGCTGGTGCGCGAGCCGGTGCCGGAGCGGTTCGCGGTGCTCATCAGGGCGGCGACGGTGTAGTAGGCGCGCTGGCGGCTCGGGTGCAGGCCGGGGGGCAGCCAGGGGGCGACGTACTGGTGCATGGGGCCGGGGGGCTGCTGGCTGGGCCAGTGGCCGAGGCCGCTGGCCAGGGCCCTGCGCGCGGCCGGATCGGTGGTGATCACGTGTGTGATGTGGTCGACGAAGTTGGCTGCGCGGGTTCGGCGTGGCTCGGCTTCGGTGGTGGTCATGGCGGGGTCCTTCTCGGGGGCAGGGGGAGGCGGGCGCGGGCCCGGGCGACGCGTTCGCCGGCGGACGGGTTACGGGTGAGGTCAGCGGTGAGCTGGTCGAAGGCGTCGAGTGCGGCCACTCGCATGTGGCGTGTGGCGTCGTCGAGTCGATGGGTGTCGTAGAGGTGCCAGAAGCTGCTCTCGGCGCGGGTCCAGAAGTGCAGGCCGATACGGGCGGCGCGGGCTGGTGCGTCGGCGGGCCGGTCGTTGAAGGCCTCGGCCAGGGCGTTGTCGAGGTGCCAGCCGGCGAGGTCGGCTTCGTGCACGGCCGCGCTGATGAGCCGGGCGCCTTCGGGATCGCGTGCGGCGGTGTGGGCGAGCAGCGGTGGTGTCGTGGTGGTCCACCACTGACGGTCGTTGGTCTTGTCGCGTTCCTGTTCGGCTCCGACCACACGCAGCCGCAGGGTGTCGATGATCTCGTCGGGGATGTGGTCGCAGGAGGCCAGGACCAGGGGTCGGCTCGGTGCTCGGCGGGCGCGTTCCGGCTCGGTGGCGGGGTCGTTGAGCAGGACGTCGAGGTCGCGAAACAGCTGCCGGCCGCCGTCGCCCTTCACCGCGGAGGAGCGCGCGCCGCTCGTCTTGGTGCGCCGGTAGGAGAGGTACGGGTCGGGGAAGGGTTCGACGTGCTCCTCGGCCGTGCTCGGTTTGTGGGGAGGGTTGCGGGCGCCCCAGGTCAGGTAGCAGTCGGTGGCGGAGCCGCCGTCGGGGCTCGGGAGGAGCAGGATCGCGTGCCGGGTGCGGCCGGTGAGCAGGGAGACCGGGCCCGCGGGCGAGGGCGGAGGCCGTGTCGGGTCGGCGCGCGCGGCGTTCTCCCAGGGAGCGAGGTCGAGCTCGTCGCGGATGGTGTCGGGTGCGGTGAGGTGGGCCAGGAGTGTGGTGTGCAGGTCGGGGCCGATGGGGTGGTAGCCGACGGTGCCGCGCAGCACAGCGGACATGCACCCGGCCTGAGTGTTCACGGGGCCGTGGGCACGGGTGCTCAGGGTGCCTCCGGTTCCGTAGTAGGTCCACATCAGCAGCTGCAGCGCGGCCTCCGCGGAGGGTACCGGCGCTTTCGGGCCCCCGGAGTCCGTAGCCTCGAACCAGGGTCGGGCGCTGCCGACGGCGCGTCCGATCACCAGCTTGCCGATCCCCGAGGTGTGCGGGCATTCCTCGGCCAGCCGAGGATCCTGGAACGCCGGGTAGCGCCGGTGGTAGAGGAACAGGTGCGGGGCGACCTTGCGGAAGTACCGGTCGACGGTCCTGGGGTCGAAGCCGGAGCCGAACTGGGCGTTGCGCCGCCGGTACCAGGAGGCGGTGGTCTCGCCTGGGCGCAGGCGGTCCAGGCCGGTGACGCGGTAGGCGATGGCGGCGGCGACGCGGTAGAAGGCGCCGTAGGCGATCGGGTAGGGCAGGGTGAGGTCCGCGATCAAGGACGCGTCGGCGATCATCTCGTGCAGGCCGATGAGTCGGGTGGTGCCGTCGCGGTAGCGGCAGCCGATCCAGGGCCCGTGGGCCAGGTCGAGGTCGTGGAGCGGGGCGGTCATCGTCTACTCCTCCGGGGTCGGAGGTCGGGCCACCAGACCCAGGTAGCGGTCGTAGAACAGGGTCCAGCCCGCGGCATGCACCGGGGTGCCGGGGGCTGGGTGTACGAGCAGGACGAGCGGTCCCAGGCGTTTGTCGCCTGCCCAGCCGGCGGGTGGGGCCGCGTCCGGGCCCAGGTGCTTTTGCCACGTGGCGTGCCGGGTGGAGACGAGGCGGTCGCGGATCGGGTCCAGGTCGTCCGGCAGCCGGGCCGGCAGGGGGAGGTCGGTGTCGGGTTCCAGGGAAAGGTGCCCGTGCGGTCGGTGCCACAGCGGGAGGACCTGGACGCTGTCGAGCCGGTAGCGGGTGGCAGCTTCCTGGTCGGTGCCGGACAGGTCGGTCAGGTCGAACAGGTCCACCAGCTTCCGGGGATGCGGGATGAGCACCGGGCGGGCCGCCTCCGCCATGGCGCGCTCGACGTCCTGGTGGGACAGCACGTCCTTGTCCAGGCTGTCGCCGTTCAGCCGCTCGGCGAGCGCCTCCAGCAGGGGCTGCACGTCGCCGGGCTCCGTGATCTCTCCGGGCTTCTCCAGCAGTTCACGGCTGGCCCTCATCACGGCGGTGCTGTAGATCGACTCCCAGCGTCCGTCGTCGGGAAGTCCTTCGTCGGTGAGCGGGACCAGTCCGGTGATCGGCACGCGGACGCGGCGGTGGTGGTCGTGGCGGCGGCCACGACCCGCCCGCTGGATGATCGTCGGCAGCGGTGCCAGGTCCGTGACCACGTGGTCCAGGTCCAGGTCCAGCGACTGCTCGCACACCTGGGTCGTCACGAGCACCGCGCGCCGAGGACGCTTCACGCGTCGCCTGCCGAAGGCGCGCTCGACGATCGTGGTGGCGCCCGCGCGGTCCATCTCGCGGTAGCGCGCGTGGACGAGGAAGATCTCGACGTCTGCCGGCAACAGCCGTCGGAGCGCCAGCGCGGTGTTCTGCGCGGAGTCGACGGTGTTGCACACCGCCAGCACACACGATCGCGTCCGGCTGCCGGTGAACAGCTCCGCCACGATTCGGGCACGGGCCCGGTCGCAGTCGGGGATCACGTTCCGGCGTGTCGCACGATGCGAGCCCGGGAGACCGACCAGCCGCACGTCCAGTGCCCTCTCCCGCCCGGCATCGACCGGCCCCACCACGGTGGGGTGGCCGGTCTCGCCGTCGATGTGGAACCACCCCGGGTAGGCGGGCTCGAAGTCGGGCAGCTCGACACCGGGCGCGGACCCGGACAGGTAGGCCGAGGCGAGATCGCGGGCGAGCGCGCGGGGGAGGGTCGCCGACATCAGGACGACCGGCACACCGAGCGCGCCCCACCAGGCCAGGACGGTGCGCAGCAGGCTCTGCATGTAGGGGTCGTAGACGTGGCATTCGTCCACGATCAGCACCTTGCGGGTCAGGCCGCCCATCCTGAGGAGGTTGTGCCGGATCCTCAGGACCGCCAGAAGCACTTGGTCGATCGTCGAGACGGTCACGCCGGCCAGCACCGGTCGGCCGCGTCCGTAGAGGAACTCCGGTGCGGTCGTCACCACCGCGGCCTCGTCGCCGTTGTGGCTGAGCACGACGTTCTGCCCGGTGTGCCCGCTACGGCTGTGGGCCAGCGTCACCGGCGACGATGCGGCCAGCGCGCGGCGAGTCCAGTCCAGGACCCGCGCGTGTGCCGAGTCGGTGGTGGCGGTGGTGGGAAGCGCCAGATGGAGTCCCATCCGTAGCCCTCCGAGCCACCGCGCGACCCACAGGGCCCCTTCCGTCTTCCCCGTCCCGGTGGGCCACATCAGCACCACCATCCCTGCCCGGCCCGGGACGGCGCAGATGGGCAGCAGACGCAGCAGCGATGCCTGCAGCCGATTCGGCTCGAAATCGAACCAGTCCTTGAACGTCATGACAGCGGTGTCTCCTTCCACTCCGGCAGGCCCAGGCCGGCGGTCTCCACCAACCGTGGGCCGGCTGCCAGCGCCCGCTCCCAGTGCGCCTCCACCACCGGCGGACCAACCGCGCCCAGGTGCTTCAACTGGTCGACCACGAAGGTCAGTTGTGAAGCAAGCCAGTCCGCGAGCACAACCGCCTCGCCCGCCAGCACCGCGGTCTCCACCGACAGCACCTGCGGCGGCGTCGGCCTCCCCACAGCCTCGGCGACCACCATCAGGTGAGCAGCCCGCTGCTCCTCCCACCGGCCTCCTCCCAACAGCCCTGGAACCAGGGCCGGATGGCGAAGGTAGTCACGGTGGGGCTGCGGGAAGATCCGACCGTGGTGGCCGCCGAGCAGCTGGGCGAGCCGGCGTGCCGGTGACGCCACGGGCAGGCCGTCGCCCGTGCTGTCGTACCCGTACGCTGGGAGTCGCGCGGCGAGGATGAGCTGGGTGCACTCGCCGTGGGACAGCCCTCGGGCCGCGGACGGCAGGACGGGGTAGCGCCTCAGCAGGGCGAACGCCGCAGGAGCCAGGGTCTGGAAGTTTCCGATCTTGCCCAGGTCGTGCCAGCCCGCCCAGCAGGCGAGCAGGGACCGGGCGCGCTGCCGGTCGGCCGTGGAGTCGGGGTCCAGGCCCAACCCCGCCGTGAAGATGCGTTGTTGACCTTCGGAGAGGTGCAAGTCCCATAGGGCCAGACAGACAGCAACCGTGTCCAGCAGGTGGGCAAAGACGGGATAGGTCAGGCCATCCGGCAGTCCGTCCATCTTCGACCAGAGTACGCCGTCTACGTCCAGCTTTGAAGAGGAATGGGATAAGACATCACCAATACCCATACTTCGAGCATAGGTCTGCCGCTCGACCCTCAACAGCCCCCCCGGACACAGGGCGACGCGCCTGCACCTGTCGGCGCCAGTTGGCCACGACAGCTGCCAGCCTGGCGACTTCGCCACTGGTCAGGAGCGCGTGAACTCGTTGTGCCGAGCCGCTGCAAGCGCCCTGGATTGCCCGGTCATGTCGTGCCGGCTGCGCCGCTTCCCGGTTCGCTTCCTTCCCGGCGGGCCTTCTCCTGGCGGGCGGAGGTGTCGATCACGGCGCCCGAATCCAGCGGCGGCCACTGACCCGGCTTCTCCCTGTGGCCCCGGACCGGCCCGCGATCCGCAGCCGTGCGGCAGCGGATCGAGCCGGCCGACTGACGTGGCGGACGTACTGCCTGGTCAACGCCGGGCGCTCCCGGGCTCGGGATGCCGGCGGCCTGCCCGTACGGACCCATAACTCAACGCCTCTCCTCATCAACCGGCTGCCGGGCGGCCGCAGCAGCCCGGGCTCGGGCCGTACCCGCGACGTTCAGGTCCGGACCGCCCCACCACCTTGCTGCCGACGTGGAGAGGGCGCCTGGCAGGCCCGACGGTCGTGCCCATCGCGGGCGGCTGGTGTGCGACGACGGGGATCCCGGGGCAGCGGGCCCTGGGAGAAGAGGAACTCGTAGGCCTTGTCGAGGTAGGTGTACAAGGCGGTGGCCGACGGCATAGGCACGTGAGTCAGCTGCTCCCACTGGCGCGGCGTGAGCTCCTTGGTGTCGATCAGTGCGCGCAGTCCTTCTCGGACGGTCGCGGTGTACGAGGAGTCAGGGTCGCGCAGCCCGCTTCTGAGGTCTGCGAGGCTGTCAATCCACCTGTCGCCGAAGGCATTGCTGACGAACTGGCGAGTGAAGGTGTCCATGGGCAGGCCTGCCTATCCGTGAAGAGGGAGCGGGTCCAGTCGGATCCGCGTCGACGTGGGCGTCTGGGTGTAGCGGGCCATCGCCAGCAGGGCGGTACGCCGTGTATCGGCTTGCTGTTCCGGCCACGGGGCACCGAGGCGCCCACTGTCGTCCTGATGCGGGTAGAGGAAGGCCCTGGCGATCACGAAGAGCCCGGGATGGCGTTGACAGAGTTCGGCCTCAGCGGCCTCGACCACACGGTGGACGGCCGTGCGCGCGGGGTCCGCCGACTCAGCGAGCGCAACAGCGTCCTTCAGCGCAAGGCGCAGCCTCTCGCACTCCTGGGAGCACTCGACAAGGCGGGCGAACACCTGGCGGTGGCCGGCGAGTTCGTCGGCTGCGCCCACGGGCAGCCGCGCCGGTGCGTCGGCGTCGAGGGGGGTGAGACGGTCGGTGCGCTGGTTGCGGGCAGGTTTCGCGGTCACCGTTCGCAGGAACTCCAGCTTGCGCTGCCAGGATTCGAGGAGCAGCGGGTGGCTGAGGGCATCGAGGCGGTTGCTGTTCTGCAGGGCGTCGCGCAGGACGGCCTCCCGGAGGGTGTCCGGTGGGGCGCCCAGCAGTCGGGTCACCTCTTCGGTGACGGGGGCTCGAAGCTGGCCGGTGTGCAGGAGGTCGCGGACACGGGTGAGGAAGGCGTTCCTGCCGGTGAGGACCAGGCTCGTTCCAGCGGCTTCGGCGTGCCGGTCGAAGAGGGCTTTGCGTTCGTCGGGCAGGTAGCGGCCGACCCAGGAGGCGGCGATCCGGTCCGGGTCGGGGGCGGTCGGTGTGGAGACCGTCTCTGCGAGGGCCGCCTTGCGACGGCTGTCGGCCAGCGTGAGGACTTCTTTGAGGCGACGGGCCACCGCCTGACGGCGCTGTTGCAGTACGTCGTCGCTGCCGCCCGCGAGCAGGCACGCCGTCTCGTCCCGGATCTGGAGTTCGTGGACCGTGCGCCGTAGGGCGTCGACCGACTCGCTGATCCAGTCCGGGTTGTAGAGGAGCTCCGTCACGGTGTCGGTGGTCTGTCCGAGGGCGTCGGCGACCACGGCGGCCTCGATGGCGAACGGGTCGACGGCCAGCTGGTCGACGAGGTCGTCGGTGCGCAGCTCCCAGGGGCGCTCGGCCGGGTTTCGGGGCTTGGCCCGCAGCAGGGCGCCGCGCTTGCGGGCGGCCACGGGGGAGAGCATGAACTGCCAGGTCGTCGGGATGTGCGGGGGCAGGCCGAACCGGATGTGCAGGTATCGGTGGGTGCGGTCGCGGTGAAGGACCGCGGACGGTTTGCCCCGCAAGGTCACGCAGTGCTCTCTGGGGCGGGCGCCGCAGGTGGGACAGGGGACGGTGCGGACGTCGGTGGAGGCGACACGCCATGTACTGGTGTGGGCAGACGCGAGCACGGCGGCCTTCTCTGGAGCGGGGGCACGGGTGGTGGGCCGCCTGCTGGTCCTCGAAGACGGCTGGGCCGACCGCGGCACCGCCCATGCACTGGGCGTCGGCCCCCAACCTGGCTGGTCAGCAGCTCTGGTCGACTCCCGACTTGTCATCCGCCGACCCGGCGGCCTGACCTGGTTCGACGGCGAGATCACCGCCACCCGCGAGTGGCGCCGCCGGGTCCGCGATGACCGCGCTCTGCTGCTGATCACCGGCTCCTTCCTCGGCGTCTTCGATTTCCCGGTCGCCGCCGCGGCCGGCCAGCTCTTCCTCCTCAGCACACCGATCCAGCTCACCACTGAGATGTGAGTTCAGGTCCGAGCCGCGTTCTGACCCGGGCAAACGGTGACGGAATCGTCAGGCACTCACTCGGCGGTGATGCGGGCGAAGGCGTCCTGCAGCCGGCGGACGGCATCCTCCGCCTCCGCGTATTCATCAAGGCTCGGCCGGACGGTCCCGAAGGTGCCACCACGGCCAGCAGGCAGGGCACGCCAGCGCAGGATCGGTTCGAGCGCGTTGATAGCCCCGGAGAGAAACCAGGCCAAGCGTCCGTGCGTACGAGCGAGGCAGATCGCGAGGGCGGCGAGCGCTTCCCGCAGGCGTTCGAGCCGGTCGATCTCCGTCAACGCCTCCTGGACATCGGGCAGTCCAACAACTTTGCGCAGACCGGCCTCGACCTCCAGAGCCAGGGCGCGATCGCTCGATGCCACCTCCCATACCTGGTCTTCGATCTGCTGCTCGGCTTCCTCGGCCAGCACCGCGACGATCCTCCGCATGTCCATGCGGCTCACTCTAATGATCGCGTCCTGCCGCGAACACAGCTCCATTCGATTCTCGACCTGGGCTAACGGCGCCTCAGGATTCGAAAACAGGTACTCATCAACCCGGTCACCGGCCCCCTGCGGGCCCCCTTCACCCGCTACCGCGGAACGTCGGGACCTGCCGAGCTGGAGGAGGCGTTACGCGGCACCGGCGTGCGCTACGCCGAACTGGTCACCTGCCCCTACTGCGCCGGCCTGTGGCCCGCCATCGTCCTGACCGCTGTCCACACCTTCGCCTCCGCCGCCGCGCGGGTGCCCACCGCCACCCTCAGCGCTGTGGCCGGCGCCGACTTGCTGCAGCTGTGCCGCGATCGGCTCCAAAACGACTCCTGACCCGACGACCACCCCCAGTCCTGCCGAGGAGAGAGACCAGATGGCCAACATGTCGTGCCTGCCCGGCGCCTTCGAGCACCACTGGAACTGGCAGCTGCACGCGGCATGCAGGCAGTTCGACACCGACCTCTTCTTCCACCCCTACGGAGAGCGCGGCCACGCCCACGACAGCCGTGAGGAAGCCGCGAAACAGCTATGCGCCCACCGCCCGGTGCTCGACGCCTGCCGCCAGCACGCTCTGGACGCGCGGGAGCCCTACGGGTGTGGGGCGGACTGACCGAGGACGAACGCCTGGAACTCCTCGATGCGGCGCGCTCCCGGCCCGCTACCCGGCACGCAACCTGACGCGCGCCCCGAATCGCGACGCCTGTGGACGGTTACGTCAAGGCGCACCGGGAAGGCGTCCGTTCGGTGACGAGACATCCTCACCGATCCCCGAGGAGGAGACCATCGTGAGTACCGTGAAGGAATCCATCGACGTCGACGTCCCACTGCACCGCGCCTACAACCAGTGGACGCAGTTCGAGGAGTTCCCACGCTTCATGAGCGGCGTGGAGGAGGTCCACCAGACCGATGACCGGCACTGCCACTGGACGACCAAGGTCGCCGGCGCCCGCCGCGAGTTCGACACCGAGATCGTCGACCAGCTCCCGGACGAGCGGATCTCCTGGCGCACCGTGAGCGGCGACGCGCAGCAGAAGGGCGTCGTCACCTTCCAGTCGCTGGACGACGCCCACACCCGGGTCAGCCTGGCCATGGAGTTCGACCCGCACGGCGTGGCCGAGAAGGCGGGTGACATGATCGGTGTCCTCGACCGGCAGGTGAAGGGCGACCTCAAGCGGTTCAAGGGCTTCATCGAGGAGCGCGGCCAGGAGAGCGGAGCCTGGCGCGGGCGCGTCACCCCGGGCGAAGCGGCAGGCCCGGCTTCCGGGCAGGCCCCCACGCGGGAGACCCCGCAGTCCCGGATGACCGCCGAAGGCGCTCCGCCGCCGCCCGACGACGCCCGGCCGGGCACCTCCCGGGGTGGGCAGGCCTCCCTGCCCGTCGATCCGGACGACATGCGGCACGGCTGACCGGCCTCGGGCGTCCGGGCGTATCAGGCCAGGGTGGGGCTTGCGGCGTCCAGCAGTTCCAGGAGGCCGGCCCGGTGACGATGGGCGATGCCTTCGAGCAGGTCCGGGTGGCGCAGCAGGGCGGCGGCCTCGCTGTCGCGCGGGCCGGGAAAGGTCAGACGCAGCAGACCGCCCCTCTCACCGCCGTGCTCGGTCTGCTCGAGCGCCTGCTGGGCACGGGCGCTCAGGGCCGGGTCGGCCAGCAGGCACGCCGCCCAACTGACGACGCTCTCATCCACCCAGCTGCGCCACGGCGCGTCCTGGGAGTGCGGGTCGCCCTGGGTGAGCCAGTCCAGCTGGTCGGCTCCACCCGGGCCCAGAAGGTGAAGCAGCTGCACGTCCAGGTCGGTGGGGTAGCGCAGATGGGCGGCGAGGGCCGCGGCCTGTCGGGCCTGGGCCTCGGCCAGGGCGTAGTTGAGAGCGCCCGCGGGTGGCGGGTAGGCGGCCAGGAGCCAGCGGGTGCAGGCGGTGACGACGGGCGTCAGGTCGTGGGGCACGGCGATCGGTCCCTCGGGAGCGTGCTCGCTCCCGTGCGGAAGGCCGGATGTGCGAGCTGGTGCGCGGGGCGGCTCTGCCCCGTTCGTGGCCGACCAGTGTAGGCGGGTTCCGGCCTGGGGCGGCATGACCGGCGTCACGCCGTGCCCGTGCGGGCACCGGGGCCGGGCCAGATTGCTTCGGCCCGGCCCCGGCTTGAGGGTGACGTGCGCTGGTTGCCCAGGGTCAGGACTTGCCGCGGCCGGTGACGAAGTCACGGGCGCGGTCCACCAGGCCGGCGCCCGGGGCGATGAGCTTGCTGGCCGTGGGGCTGCTGGGCGCGGCGGGGTGGGGCCGAGTGGGGGCCATGGACTTGGCCCGGCGGATCTTGTCACCGAGGTCGTCCAGCTGTTGCGGGGTGCAGGCCCGGCGCAGCATCGGGAAGAGGTTGTTCTCCTCGTCCTGGACGTGGGCGGCGACCTCGTCCATCAGTCGCTGCAGCGTGTGGCTCATCTGGGGGTCGTCGGTTCTGGTCTTCTCCAGCTCCTTGAGGAGCTCCTCGACGCGTCCGTGGTCGGCGATCTCCTTGTCCGCGAGGCGGTCGCCGCCCTCGATGTGCTCGCGGACCGCCGGGTACAGGTACTGCTCCTCGGCGACCGAGTGCCGCACCAGCTCGATGGTGACCTCGTCCACGACGTCCCGCAGTTGCTGGCCCTGCCCGGTCATCGCCTGGATCCGGGCGAACATCTCCTCGACCTCGCGGTGGTCGGTCATCAGCTCGTCGATCACGTTGCCGCCATGCCCCATCGTGGATCCGCCTCTCGTCCTGCCCGGAGCGGGCGCATCCCGCCCAGCACAGACCTATCCCCGCTGGGTTCACCGCGCACAGCCCGGGCGGTTGCGCCTCACCCGATCGGTCCCGCCTGGTTCGGTCCTTCCGTGTTCGTCCGTTCGCGGCGCAGTCCGCACTGTGCGGCGCCGTCGCGGGCCATGCGAAGGATCTTCGACCTAGCGTGGTGCTCCGGCGCTCCCCGGGGTAGCCGCTGCCTCACAACGGAGGCGGACGTTCGCAGAGGAGTGGGATCCGATGACCGAGTACGGCTACTTCCTGTCGTGTGAGGAGTTCACACCGGCGGAGCTGATCGACCAGGCCCGGCGGGCCCAGCAGGCGGGCTTCACCCGGCTGGCGATCTCCGACCACTTCCATCCGTGGAACGACGCGCAGGGCAACAGCGCGTTCGTGTGGTCCATGATCGGTGCGCTGTCGCAGGCCGTGGACCTGCCGGTCACCACGCTGGTGACCTGCCCGACGGTGCGGCTGCATCCGGCGGTCACCGCGCAGGCCGCCGCCACCTCCAGCGTCCTGCTCGACGGGCGCTTCGCCCTAGGGGTGGGCTCCGGCGAGGCGTTGAACGAGCACGTCAACGGTGACCGGTGGCCGTCGTTCGAGGAGCGCGCCGAGATGCTGGAGGAAGCGGTCGGCGTCATGCGGGAGCTGTTCACCGGGCAGCAGACCAGTCATCGCGGCCGGCACTACACGGTCGACAACGCCCGCCTGTACACCGCGCCCCAGGGGCCCTTGCCGATTCTCGTGTCGGGGTTCGGGCCGAAGGCAGCGGAGCTGGCCGGGCGGATCGGGGACGGGTTCGTCACCATGACGCCGGACGCGGACCTGGTGGGCGCGTTCCGTGACGGCGGTGGAGCGGGCAAGAGGGTGGTGGGTGGAGTGAAGGTGTGTTGGAGCAGCAACCGGGACACGGCTGTCGAGGTTGTGCACCGCCTGTGGCCCACCGAGCTGCTGCCCGGCGAGCTGGCACAGATCCTGCCGACCCCGGCCCACTTCGAACAGGCCAGCGAGCTGGTCACCCGTGACATGGTCGCGGACGCGGTGACCTGCGGCGACGAGGTGGAGGAGCACGTGGAGACGGTGCGCGCTTACGCGCGGGCGGGCTTCGACGAGGTGTACGTCGGGCAGATCGGCCCTGATCAGGAGGTGTTCTTCGACGCCTACCGGGAGCTGGTCCTTCCTGCCCTCACTCGGTGACCTGCACCCGCCTCTCACCGGGGCCCACGGTGTAGCGGGCCGGGTCCGCGAGCGCGCTGCCGTCCAGGTGGGCAAGGAGCTCGGTGACGCCGGCGTGGACCTCCAGGGCCCCGGCCGCGCGCAGGGCCCGCTCGCCGACGCCGCCTGACAGCACCGCGATGCACGTCACCCCTGCCCGTCCTGCGGCTTGCACATCCCACGGGGTGTCGCCGACGAACAGCGCCTGGTCGGGCCCGACGCCGGCCTTGGCCAGGGCGGCACTGACGAGGTCGGGCGCGGGCTTGCCGGCGTCCACATCATCCGCGCAGGTGGCAGCATCGATCACGTCATCGGCCTCCAGAGCGCGTCGCATCACCCTCAGGTCCCGGGCGGAGGCGGAGGAAGCGAGAACGATCGTCCATCCGCGCCGCTTCAACTCCCGCAGCAGGTCGGTGGCACCGTCGAAGGCCCGCAGGTTGGGCCAGTACCGGGCGAACAGCGCCTGGTGCGCGGAGCTGATCGCCTCGTTCTCGCCGCGGTCGCGCCCGTCGCCGAGCAGGTGGTCAAGGAGTTGGTCGCCGGCCATGCCGATCGACGCGTGGATGCGCGCCATCGCCGGGGTGTAGCCGAACTGGGCGAGTGCTTCAGTCCAGGCGACGGTGTGCCAGTAACTGGTGTCGAGCAGGGTCCCGTCCACATCGAAAAGCGCCGCGCCAGGCATCATCCGTCTCCTCGACTCAAGCTTCGTCCACAGGCCTTCGACGCTACGGTCCTCCCTGCCCACCGCACGGCCGCCACGCCCGTTTCCGGTCGTGGAGCGGGGGAACCCGCCCGGTATGACACTTCACGAAGCCAACGGCCGGACCGTGGTGATCACCGGCGCCAGCAGCGGCATCGGGCGCGCCTGCGCGCTGGCGTTCGCCGCTCGCGGCGACCGGCTCGCGCTGATCGCCCGCGGACGGGCAGGCCTGCACGGGGCGGTGCGCGAGGCGCAGCGGGCCGGCGCCGGGAAGGTGATCGCCATCGAAACGGACACCGCCGACCCCGACGCCGTGGAGGTCGCCGCCCAGCGCGTCGAGGAGGAGCTCGGACCGATCGACGTGTGGGTCAACGACGCGTTCGCCTCCGTCTTCGCCCCCTTCACCGAGATCACCTCCGAGGAGTTCCGGCGCGTCACCGAGGTCAGCTACCTCGGCTACGTGTACGCCACCGCAGCGGCACTGCGCCGCATGCTCCCGCGCGACGCGGGGGTGATCGTGCAGGTCGGCTCCGCGATCGCCTACCGCGGAATCCCGCTGCAGAGCGCCTACAGCGGTGCCAAGCACGCCATCCAGGGCTGGCACGAGGCGCTGCGCTGCGAACTGCTCGCCTCCGGCACCCGGGTGCGCACCACGATGGTGCAGATGCCGGCCGTGAACACCCCGCAGTTCGACTGGGTCCGCTCCCGTCTGCCGCAGCGCGCGCAGCCGGTGCCGCCGATCTACCAGCCGGAGGTGGCCGCCCGTGCCGTGCTGTACGCGGCCGACCACCCCGGGCGCCGCGAGTACTGGGTCGGCGCCAGTACGGTGGCGACCCTGGTGGCGAACGCGATCGCACCGGCCCTGCTGGACCGCTACCTGGCCCGCACCGGCCTCGCCTCCCAGCAGACCGGAGAGCGACGACGCGGGAGCGACCCGGACAACCTGTTCCACCCCGTGGATTCGCGGCAGGACTTCGGAGCCCACGGCCGGTTCGACGACCGGGCCCGCGCGCGAAGCCTGCAACAGCTGACCGCCCACCGCCTCGGTGCCCTGGCCCACAGCGCATGGCGGTCGGCCGGACGGGTGAGAGCGGGTTTGCCCGGGGCCCGCGCCGGGTTCGTTTCACGGATGCGGGGCAGACGAGCCCCGCATCCACACGAGTAGGAGTCTGGTGACCATGCCTCGCGGATCGACGCCCAAGCGGGAACGCCAGTACGAGCACATCAAGGACAGCGCGAAGGAGCGCGGGGAGAGCGAGAAGCGCGCCAAGGAGATCGCCGCCCGCACGGTGAACAAGGAACGGGCCCGGCACGGAGAGTCGAAGACCGCCAGCCGCAGCTCGGTCAAGGACATCTCCTCCTCCCGGCGTGGCGGGCTGCGCTCCCGCAGCGGCTCCCAGGGCCCCACGAAGGAGCAGCTCTACAACGAGGCCAAGCAGCGAGGCATCCACGGCCGCTCCAAGATGAACAAGCAGCAGCTCGAACAGGCCCTCGGCCGATAGGAGACCTGTGATCATGGGCACCGTCCCCGTGCCGACCGATCCCGACACCACCCCGATGCCGCCGCCCGAGCCTCTCCAGCCCCCGGGCCCGCCGGAGCCCACCGAGCCGCCGAAGCCACCGGACCCTCCCGCCCCGCCCGGCCGGCCCGTCCCGCCGCCCGACCCGCACCTCCCGCCCGGCCCGGGTGAGCCCGCTCCACCGCAGCCCGGGCGCGGCCCGCAGGAGCCGCCCGACTGAACGGCCAGTCGGCTCGGCAGCAGATCAGCAGGTGGTCGAAGAACGGCGACGGCCGGGACAACAGGGAGGTGCGCGGTGCGCGCTGGGGTCGAGATCGTGCTGTGGTGCGCGGTGCTGCTCGGGCTGACGGTGGTGTCGATCAGCTCGGTGTCGCCCGCCGAGCTGGCGGTGGCCGGCGTCGCGGCCGTGGGTGGGGCGTTCGCGGCCCGACGCACGCGTCTGGCGGCCGGCGCCAGCGTGAAGGGCACCCGCGGCGCGGCACGAGCCGTACTGTCGCTGCCCCGTGCGATCCTGCGCGGCATGGCCGCCCTGGTGGCCGCCATGGCGCGGCGCCCCACCGGGGCAATGGTCCGGCGTATCCGCTTGAAGCCCGGGGCGGACGCGCACTGGGCCGGCGCACTGCTCGCCGCCTCCCCGGACACCTGCGTGATCGACGTCCCGCACGACGACGAGGTGCTGGTGCACGCCCTGCGCCCGGGGGCGGGGCCGGTCGAAGAGGCAGTGGCCCGGCCGGACGTGGCGCAATGAACGCCTGGGCGGTGGCCGCCCTGGTCCTGCTCGCCGCCCCGGTGCCGTCCTGCCTGTGGGTGGTGGCGCGCGCCAGCGCGGTCCGACGTCTCGCAGGGGCCTCGCTGCTGTCGACCGTCGTCGGCGCGCTGTTCCTGCTGCTGCCACAGGCCTACGACCGGTCCTCCTACCAGGACCTCGCGCTGATGCTGGCCGTGCTCGCCCCCGCCGGAACACTGGTCTTCACCCGCTTCGTGGCCGGCGGGCAGCACGAAACCCGCCCGGCCTCCCAGGCCCCTGGCACCGAGTGACCGACAGATCGCGGGGCCCGGCCGTCACCAGGGCCCGGGACGAAGCGGAAGAGGGGAGAACCTGATGACGGTACGTCACCCGATCGTGCTCGTCCTGCTGTGGACGGGAGTGGGGTGCATGCTGTTCTCCGCGCTGGCGATGCTGCGCCTGGGCGGGACGCTGACGCGGCTGCACGCCCTGGCCCCCGCTTCCGTCGCCGGGGTGCCGCTGATCGCCGCCGCCGTGGCCCTCGACCAGGGTGCGGGCAGGGCGGCGGTCAAGACGCTGTTCATCGGCCTGCTCTTCGCTGCCGGCGGCACGGTCACCACGATCGCCCTTGGCCGTGCCTCACACCAAGCCGAAGGCACCGGGGGAGGGCAATCGTGAACGAATGGCTCATCGGCGCGGCTCTCGCGTTCGTCGTCATCGCCGCCACCACCGCAGTCCTCACCCGAGACCCGGCCCGCCAGGCCGTGGTCCTGTCCGCGCTCGGCCTGGGCCTGGCGGTACTTTTCGCGGTGCTCCAGGCCCCCGACGTCGCGCTGTCCCAGCTGGCGGTGGGCACCGCACTGACCCCACTGCTGATCCTCCTCAGCGTCCGCAAGGTCACCCGCCGTCCCACCGGCAGGACCGAGCCCACCCCTGATGACCACGGCGCCGGCGCCGGCCAGGAGCGGGGGTGACGGCGCGCGCCCGTTTGATCATGTTCCTGGTCGCCGCCGCGGTGATCGCCGCCTTCTTCGCCGCCGCCTGCACACGGCTGCCGGCCTTCGGGACACCCGACCACCCCTACGGCGACCGGGCGGTGGCGGCGGCCCTCGCCCACCGCACCGCCAACGTCATCTCCTCCGTCAACTTCGACATCCGCGCCTTCGACACCCTCGGCGAGGAGTCCATCCTCTTCGGCACCGTCCTCGGTGCGACGCTGCTGCTGCGCCGGGCCCGCGACGAACGCCACCGCCGCGCCGCGGCCGAACGCGTCATGCCCACCACCCGCCTGTTCGGCGCGCTGCTGCTCCCGGTCACCCTGGTGGTGGGCGTGTACATCGTCGCGCACGGCCAACTCTCGCCGGGCGGCGGCTTCCAGGGCGGCGTCGTGCTGGCCACCGCCCTGCACCTGGCCTACGTCGCCGCCGACTACCGCGCCCTGAAGCACCTGCGCCCGCTGGCCGTCCTGGACGTCGCCGACTCCCTCGCCGCCGCGTCCTTCACCCTGGTCGGACTGGCCGGCCTGATCGCTGGCGGCGCGTTCCTCAAGAACGTGCTGCCACTGGGCACCTTCAACGAGATCACCTCCGGCGGCACCGTCCCGGTGCTCAACGCTGCCGTCGGAGTCGAGGTCGCCTCCGGCCTCATCGCCCTGCTCGCCCACTTCCTCGACCAAGCCGTCGAACTCACCGACCCCGACGAACACGAGAGCGGAGACAGCTGATGGGGATCTGGCCCTACCTCTGCGCCGGCTGGGTCCTGCTGATCGCCCTCTACGGCCTGGTCACCAGCCGCAACCTGATCCACGCCATCGGCTGCCTGGCCGTCGCCCAGTCCTCCACCTACCTGCTGCTCCTCGCTGTCGGCTACCGCCACGGCGCCACCGCCCCGGTCTACTCCGACCTCACCCCCGGCACCCGCCCCGTCGTCGACCCCGTCGTCCAGGCCCTGGCCCTGACCGACGTCGTCGTCGGTGCCACCGTCACCGCCCTGCTCCTCGCCCTCACCATCCAGCTACGCAAACGCCACCACACCGTCGACCCGCAGGCCCTCACCGGCCTCAAGGGCTGACCGACCGTGACCACGGCCGACCTGCTGCCGCTCGCCGTCGCCATCCCGCTGCTCGGCGCAGCCCTGCTCGCCGTGGTCGGCCGCGCGCTGCCACGCATCGGCTGCGACATCGTGGCGACCGCCACCGCCTGCGCCGAACTGCTCTGCCTGGCGCTGCTGTGGACGCGCAGCGGTCCGCTCGCCACAGCCGACCTGGGCGCCTGGCCCGCCCGGGTCGGCATCGTGCTCGCCGCCGACCCGATCGGCGCGGGCCTGGCGCTGCTGGTCGCCGTCCTCGTCCTGGCGGTGATCGTCTACTCCTGGCGGTACTTCGACGAACCCGAGGGCGAACACGCCGGAGTCTTCCCCGCCCTCATCCTGCTCTTCGAGGCCGGCATGGCCGGCTTCGCCCTCACCGGCGACCTGTTCAACGCCTTCGTCTTCTTCGAACTCATGGGAGCCGCCGCCTACGCCCTGACCGGCTACCACATCGAAGACCCCCGCCCGTTGCAGGGGGCGCTCACCTTCGCCATCGTCACCTCCTTCTCCGCCTACTGCTCCCTGCTGGGCATCGGCCTGCTCTACGCGCGCACCGGCGAACTGAACCTCGCCCGCCTCGGGCAACAACTCGCCGGCCACCCCACCGACCTGATGACCGTGGTCGCGTTCGTCCTCATCTGCACCGCCCTGCTGGTCAAGGCCGCAGCCGTCCCGTTCCACTTCTGGCTGCCCGACGCCCACGCGGTGGCCCCCACGCCGGCGTGCATGCTGATGTCCGGCGTCATGGTCGAACTCGGCGTCTACGGCATCGCCCGCGTGTACTGGACCGTCTTCTCCGGCCCCGGCGGCATCCCGCACGGCGCGTTCCGTACCACCTTCGCCGTCCTGGGTGTGCTGACCGCCCTGGTCGGCGCCGTGATGTGCTGGCAGCAGCGCCACCTCAAACGCCTCCTGGCGTTCTCCACCGTCAGCCACGTCGGCCTGTTCCTCGTCGGCGTCGCGCTGCTCACCCCCGACGGCGTGGCCGGGACGGCGCTGTATGTCGCCGCGCACGCTCTGGTGAAGGCCGCGCTCTTCGGGCTGACCGGAGTGCTGCTGGACCGGTACGGGTGCGTCGACGAGCGCAGCCTGCACGGCAAGGGCCGCGCCCTGCGCCCCGTCGGCGTGCTGTTCGTCGTCGGCGCCCTCGCGCTGGCCGGGCTACCGCCGTTCGGCACCGGCCTGGGCAAGGCCCTGGCGGAGGATGCCGCCGGCCGCTGGCAGCCGTGGCTACCCGTCATGTTCGTGGTGGCCTCGGCCGTCACGGGCGCGGCAGCGCTCCGCGCGGGCCTACGGATCTTCTGGGGGATCGGCCCGGTGCCCGACAGCAGACCCGGGGAGGGGGAGACCACGGGAGAGGGCGAGGAGCCCGAAATCCGCTCCCCGCAACGCACCCTGCCCCCCGCCATGACCACCGTCCCGGCGGCGCTGCTGACCCTCGCCGCCGCGGCGGGCTGCCTGCCCGCGGCTGCCGACGCTCTCGCGCGGGGGGCCGGTGCCTTCACCGACCCCGCCCGCTACGCGCTCGCCGTCACCACCGACCACCGCGCACCGCTGGCCGCCCGTGTGCCGGCCACCGACTGGACCTCCACGGGCGTCCTCCTCGGCCTGCTGTCCACCGCCCTCGCGGTCGCGCTCGCCCTCACCGCAGTCCACCGGCGCACCCCCCGGCTGCCACAGCGCCACCCCGCCACCCGGGCCGTGCGGGCACTGCGCCGCCTGCACTCCGGACGCCTGGGTGACTACCTGGCCTGGCTCGCACTCGGCATCGCGGTGCTCTGTGCCGCGATCGCCGCCCAGAGCTGACCCGCCAGGCTCCCTGGCGCCGGGCCTCCCAGCCGGACGGGTTACGACCTTGGGGGCAATTGAGGTCGGGGCAGGTTTTTCGGCGGCGCGCTGATTTGGTCGGGGAACTCGCCTGGCAGCCCGCGGTAGCCGTCGTCGATCTTGGCTTTGACCTGCGGGCGGAGCCGGAACTGTTCGGCGTTGCCCTCGGTGCGCACAGCCGTCTGCTCGTGCATCCGGTCGGGCCTGGCCAGGCCGGCGGACAGCGCGTGGCCCTGGTGGTCGCTGAAGCTGGTGGTCTTGATCGTGTTCTGCTTCTTCTTGCCCGAGACGAACGCCTTCCGGCCGGGCCTGTTCGGCTGGGGCCGGCGTACCTGGGTCTCGGTGCCGTCGATGCGCAGCTCGATGTTCTCGGCCGCCGCGTAGGCGAACGGGTCCTCCAGGGTGTGGACCCGATGCCGGGCCGGTCAGGGGCCGCGAAGCCGCGGGCCGCGAGCAGGGGCCGAATCTCTCCAGCACTGCCGCCGAGAGGCTGGAGCGGACCACCTGGCACAACTCCGCCCATGCGGCGTGCGGCAGCTGGTGACGCAGGCATATCAGGTGACCAGAAGTCGGTTGGTGAATACCAGCTTCACCTTGCGTCCCGCCCCGGCCAGATGCTTCCGAAGACCTCCACATGCTCGGCCCGGTCCGACTCCCGCGCCGGGCAACAGTCACGTCTCCCGATCACGCCGTTTGATTCTGACATTGCATCAGCGCTGCTCAGAAACCGTGCGATTCGAGCTTCAGTCGCAGCCGGACGTAGTCATGGTCCAGCGGTCCTGGACGCCGCGTTCCGTCCGGCCGCCACCCGTTTCGGGCGTAGAAGCGCCGCGCACGGGTGTTGGACGCCCAGCACTCCAGCACCCCCTCGGCACAGCCGGCGGCCGCGGCCAGCGCAACGAACTCCTGGTGCAGGGCCCCACCCACCCCACGCCCCCAAGCGTGCGCCAGTACCCCGATCTGGTACAGCTCGTAGTACGTCGAGGCGTCCAGGTCTTCGTGGTGCGGTGGCCCGGCAGTGAGCAGTCCGACCACCGTCCCGTCCGAGTCCTCCGCGACCAGCGTGGCGCGTGCCGGCGCCGCCAGCACCCGTGCCCAGGCGGCGCGCCGCTCTCCCCAACCAGTCGGGTCGGCGAGCTCCTCCTCGGGCATACCGCCCGCGGTGTAGTACGCGGTCCGGGTCCGGGTGTGCACGTCGGCAAGGACGTCGGCGTCCTCGGCGGTCGCCTCACGCAACCGGAAACCTTCATCCATGCCCCTCTGGACGCCTGCACCCACCCGACTGGTTCCCCGCAGGCCGCCATCGCCGGCCAGACATGACTCGCGCCGTAGGACCCGCCGCGATCCTCACAACGACAGACCCGGCTGCCCCCGCGCCAGCAAGACGATCAGAGGGTATGACTCAGCTCAACTGCCCCAAGGCCGTTACAGCCGTTCCTCCATCCTGATGGCCGCCTTCAGGTCCTCGTGGGCCTGCCCGCGCTGGCCCTCCTGCTGCTCCAGCAGGGCACGGGCGATCGCGTCGAGCTTGCGCTGTACGGCATGCTCGGCCCGGCGCTCGGAGTTCTTCAGCATCGCCAACAACAGCAGCGTGACCGCACCCATCGCGTCGCCCGCCACGAGCTGCCACTTGAACGACAGTCCGGCCACGTGCACGGCCACGAACGCCACCACCAGGCCCAGGCACAGCGTCGCGAACACCGGCGAACTGGTGAAGTTCGACGCCAGCTCCGCGAACTGCTCGAAACGGCCCCGCCGGCCGTCCTGACGCTCGCACGCCGGATGCTGAAACGTCACGTCCGTCGTCCTCTCCGTCCAGGCACGCGGCAGCGGCCCACCTCCACTGACCGGCGGGTCCCGCCCCGGCCCGGTCGGCACATGGCCGCAGCCGTGCCCCGTTCAAAGCCTGGGCGGCCGAACCGGCGATGGTGAAGAACTCGCCGGCACCGGTGATCTCCACGAGCCGCACCATCTGCTCCCGCGGCGAGGCCAGGCACAGCCCCAGCCTCGCCTCCTGCGCGGCACGGCGCACCCGCAGCAGCGTGTTCACGCCCGAGGAGTCGCTGAACGCCAGACCGGCGAGATCGACGACGAACAACGACAGCGGGACAGCTGCCCGCAACGCCGCGTCGAGGGCTCGGCGCAGCGCGGCGTGGTTGTCGAGGTCAAGCTCGCCCTCCACGGCGCACACCACCGCATTGGTGCCAGTGCCGCCCTGTGCTGTGACAGCGCAGTCTCTCGGACAGCCAGATCCGCTCGCGCGCCCCGTACTCGTGCCGCATGCCGCCTCCTTCGATGGCCTCCGAGCTCCCTCGACCGGACGCTCGGCCACCTGCGCCCACCACCTGTGCTTCTGTCCCGCCGGACGGTCCACGAACCTGCCGTACCATGCGCCGCCACCGCGGAGGCCCGACGGTCCGCCCGCGCCTGCCTCGGTGGTGCCCGGTACCCGGCACCACCACCCCACTCTGAGCCAACACCATCCCAGAGCAAGATCGCTCACGAGGTGGACTTGAACGGACCCATTGGTGCGCCACCGTCTCTTGCTGCACCAGCTCCCGCATCGTGGAGTGCCACAGTCAGGCACGGAAGCCAGCGCCTGGCGGCCCGACAAGAGCAAAGGATGTGCTGAATGATCACGAGGATCATGGGAGAAGCCAGGTGAAACAGGCGGACGGCCACTTCGCCGAGCTGAACGCGCTGGACGACGCACTCCTCGCCGAGAGGAAGAGCGGAGACGAAGAGCGCTTCCGACGCGCGCTCGGCGCGCTGCTGGACGCCGTCCGAAGGCTCGGCCAACCCTTGCCCGGCGACGCCCTGGAGCCGTCGGAGCTGATCCTGCCGGCGCCTGATGCATCTCCCGAGGAGGTCAGCCAGATGCTCTCCGATGACGGCTTGATCCCTGGCTAGGGGGCGGGTGGGCGACGAGCCTCCGGCCACCCCCACCACTTCTGCGTGAAGAACCGGGACTCGGCACGAGCAAGCACTTGCGCCGAGCCCGGCTGAATTCGCCAACAGCATCAAGACCATCGCTGCGCTGTTGCTCGTCCTGCCCAATGCCCTGCGTCCACTGACCGGATCCCGGCCCACCGGACACCGATCGGCACTTCCCGCAGTGGCCGCGGATCGACAGATCGCGCGCGGTGAGGTGCGCGGTGGCGATGGTTGGATCTACCAGTAGTGGCGGCGGCCGGCGACCTCGTGGCCGACTGCGCCCATGACCCACAGGACGAGGCCGATGAGGGCCAGGACGATGCCGATGGTCCACAGGATGGAGATTCCGGTGACGAATCCGATGACGAGGAGGATGACTCCGAGGACGATCATGATGGACTCCGTTCGTCGCCCCCCGGTCTGTGCGCGATGGTCCCCCGCTCGACAGGGGGAGGTGCTTCGTCGCCCCTCTCCGATGGTGGCTCTCCCCACTGGCGCGTGTGGCGCTAACGGGCTGGAGTGAGTGTGGCGGTCAGCCCGGTAAGGAGGATGTCGAGGCCGCTTTCGAGTTCGGCGGCGCCGTCATAGCGGGCGAGGGTGGTTGCGAGGCCACGCAGGAGCGGGAATTCGCGCCTCGGAAGGCGGTGGAGGCCCAGGCGCAGGAGATCGTCGGTCTCCTCGGGATTGTCGACGAGTTCCTGCAGTTCGTTGAGGAGGTGGCCGTGGAGCAGCCCGAACAGGGCGCGGTAGATGTGGAGGGCGTCGGCGCCGCTGAAGCCGGCCCGGGTGAGCAGGGCGAGGGTGGCTTCGAGCGGGCGAAGGGTGCCCCGCGGGCGCAGGGCGAGGGGGGTGGCCAGGGGGCGGGTGACCAAGAGCGGGACGACATTGGGGTGGGCCAGGGCGAGTCGTCGGTACTGGCGGGCGACGGCGCGCAGTTGGGCGGCCCAGTCAGGGTCGGCGGGGTCGACGGCGAGTTCTTGGAGGACGGTCTCGGCGACGCCGTCGAGGAGCGCGGACTTGTTCGATGCGTAGCGGTAGAGACTCATGGGGTCGTGGCCGAGAGCGCGCGCCAGGCGGCGCATCGACAGCTTCTCGATGCCTTCGCGATCGACGATCTCCAGCGCGCAGGCCAGCATCCGCTCCCGGGTGAGCTTTCCGGCTGAGGGCGAGGTGTCCTGGAGGACCGGGTCGACTGGAGGCGGAACCATGCCGGCACCTTCTCTCGCTGAGGGTGGGCGGCGGGGTGCGCAAAGTTCGTAGACCTACTCTGTAGACATCAGTGTAGTCCGGGAGTTGACTGTAGGCATACGACGTAGATTCCAATGGGGCGCGTCATGATCGTTGCTCTTGGTCTCATCCTGCTGACCGGCGCGCGCCGGGGCGCCGTTGCCCGCCGCAGCCTACGGCACCCCCGCCGCGAAACGGCAGCCGTCCGGAAGGACCGCGACCACCTGGTGGATCAGCGCGACACGGCCCGAGCGCAGGCGGCATCGGCCGCCAAGGACCGCGATGACCTGGTCGGCCGACGCGATGCGGTCGCCGAACAACGTGACGACCGTGCCTCGCAGCGCGACGACGTTGTCGAACGGCGCGATGAGCTCGCTCAACAGCGGGACGACGCGATCCGCCGGCGGAGTCGTGCCAGCGGACAGCCGGTCGGCACCCGAGCGGGCCCCCGGGCACAGGGCACTGCTGTACCGCCGGGCGAGGGCACCCCGCAGGGCGACACAACGGCGCCGCTCGTCGGCAGCGGGCACCGCAGGCCCCATCTGTTCGGGCACCACCGCGAGTAGCCCGGGGCACGCCCGGGCGCTACCCGATGAGTCACGGAAGGGAACCAGTCATGGGAATCGGCAAGAAGGCCGCTCACAAGGCCGAAGCGGTAAAGGGCGGCGTGAAGAAGACCGTCGGACGCGCCACCGGTGACCGCAGCCTCGAAGCAGAGGGCCGCGGCGACCAGATGAAGGGCGACGCCAAGCAGGCCGGTGCAAAGGTCAAGGACGCGTTCAAGCACTGACCACCGGCTCGGCGGCCCCGCGCCGCTCGGCCTCACCGGGCCGCCGAGCCTGACAGGCTGGAAGGCCGAGGCGACCGACGGCCATAGGCATCCGGGCTGGGGCGCGACAGACGTCGTCCCGGACCGGACGGCGCTGCCCTCGACGGACAGGCACTCCGCGGCGGGATGACTTCACGCCCCGCGGGGTGTGGACTCGCGAAGACGGTGAGGAGAGTGCTTCTCATGGCCGCTATCCGGCGCTACGGCATCACGCTTCCGGGCGCCCCCGGTCACCACGGACCGCCCACGGTGCGCGTGGTGACGCTGACCGGGGAGCTGAGCGCCGAGGGTCTGCCGGTGTACGCGGACGACTCCGGCGGCTTTCGTGTCCAGATCGGCGACGATCACATCGCCCAGCCCCTGGGCGGTGCGGACTGCCCCGCGGGCGCAGGCAACCAGCAGCAGTGCCTGCATGCCGAACCGCTGCCCTGAATCCGGTGAGCGCGGTGCCGGTTGACTGCCGGCGTTGGCGGCCGGGCGTGTGGTGCGCGGTCAGCTCCCGCACGGCCGCCACTCGGCATCGGTCCTGTCGCTGCTGGGGCGTCGATGCGCAGAGGTCCCACTCGTCGCGGCCGGGGGCTCGCTGATCTGTCGTCAGTCAAGCGGGTCGACGTCTCCGACGTAGCGGGAACGGGCGCTCGGCCGGGTAGCGGTGGGCTGCCATTCGATCATCATGATGGTGGCATCGTCGGAGAGCGTGGCGTCCTGGTGATCCAGCAGGGCGTGGATCAGCCTGCGGAGGGTCTCGGGTGCCCGCTCGCCGGCCGCGGTGGCGCGGATGACGAAGTCGGCGAACCGGTCCAGCCCGAAGAACTCATGGTTGGCGCCCTTCGCTTCAATCACGCCGTCGGTGTACATCAGGAGCCGGTCACCGGGCCGCAGTTGGAGCGTGTGGACCGCACGTGGCGCCTGGGTCAGCCCGGTCAGGCCGAGCGGCGGGTCGGCGGGCCGTAGCAGGGCGTCGGTCACCACCTCCCGATCGCGGATCAGCAGCGGCGGCGGGTGACCGCAATTCGACCACCGCAGGGAGCCGCTGGCGAGGTCGAGTCGCAGGAAGACGCCGGTGGCGAAGCGGTCGGGGAACCAGCGGTGCAGCGCCTCGTCGATGGTGGTCACCAACCCCGGCAGGTCCGCACCGTTACGCCGGGCGTTGCGGCAGGCAGCCAGGGCAAGCGCCGCGGTCAGGCCGGACGCCAGGTCGTGGCCCATCGCGTCCAGCACCGCGGCGTGCAGTACGCCGCCGACGAGCGCGTGCTCGAACGCGTCACCGCCAAGGTCGTAGGCGGGCTCCAGGACGGCCGAGGAGATCGCCTGGTCCGAGCAGACGGTCCGGGGTGGCAGGAACGCGCGCAGCATCTCGGCCGGCAGGCTCATCGTGTCGGCCCGGGTGCGGCTGGCGTAGTTGTCGCTGGTGTCGCGCCTGGCGGTGATGACCAGCGCGAGCAGCCCCGCCAGGAGCTGGCAACGACGCACCGCCTCCCGGTCGAGGGTGGGGGTGCGCAGACAGAGGACTCCGAGTCGGTCCGCGCCGTCCACCAGGGGGAACCAGGCCACCAGCCCCGCCCGGTCCTCCGTGACGCGCAGCGAACCCGTCCGGTAGGCCCACCCCGCCAGGGTCCCCTCGACCGGAAGGGCCGGTCCGGCGGTCATGGGAACCAGAAGATTCTGTTGGATATCGACCAAATGGATGACGCAGCTTCCCATACCGAGTGCGTGGCCGTACTGCTCGGCCACCGCCTGGGCGTCCAGGGGGTCGAGGGTACGCCCGACCGAGAGGAAACGTTCGAGCAGTTCCTCTCCCAGGTTGAGCGGAGGGGGATCATCAGCCATGGGCTCAGCCGATCCCGAAACCGGGGCGCCTGCCAGTCGAGACGGTGCGGCGCCGCATGCCACGGATCGGGCGCCCGCGGGAGGACAGGACGGGCGCTGCGGCGCGGTCGGCACTGCGTCGCGCGGCGCTGACGGGCGGTTCGGCGCAGCACGATCTGGGGCAGGACCAGCCAGGCGGTGGTGAACCAGAGCAGGACGGCACTGAGGATCCACGCCACCGTCGTGTTGCCGGTGGCGGTGCTCAGCAGGAGCAGGAGCGCGGCGGCGATGGTCAGGGCGAGGGTGACGAGGCCGGCGTCGATGAGCCGGCCGGCGATGTGGATCAGTTCCGGTTTCATGCCGTGGCCGGCGAGGAAGCGGTGGAAGGCGACGGGCGCCACGAGCGTGCCGGTGGCGATGGCGCCCAGGACGACGGTGGCGTCGTAGAGGTCCTCGTCGAAGTCGGGCACCCCCCCCCGAACCGGGGGGTGAAGGCGACGCTGAGGAGGAGCTGCGCGCCGGTCTGACACACGCGTACCTCTTGGAGCATTTCGCTCTACAGCCGGTCCGCGCGTTCCTGAGGTGTCTCCTGCCGACCGGCCCCGGCCGCGTCTTCGCCCCTGGCCTGCGCCACTGACACCAGGCTCCGCCCCCACCACCACCCGCAGGAGACTGGAGGCCTGGACGCCGGCCAGTGGCTCGAAGCTGCCGGAGCGAGCTGACCCGGGCTTTGGCACCAGGCTGCACCCCCGGCCCGTGTCGCAATGCTGGATGATGGAACCCGAATCGGGTTGAACCCCGCTACTAGAGCCTATGGCTGTATGTTTTTTTAAAATGTCAATAAAAAAGATATTATGACATGGATCTCTACACCGAGTACCCCACTCATGCACCCAGAGTGGCCACAGGCCCCGCCCCGAGGAGACCCCAGTGACCACCCCCGCCCGAGCCCTGTGGATATCCGGGGGCGGCACGGCCCTGGAGTGGGGCCTGCGCAACCCCTGCTCGGTCGGCGTCGGTCCCGGCGGTTACCGGGGCGAAGGCGGGAAGGTGTGGTGCCTGGACTGCGGCGACCACTACGCCGGACGCCGCGCCCAGGTCGGCGAGGAACACCTCCACCGCGACGACGCCCACCACGCCGCCCGCCTCCATGCCGGCCAGCACGAGGGGGAGTTCCGCAGGTTCATCGCTGGCGCGCACCCAGGAGACCCGCGAGAAGTCCGTATGGACGACGCCGGTGTACTCGCTCGTCGCGGCGGCCACCCCGCCTGCCGGTGAGGGCGGGGTGTGGTGGGACGGCACCGGCTACCGGCTCGTCCCGGCCGGGGCCCGCCTCGGGGCGAAGGGCCGCCGGGTGCGCCGCTGCATGGTCGAGCCGGTCATCAAGGCCGGGTTCCTCCACCAGGACGAGTACGGCGAAGGGGTGGCCACCGCCGACGGCCACGCCATGCTCGCCATCTGGCGGCACCACCGCGCCGACCTCGCCGAGCCCTGGGCGGCCCGACACGAGCCCGAGACCTTGCCGCCGCTCCCGGGCGGGCATGAAGCCGCGCGCCGCCGGGGGACTGCCCGCCAGCGCCTCGTCGAGCTGGAGCGCCAGGCTGCCCAGAGCCGCGCCGAGTTCCTTCGGCGGCGTGAGGATGCCGAGCAGCAGCACCGGGCCGAGGTGGAAGCTGCCCGCCAGCGCCGAGCCGCCAAGCCGCCGAGCAGGCCGAGCGCCAGCGCGCCGAGCGGGCCCGCACCGGAGCGGACATCGACCTGACGCGGTCTGCGGTGAGTGCCGGCTGCTGGAGCGTCACCGGCTCAGGCCACGACTGCCGCCTCGACGTCGTCCTCAACACCACCTACTTCGCGGAGGACAGGTTCGAGATCCGCGAGAACGGCCACTACGTCTCCCGCCACCCCTACCGGCACCAGGCCGACGCTGCCGTGCGGCAGCTGCTCGCCGACGGAGTCGATATCGGCGAACGGACACCAGGCCCCACCAGCCCCGCCCGCCGCTGGCACCAGGCCCCACCCCTCCCCCTCGAAAGGCCCACCGATGTTCAAGCGCAAGCCCCGACGAGCCCAGTGGGGAGCGAATGCCGAACCAACCCTCGTCATCGCCCCGGGCCGGGCAGTCACCCCGGCCGAGATCGAAGCCGCCCTGGACTCGGTGGTCCAGACACAGGCAGCACACGGCTGGACAATCGTCGTACGTACGCCGGGGCAGGTCGTCATGGGCCTGAGCACCACCGGCGGGGGTGCGGCCGGGTACGCGTTCGGTGGGGCGCTCGGGAGCATGGCAGCCCACTCCGCCCAGCAACAACGAGTCCAAATCTGGGCGGGGCCCGACGGAGCTATCTGGTCACGGGCGATGGGTGGCGGACAGATGCACCGCTGACAGCAGGCCCCACTCCCACCTGCCCCGTAGAAGGAGACTGAACCTGACCATTCACCCCGACGACGTGTTGTCCGACGGCCGATGGGACGACCGGCTCTTCGCGCTCGAATACGAGGGTCGCAGAGGCCGCTACCGGGTCGTCCGGGGGCTCGGAGAGCAGATCGGCACCGTGGAGAAGCACGGAGGCGTCTGGATACCCAAGGACACCACCGGGGCCTGGGGTGGGGCAGCTGCCGACCGGCGGGGCTACCTCACCCGCCGGGTCGCAGCCATCGAGCTGTCCATCACCGTCCCGCTTCCGCCACCGGAGGAAGAGGAGAAGTACTGGGTGGCACCAGGGCCCGCCCCCTCCCACCTGAACGGAAGGACGTGACCATGCCCGAACAGGGAGAATCCGCCCCTTCTCTGTGTCACATGATCGGGCGAAGCATGGAGACATAGCGGGGTGAGTCTGGGTAGGGCTGCATTGTGCCCATCCAGGTGTAGCCCCATCGTTCGTAGAGTGCTCGGACCTTCGGGTGGTCCTCCTCGACCAAGAGGTGGGAGCGATCCTCCGGCCTGTGCGACAGCAGTTCCTCGTGCAAGAGGGCGGCGAGGAGACCGTCGCTGGCTACATCCGCCGTCGCAGGCTCGAACAGGCCAGGGCTGCGCTGTTGTCGGCGATCGGCCGGCCCAGCAT
>NZ_JBIWAP010000057.1:0-43958 GCF_044760075.1 Kitasatospora sp. NPDC098663 | reverse complement strand
CTGGGCCATCACCCCCACCACCACATAACGCAGGAGGGGCTGTCCCCAACCGGGACAGCCCCTCCACCAACAAGATCTTCAGGAGCCTTCTAGACGCCGCAGTGGGCGTTGGGGTCGACCTCCTCGCCATCAGCCCGACGATGGGGTCGGTTCGGGTCGTACAACAACTTGACGGGCTCCGGGATCAGCTCAGCCGACATGCCACCTACCGCCCTGTTTGTGAGCATCTGGCACGATTCGATGATGCACGCCGCACGCGGGCGCTGCTGCTCGCCGACATCATGCCGCAGCGAAGGGGAGGAACCGGCGTTGAGGACACGGCCCACACCTGACGACCCGGAAGCATGGAACGCCTATCTAGCCGAGGGCAACGCCAAGCAAGCCCGCAAGCGAGTTGCAGTTGATCTGATCATCCGCGACCAGGTGGGCCGCGTACTGGTGGTCAACCCCACCTACAAACCAGACTGGGACCTGCCGGGCGGCATGGTCGAAGCCAACGAACCCCCCGAGAAAGCCGCCCGGCGAGAGGTGCGCGAAGAACTAGGACTACAGCTCACGCCGGGCCGGCTACTGGTGATTGAGTGGGTTCCGCCTCACGGCCCTTGGGATGATCAGCTTGCCTTCATTCTCGATGGCGGAGAGCTATCCGTAGAGCAGTCGGCCGGACTCAGACCACACGACGATGAGCTAGCTGAACTAGCCATGCTGGCCCCCGGGGACGCCCGCCCACTCCTCCGTCCTCGTTTGCACGCCCGCTTCGACGCCGCGCTCGCGGCGTTGGCCGATGGCCGGGCTCGCTACCTGAGTGATGGACGCCCAATCTTCTGAATGGCCGAGGTCGCCCCGAGCCCCGCCGGCTCCTACCGGCACTCCCGGCACAACTGCCCCAGGGTCTGAACATGCCTGCCGCATAGCCCATCGCGCCCGAGGCACTCGTGCGCATGCGGCCGGACCGGGCCTGAGATGTCAGCGGGCACAGCTGACTGGAATGCCGGTGCGTGCGGGGTCTTCGACAGTCGAGCAGAGAGAATCGCTGCGACGCTCTTCGTGACCTTCTCTGGGAGCGGTGCGGAGAGGATCCTCAGTAGTTCCTCCGATGCCCACCCGCCTGCGAGCAGTCCCTCCGCGCCGGGTCGGCGACCCGGGCAGGGTCGTAGGCCGCGGAGGGCAGGCGGGTGAGCGCGGCCGCAATGCTCTGACAGGTGGTGTTTTCCAGGAAACCGGGGACCCGCACAGCGGCGGTGGTCCCGGCTACGAGGTCGGCGAGGTGACGTTCGGTGAACGCCGACGCCGAGGTGGCAACGAACAGCGGGTCCAGCAGGCTCTGATTGGGCATACTCGTCCTCCATGAGACCGTCATGACGGCCTGTCAGTCCGTTACAGCGTAAGTTACGCTGTCACTTATGGCGAAGCAATCCGTTACCAGTGATCAACTCAACGCGACCACCATCGCCCGCGCCGCCATCGAGATGATCGACGCGGGCGGTCCCGACGCCCTGAACTTTCGAGCCCTCGGCGAGAAGCTGGGCGTCTCCCACACCACCGTCCACCGGCGGTCCGGGGAGTCCGTCGACGGACTCCTCGACATCTGCATGAACCACCTCGCCGGGCAGCTTCCCGAACCCCAGCCTGACGCCGCCTGGTCCGAACTGGCCGAACATTCGTTCACGGCCCTGTACGAACTGCTGTCCGCCCATCCCGGCCTTGTCGCACTGCGCGGGTCCCGGCCTTGGATGGGCAGGCAGCTGCTTGCCCGTCTGACCGAACCCGTCCTGGCCGCCGGCGAGCGCGCCGGGATGACGCCCTCCAACTCCACCGCCGCCTACCGCAGGCTCTACCTGTACACCCTCGGCTGCGCGGCCTTCGTGGACCACGCCAACGCCACGGCCACCCGGCAACGCACCCGCGAAGGGCTGGCGGCGCTGTCGCCCGAGGAGTTCCCTTTCCTCACCGGACACACAGACGCCGTACTCGACGTGGTTACGGACCACGCCGTCTTCCACAGCGGACTACAGCAGTTGATCGCCATGGTCGCCCTCGACCTCATCCCGCTGCGCTGAGCCAGGACCGAGAGAGCGAAGCCGACACCTGAGCGATGAGAAGGGTTGGTTGGAAATCGGCCGTCCATCCCGAGTGGGCGGCCGGTGCCCGTCCCACCCCCATGTCGGTGCTCCTTGGGCCAGCAGAATGGGGGTCCTCGACCTCAGTCAGAAGAGTCGGCGGCAATCCGCCGCAACATGACCTCCACGGGGTTGGCCTTGAACTCCTCGAAGGCCGTCACCAGTTCCACAAGGCGGCCAACCTCGACACTCGACTTCTCCGCCTACGGCTTGGCCGCGCAGCGGTGGGGTCGAAGTTGGAAGGCGACTTCCGGTTCTCCGCCTCGTGCGCCAGCCCCAGTCAGAACCGCACGACTGGTCTACAGGTATCTCCCAACTCTGAATTCATCAAGCCGATTTGCTTCATTCACGATGGATGCAGCACGCCGCCGACCGGACGGAGGCGCCCGTGAGCCAGCGACGCACTACCCGACCCCCCAGATCCGGCTCCCGCCCCCGGGGTCGCCGGGGGCGGGAGTTTCAGGCCCGCCCTGGTTGTCCGCGTGACCATCCAGCGCGGGCCAGGGCGGGGGTTCCGGCCGGCGGAGGTCAGGTCTCCGCCGGCCGGTGATGAAGGGGACGGCCGCTCCCCGCCAGAAGGGGGGTGACTGGCGGGGAGCGGTGTGGCTCGACGAGGGCCCGGCACCAACACGCCCTCGGAGCCGACCGGCAGGGGAGGTCCGCCTGCCGGTACTCACCCGTCCGCGGCCGTCTTTCGCGGACGGGCGTTGAACCCCGTCGCCGCAGAGGATGAGCACTCACGCTGCGACGACGGGAGCCTGTCAGTCCGGCGGGTCCGGTTCCCACCCGCACCACACGCCGGCCGGGGTGACCACCGTCCACTCGCGCCCGCCACCCTGCTCGCGCTGCGACCGGGCGGCCGGCGCGGCCTTCAGCCCCATACGCACTCGGATCGCGGCCAGTTCCTCAGGAATACGTCGAAGGTCGCACTGAGCGGCGGAGATGCCCGCCAAGACGCCCGTTCCGGCGACCAGTTCGACGGTCACGAGAGCGGCCGGCGGTGCGGGTTGCACCCGGATCCGGGAGCGATCTCCCGGGGGTCGCACCGTCGCAGCCGATCGGGCCTGGTCGTCCACTCCTGTCCCCCGCCGATCGGCCTCAGGAAGGCCGCCCCGCAGAGGATCTCCATGAAGACCCCCTCTCGGGGCTTGCCGTCGGCGTCACGGTGCGCCAGGTCCTGCACCACCTCGTTGCGGACGAGGTCGGGCAGCGTGGATTTCGAGTCTTCGAACATGGGGGTGGCTCCGATCCGTAGCGCGATGACTACCCAGGGGAGCCAACTGTCCTCTAACCTCACAGTGCCTTCAACCTTGCAAATTGGAAAGAAAGGCAGCCGCGTGAACATCAGGCCGCTCACCCCGGACAGCTCGCCGCGAGCTTCCTTCGGCGCTCAACTCCGGTCTCAACGCGAAGAGTTGAGCATGAGGCAGGATCAAGTTGCGGATCGCACGGGATATTCGCCAGGACACATCTCGTCCGTTGAAACTGGCAGAAAACCGCCAACTCTGCTTTTCGCGAGGCAAGTTGATCGAATGTTCGATACAGGCACCAAGTTCACAAACCTGTTCCTGGATGTACGGGCAAGCTCGCTGTTGCAGGGATTCGGCCAGTACGTTGCAGAGGAGGCGAAGGCCCTGGAGCTCAGAATGTTTGAGGTCGGGATCATCCCGGGCTTGCTCCAGACCCCCGAGTACGCTGCGGCGCTGACAACGGCGGCGGTCAACCGAGGCAGTATCACCGAGGCCCAGGCGGGCGAACGTCTCCGGGTTCTAGCCGGCCGCCAAAGGCTGCTTGTTCGCCAGCCTGCCCCACAGTTGTACGCAATCCTTGACGAGAGTTGCATCCGCCGCGTGGTCGGAGGCCACCAGGTCATGGTGGATCAACTCGACCGCCTAGTCGAGGTAGCCGCGCTTCCGCACGTGACCTTGCAGATCGCTCCGTTTTCCATGGGCGAGGCGCGCAGTCTGAATCTTCCGGTCTATCTGCCCGTGCTGCCTGATCGATCCGTGGCGGCCTACTCGGAGGCCGCCCAACAGGGGTGGTTCGAGCGCGATCCCGCAGAGGTACAGCCCTTGCTCACGGCCTACCATCATCTACAGGTAGAGGCGCTACCGCAGGCCCCATCCGTGGCGCTGATCAGCAAGGTGCGAGAGGAAATCCAGTGACCGAACCCGCATGGTTCAAGTCCAGCTACAGCGACAACGGCGGCGCTTGCGTAGAGGTGGCCGCCAACGTCCCCGGTGTTGTCCCCGTCCGCGACTCGAAGGACCCCGAGGGCCCGGCCCTCGCCTTCTCCCCCGATGGCTTTGCGTCCTTCGTTGCCGCCGTCCGTACCGGCGAGTTCGGCGACGCCTGACGTCGGCGTGTTGCCCTGAGACCCCGCCACCCCTTTCCAGAGTCGCGGGGTCTCCTGGCTGGCCGCTCCCTGATGCCGTACGCCGAGAGCGACGAGCTTCATCCACGCGGATGATCCACACCACCCTGACCCAGGGCACGCTCTACGGGCGGCGGGCCAGCACGTGGGTGTCGAGGAAGCCCCGCTCGGACGCTGGGTCGTGGAGCAACCGAGCCACTGTGACGAGGCCGGCACCGGCCATACCACTGGGCAACCGAGGGCAACCGAAAACGCGACACGGGAACAGAGTTCCAGCCAGAACGCTCAACCTTTGCCGGATACGCCCTGGAAGACTGATGAAGATGCCGAAAGCGCGCCCGGCTTGCACCAGTTCGACCTGATCCGGCCAATGGCTTCGGGTCAGGTCCGCTTGCGGCTCGCGATCTCGTCAGAGAGCTGCTGCACGTGGGCGGGGTCCGCGTCCCGGGCAAGGGCGACGTAGTGGTCCATGACGGCCGGCCGGTAGCGCACGGGCAACGTCTGCCCTGGGGCGAGTCGGGTGAGCTCGGTGATCGTGAGGCTTTCGTCTGCGATACCGCGGAACGAGATGCCGTCGGCGGTCTCCACGTCGAACATCAGGATCACGCGTGGATTGCCGTTGACCTCCCGCCAGTCGACGAGAACGCCGAGCGCAAGCGCCCCCGTACGCAGTTCCGCATTGCGCTTCCGCGCATCACTGCTCAGGAACGGGTTCGGGGCGACGCCCGGGAAGTCGGGCCCGACACCGAGCGATTCCCGACTCAGGTCGGGCCTGAGCTGCGCCATCAGATCGTTGAGCTTCTTCTTCGAGCCGAACATCCTGACCCTCCCCCACCCCGGTGCCGGAATCTCGGCCTGGCGCTTCGCCTTCGCTGCGATTGTACGTCGCGGCCATTCCCGACCTCCGGCGCGTCGCCCCGTCCCGATGGGGTCACCGTCTGCGGTCGCGGACGGGCTCGGTCGGTGCACCCGCCTGTCGGACGAGCCACGTCCGCACGCCGACAGGAGGACCAAGCCGTGATCGATACTGACCCCGACAGTGCGTCCCGGGCACGACCGTACGGTGCCGCGATCCTGTGCGGAGCGGCGGTCACGCTGATTAACTTCTTCTGGACCGACGGCCACTGAACATCAACGCAGAGAGCTCGACGACCCCGCCGTAGGCCGCCCTGGTCTCATCCTGGTGTTTCAACACGGGCAGGAAACCAAGAGAGGATCTACCGTGACCGCCGAGCCTCAGTGGTTCAAGTCTTCGTACAGCAGCAACGGCGGCGAGTGCGTCGAGGTAACCGGGAACCTGGTCGCAGAGGGCGCCGTTCCCGTCCGTGACTCCAAGGACCCCGAGGGCCCTGCCCTGGTCTTCCCGGCCGACGCCTGGCGGTCCTTCGTCTCCGCCGTCCGTACCGGCGAGTTCGGCGACGTCTGACGTACGCGCGCTGCCCTGAAGGCTCCGCCACCCCCTTTTCCAGAGTGGCGGGGTCCCGCCGTGGACTGGACGGTTCCGGGCGTCAGGAGTGCCCGCGGTCGGCAATACTGGGGTGTCCGGGGGCGATTCGGACAGGGAGGCGCGGTGGGCGGGACGGCCGGATTCGCCGTGGTGGTGTTCGGCGGCCTGGGCGGCGTGGTCGCCTACCTCGCCGGGGTGGTCGGCCTGCGCGACCTGCGGCGGCTGCGCCGGGTCGGCGTCCCGGCCCTCGCCCTGGTGCGCGCCCGTGTCCCCGCCCCGGAGGACCGAGCGCTGCCGCCGCGCCCGCTGCTGCAGTTCGAGACCGAGGACGGCCGGGTGGTGGAGGTCTTCTCGCCCGTCCCGTCCACCCCGCGCCACCCGCTGCCGGACGGCGGCCACGTGCAGGTCCGCTACGACCCGGCCGACCCCCGGCAGGTCCTGGTGGAGGGACGCGAGCGCAGGCCCCTGGAGTACGGCTTCGTGGTGCTCGGGCTGCTGATGGTGCTGGCCGCGATCACGCTGGCGGTCACCGTCCTGTGAGGCTGCCCGGCGGTCGCGCTCCCCTGCGGCCCGCCGGACCCGCCCGGTCGTGGGGCGGGCCCGGCGCCGTTCCCGGCTCAGGTGATGACGGTGGTGGCTGTCGGCGGCGACCAGAAAATGATCAAGATGTGATCAGTTTAATCAGGGGCGATCGGGCCGGTCGCCGCACAGGGCTTCGACCAGCCGCCGGGCCCGGGTTTCCTCCGAGAGGAGCGTCTCCACCAACGGCCCGGTTCCCTGCCTGTCCGTGGCGCCGGAGAGGTAGGCCTCGACCGCCCGCGGGTCGGCCGCGAGCGGCACCCGCCCGGCGGTGAGCGCGGCGTGGGCGCGGGCGTAGTCCAGGCCGAGCCGGGCCAGCCGCACCCCGCCCGCGTGCCGCTCGGCCGGGTCCGCGCCGCCCTCCCCGGCCAACTGCGGATGCCGGCAGGCGACTTCGTGCACGGCGAGAACGGCCAGCAGTACGTGCTCGGTGCCGGGCGCACGGCGGCCGAGGCGCTGCGCCTGCCCGTCGACCTCCAGCCGGACCCAGGCCATCGGCGCGACCGCGATGTTCATCTTGGCGAAGCCGGGCACCAGCAGCCTCTTCCAGCGCGGCAACCGGTACGGCGCGCGGCCGAGCAGCGCGTCCCGGGTGGGGCGCAGCAGCGGGTCGAGGTCGTCCAGGTCGTCGGGGGCGCCCGGGGCGCCGGGACCGTCCGGCGCGTCGGGGCCGGCGGGCGCCGCCAGTCGCATCAGCACCGCTCCCGGCGCGACGCCCGCCGCGTGCAGCAGTTCGGCGGCCCGGGCGTGCGGATCGGCGAGCAGGGCGCGCAACAGGTGTTCGGCGCTGAACTTCCGCTCGCCGTCCTGCCGGGCCTGCTCCATGGCGCCGGTCAGGGCGCGGGCGGCGGCGCCGCTGAGCAGCAGGCCGCGCTCCCCGGTCGGGCCGAGCACGTCGCGGGCCGGCACGCTCGCACCGGCCCCGTCGTCCGAGCCCCAGCGTGCCGTGTCGATCCCGCCCTGGCGGTCACGCAGGACGGCGAGCAGGGCGGTCGCGGTCGCCCCGGCGGCCGACAGGGCCTCGCCGGCCGGGCCCTTCGCCCCGGCGACGGCGGCCAGCAGGTGTTCCGTCCCGAGGCGGCCGTCGCTCCCGCCGCGCGCGCCCCGGGCCGCGCCCAGGACGCCGAGCGTGCGCCAGTCCGGTTCCAGCGTCGTCTCCATCCGGCCCCTCCCACCACGATGCTTTGCCCGAACTATATGCCTGCTTTGCTCGTGCTTTACACGTGACCACGCGTCAAGGAAACGTCAGAACCAGCCGGTTCGAGGCGACGGCGGTTCAGGACAGGAGCTACGGCGCGGAGGCCGGGTCGGCGGCGCTCACCGGGACGTCCGGGTGCCGGAACCAGGACCCCTGCACCGCCCGCTGCACCAGCATCAGCACCGCGCCGAGCAGCAGCGCGCCCAGCCCGATCACCGTCACCCCGCCGACCGGGCCGATGCCCGGCAGGTCGATCGAGGTGGCACCGTAGTCCGGGTCGGCGTACACGTCGAAGGCGCCGTAGGCGAAGAAGTACAGCAGCATCAGGCCGCCGGCCAGCGGGAGCACGCCCTTGAAGACGAAGTCCCGGACGCTGCGGGTGAGGACCCGGCGGTAGTACCAGACGCAGGCGAAGCCGGTCAGGCCGTAGTAGAAGGCGATGCCGAGGCCGACCGAGGCGATCGAGTCGGCCAGCACGTTGCCGCTGATCGCGGTGAGCAGGACGTAGAAGGCGATCGACGCCAGGCCCATGGCGACCGTCGACCAGGTCGGGGTGCGGTGGCGCGGGTGCACCCGGGCGAAGCCGGTCGGGATGGCCCGGTGGGTGGCCATCGAGAAGGTGGTTCGGGCAGTGGGCAGGATCGTCGTCTGGGTGGAGGCGGCGGCCGAGGTCAGCACCATCAGGATCAGCAGCCGGCTGAGCACCGCGCCGATCCCGCTGGTGCCGAACACCGCGTCACCGAGGCCGGACAGCACGTCCCCCGAGTGGGCCGGGTTGCCGAGCCCGATGCCGTCCGCGCCGACCCCGGCGAAGGACTGCGCCGAGGTGGCGACCAGGACGTAGATGACGAGCAGCAGCACGGTGGAGATGACCGCCGCGCGGCCGGGGGTGCGGGCGGAGTCGGCGGTCTCCTCGTTGACGGACACGGCGGTGTCCCAGCCCCAGTAGATGAAGACCGCGGCCAGCATGCCGGCGGTGAACGCCGAGGTCGAGGGCACGTTGAACGGGTTGAACCAGGACGCGTCGACGGGGATGGCGGTCGGGGGCGCGGCGGAGCCGTACGCCTTGACGAGCGCGGTGAGCGAGAAGGCGACCAGCATCACCACCTCGACGGCCAGCAGCCGGCGTTGCAGGGTGGCGGACAGCTCGATGCCGATGTAGCAGATCCCGGTCATCAGGACGATCCACACCACTCCGGCGGTGGTCGTCCACACCCGGCTGTCCGCGAGCGAGTCCAGGCCGACCAGCCGGAAGCCGTACACCCCGGCGATCTGCGCCAGGTTGGCCATCACGATGACGTCGGCGACGACGATGCCCCAGCCGCCCATCCAGCCGGTGCGCGGGCCGAACGCCCGGGCGGCCCAGGTGAAGGTGGTGCCGCAGTCCGGGTCGGCGGCGTTGAGCTCCTTGTAGGCGTAGGCGATCAGCAGCATCGGGATGAACGCCAGGACGGTGACGATCGGCGCCTGGAGGCCGACGCCGACCACGACGATGCCGAGGGTCGCGGCGAGGCTGTAGGCGGGCGCGGTGGAGGCGAGGCCGATGCACACCGAGGACAGCAGGCCCAGGGCGCCGGTCTTCAGGCCCTTCTCGCCCGCCCCGGAACCCGTCGGACGGTCATGGGGACCGCCGGTCGGGGGGCTAGTCGGGGACGCCGGCACTGGCCCACCCCCTTGAGTGCGCAGCGGGGGCCGCGAGGACGGATCTGGTCGTCTCAGCGTAACGCCGCCCCCGGCGGGCGGCCCGGGGGCGATCAGGGGCGGCGGCGAGCGGGCGGCCCGGCGGCAGGGCTGCCGGACTGCCGGACTGGACGGACGACGCGCGGCGCGGGCCGTGGTGCGGTCGCGGCGGTGCCCGCCTGGCTCGACGGGCCCGCTGTCCGAACGGCGACCGCTCCGCCGCCACGGCGCCGCGCGCCTCCTACCTGTTTTCCACCGGTTGCCGAGGGTTCCGGAGTACCGGCCGGAGCCCTGGTCTCGGCGTGGTCCGCCCGCCGGACCGAAGGCCGGTGAGGGACCGTCTGTGGGGTTTCACCCGAGTTGTTCGAACCGCAGCCGCGCCACCCGGACCGTCCGGCGCGGCAGGGTGGTGGGCAGGGCCACCAGCAGGGCGGTGGCGGTGAACATCGCGAAGTGCGAGCCCTCCGGCCAGGGCCCGGCCCAGCCCAGTTCGCCGTGCCGGTGCTCGGCGAAGGCGTTGCAGCACAGCCAGGCGGCCAGTCCGATCAGCGGCGCCGCCCGGGGCCGGGAGAATGCGCCGAGGATCGCGCACAGGCCGAGGTAGGCGACGTAGGCGAGCCGGCCGGAGTGCAGTTCGCCGAGCCCGCCGAGGCCCATCGCCAGGACGCCGCCGGCGAGCAGGGCCACCGTGCCCGAGGTCGGGGCGGAGAACCGTTCGAGGACCGGGCGGTAGCGCCGTCCGCCCGGCCGGGCCGCGTACATACGCACGCGCTACCCCTTCGCGGCGACGGGTTCGGGCGCCGCGACCGGCAGGTGCCACCGGGTGCGCCGGTGCAGCGCCTCCAGCTCGTGCAGCAGCTCGGGCACCGGGACGGTCAGCACCGGGCAGCCCGCCCCGCGCGCGCAGTACGCCGTGACGGAGCGCCGCAGCCGGCGGCGCAGCAGGCCGCCGCTCTGGCCGAGGACCAGCAGGTCCTCCGGCCGGTCTGCGGCCTGGACGAGGGCGGGCCCGGTCTCGCCCCGGATCACCAGCGGGCGCAGCGGCACGCCCGGGTCGGCGCCGCCGAACGCCGCGTCGAGGGCGTCCCGCAGCCGCTGTTCGGCCGTCTCCCGCACCGCGGCGAGCAGCGGCGGGCACGGTGAGCGGCGGTAGCCGAGTTCGCCGCCGGGCGGCTCCCAGGCGAGTACCGGGACGAGTTCGGCGCCACGGCTGCGGGCTTCCGCCACGCCGCGGTGCAGGGCGGCGAGGCTGCCGAGCGATCCGCTGACCCCGACCACCACCCTGCCGGTGCCGCTGCCCTGGTGCCGCCCGTTGCCGTGCATGGTCCGTCCTCGCGTCGTCGTTCCGGTACCCGGTGTGTCGCCGGGCATGTCGCCCAGCGGGGCGCCCGGTGTGTCACCTGGCGTGTCGTCCTCCACCCAACCGCCGCCCCGGCCGCCCGCCGCCCGTCCTTGACGCCTTCCTGACGCCCCGGGCCGCCTTCCCAACGCACTCCATACGCGAACGGCCCGCTGCCCGCCGACCGCCGACCGCCGCCCGCCGCCCGGCCACCGGCCGGCTAAGCCGGGTGCGGGGCACAGGCGAGGTCGAGGGTGTAGGCGGTGCCGCCGGCGGGGGACGGCTCGACGGTGAGCTCGCCGTTCATCGCCTCGACGAAGCCCCGCGCCACGGTGAGGCCGGTGCCGTCGGCGGCCGGGCCGGGGGCCCGCACCCGGAGGTGGATCCGCCCGGCCACCGCGCCCGCGTCCACCAGGGCGGGCCCGGCGGCCCCCGCCAGGACGTCCGCGAGGGCGCGTTCCAGCAGGCCGGCGTCGGCGAGCACGGGCGGCAGGCCGTCCGGGAGCGCGAGGCGCACGTCGCGCCGCTCACCGCTCTGCTCGGCGGGCAGGGCGGCCAGCGCGGCGGCGAGCACCGGGGCCAGGGCGGTCGGCCGCAGCAGCACCGGTTGCTCGCCGGCCCGCATCCGGTCGAGGTCCAGCAGGTCGGCGACCAGGCCTTCCATCCGCCGTACCTCGGCGGCGATCCGCCGCCCCGGCGGCCCCGGCAGGTCGGCGGCCTCGCGGCGCAGCGCGGCGAGCGGGGCCCGCAGGTCCTGTCCGACGGCCTCCAGCAGCGCGGTGTGCAGGGCGTCGGTGTGGGCGAGGGTCTCGGCGGCGGCGGCCTGGGCGGCCAGCCGTTCGCGTTCCCGGGCCAGTCGCAGCTGGGTGACGTAGGGGCCGAGCAGTCGGGTGTCCTGCTCGGTGAGCGCCGGTCCGCGCAGGGCCAGGACGGCGTCCGGGCCGAGGTCGACGGCGAGCGAGGCCTCTTCGGGCCGCTGCGGGAGGGCGGTGCCGGAGGCGGCGGCGGGGCGCCAGAGCTGGCCGGTGCGGACCAGGACGGCGGCGCCCTCCAGGCCGAACACCTGGCGCAGGTCGGCGACCAGGTCGGGCACTGCGCGGGCGCCGGATTCGACCGCCGCCCCTGCCAGCCGGGCCAGCACCGCCGCTTCGGCGCGGGCCCGGTCGGCCTGCTGGGAGCGGCGGGTGAGGCCGTCGATGAGGTGGGCGATGATCCCGGCGACGGCGAGGAAGAGCAGCAGCGCGGCGAGGTCGGCGCCGCGGGTGACGGCGAGGCTGTGCCAGGGCGCGGTGAAGAAGTAGTCGGCGGCGAGCGCCCCGGCGGCGGTGCTGGCCGCGGCGGGCAGCAGGCCGCCGAGCCGGGCGGTGGCGGCGACGGCCAGCAGCAGGCAGAGCAGGGCGCCGGGGAGGGCGAGCGAGTCGCGCAGCGGGGAGAGCGCCCAGGCCAGGGCGGCCGTCGCGGCCGGGCCGGTCAGCCAGGCCAGGCGCCGGCGGCGCGGCGGGACGGCGGCCGGGCGGCGGCGCCGGGGTGCGGGCAGGACGGCCAGCAGGCCGGGCTGGGGCGGGGGGACGACCCGGACGTCGATCGGGCCGGCCAGCCGGATGACGCGGTTGATCACCGAGCCGGAGACCAGTTCGCGCAGGCGGCTGCGGCTGGTCGGGCCGAGCAGGATCTGGGTGGCGCTCTCCGCGTGGGCGAAGTCCACCAGGGTGCGGGCGGTGTCGTTGCCGTCGACCTCGATGTAGCCGCCGTGGAGTTCGTGCAGCAGGGCGCGCTGGCCGGCGAGGGCGGGCGGCTCGTGGACGGTGGCGCCGTCGTCGGGCCGGACGTGCACGCCGATCAGGTCGCCGTGCACCCGGGTGGCGGTGCGGGCGCCGCGGCGGATCAGGTGCTCGCCCTGCGGGGCCCCGTCGAGGGCGACGACGATGCGTTCCTTGGTCTCCCAGGGCGCCCGGATGCCGTGCCGGGCGCGGTAGTCGGCGAGTTCCTCCTCGACCCGGTCGGCCAGCCAGAGCAGGGCGAGTTCGCGCAGGGCGCCGAGGTTGCCGGCCCGGAAGTAGTGGTCGAGGGCGACGTCGATCCGGTCCGGCGGGTAGATCGCGCCCTGGGCCATCCGGGTGCGCAGGGCCTGCGGGCTGAGGTCGACGAGTTCGATCCGGTCGGCGGCGCGGACCACCTCGTCGGGGATCCGCTCGCGCTGGGCGACGCCGGTGATCTGCTCGACGACGTCGTTGAGGCTCTCCAGGTGCTGGATGTTGACGGTGGTGGCCACGTCGACGCCGGCGTCGAGGAGTTCCCGGACGTCCTGCCAGCGTTTGGGGTGGCGGCCGCCGGGGGCGTTGGTGTGGGCGAGTTCGTCGACGAGCGCGAGCTGCGGGCGGCGGGCGAGCAGGGCGTCGACGTCGAGTTCGGTGAGGGTGGTGCCGCGGTGGCCGACGGTGCGGCGGGGCAGTACGGGCAGGTCCCCGAGCTGGCGCTCGGTGCCCCGGCGGCCGTAGGTCTCGACCAGTCCGACGACGACGTCGAGGGCTTCGTCGTCGCGCAGCCGGCGGCCCTCGGCGAGCATGGCGCACGTCTTGCCGACCCCCGGCGCAGCCCCCAGGAACACCCGCAGTCGTCCGCTCACCGCCGTACCGCCACCTCCTCGGTGTCCATGCTCCGTCGGGGCGCCGGGGTGCGCGAGGGGACGGACGCTCCGGCGGGTGGCGGGGTGTACGAGGGGACCGTCACAAGATCAGCATGGTGCTATCGTCATTAGCACCATGTTGCTGAAGCTGGACACCGGCGACGCCCGCCCCCTGCACGAGCAGGTGGCGGGTGCGATCAGGCGGGCCGTCGCCGAGGGCGAGTGCGCCCCCGGGGACAGGCTGCCGCCGGCCCGGGAGCTCTCCCGGGCGCTGGGGGTGAACACCAACACCGTCCTGCGCGGGCTGCGCACGCTGCGCGACGAGGGCGTGCTGGAGTTCCGCCGGGGCCGTGGCGTCACGGTCACCGAAGGCGCCGAAACGCGCTCCGAACTCGCCGAACGGGTACGGCAGTTGGTCGCCGATGCGGCCCGGGCCGGCTACAGCAGGAACGATCTCGTGGACATGATCAGGGAGATGTCGTGACGGACGGGAAGCTCATAGCGAAGGAGCGCCGGGAGCCCGGGGCGGGGCGCGGCGCGCTCTGGGGCGCGGTGGCCTGGTCGGCGGGCGTCCTGGCCCTGCTGATCGCGCTGCCGTGGGCCGCGCGCCACCGGCTGCCGGACCCGCTCGCCACCCACTGGAGCGGGCGGGACCCTGACGGCTCCATGTCGCTGACGGCCGCCGCGCTGTTCCCGGCGGGGGTCTGGCTGGTGCTGGTGCTGGCCGCCGCGGCCGCGCGCCGGTTCCGGGTCGGGACGGCGGGCGGCGCCACCGGGGCGGCGCTGGCGGCCGTCGGGGTGCTCCTGACGGGGGCGCAGACCTCCATCGTGCACGCCAACCTGGACCGCGCGCGCTGGCAGGAGGCCGCGCCGATGGGCTTCGAGGTGGTCGTCCCGGTCGTGGCGGCGGGCCTGGCCGGCGTGCTGACCTGGCTGGCCGTCCGCCCGCGCGTCGACGCTCCCACCGGGGCGCGCCCGGCGGCCCGGATCCCGGCGCCGGCGACCGCGCCGGGCGAGCAGCTGGTCTGGCTCTCCCAGGCCGCCAACCCGTGGCTGCAACTGGGCGCCTGTGTCCTCGCCCTGGGCGCGCTGGTCGGCGTGCTGGCCCCGGCCAGCGGGCTGATGGGGTTCAGCTGGGCGACGGTCGTGCCGTTCGTCACCACCTCCCCCATCGTCCTGTGCTCGGCCTCGGTCAAGGTCCGGGTGACCGCGCGGGGCCTGTCCGTCGGCTTCGGCCCGTTCGGCTGGCCCAGCCGGCGCTGGTCCCCCGCCGACCTCGACTCGGCCCGCGCCGAACTGCGCACCCCCGCCCAGGCCGGCGGCTGGGGCTACCGCGTCAACGGCCTCGGCACCACCGTGATGGTGCGCCGCGGCGTCTGCCTGGTGGTCCGCACCCGGCGCGGGCGCGAGTTCGCCGTGAGCGTCGACGACGCCGAGCGCGGCGCGGCCCTGCTCAACTCCCTCATCGCCAGGTCCGCCAGCCCCACCGGCTGACCCCCGTCACGCCGCTGGGGTCCGTCTTCAAACCGCCCGTTCAGGTGGTGTGGACAGGGGCCGCACCGTGGGTACACCAGCTGACAGCTGCTCACAGTGCAGAGGGCAAGGAGGCGTCCGTGACCCACGAACGGCGGACGACGGAAGACCCGGAGCGCGACGCGGTCGACGCCCGGGGAGGCACCAACCAGGACGAACGGACCATCACCTTCCTCCGACTCGGCGTCGGACTGATCGGCATCCTGCTGCCGCTCGCACTACCCCTGGGGAACTGGCTGTTCGCCGAACTCAGGGGCCAGAGCACCTCGGGATTCTGGCCGGCCTCGATGAGCGGCTCGTACTACACCAGCACCCGGAACCTCTTCGTGGGCGGCCTGTGCGCGCTCGGGGTGTTCCTGATCTGCTACCGCTCCGACCGCCGTGACGACCGCTGGAGCACCGCCGCCGGCGTGTTCGCGCTCGGGGTCGCCCTGTGCCCGACCGCGCCGCAGGGCGCCACCGCGTTCCAGAGCGCGGTCGGCCTGCTGCACTACGCCTTCGCCGGACTGCTGCTCTTCGTGCTGGCGATGTTCTGCGTCTACTCCTTCCGCAACCCGCGCTCCGCCCAGCCGTCCTGGGTCAGCCGGGCCTACCTGGCGGCCGGGGTGCTGATCCTGGTGCTCCTGGCGCTCGCCGTCATCGCCGGGGTGGCCGGCATCGGCACGGACTGGGCCATCCACCCGCTGTACCTGTGCGAGTGGTTCTCGACCTGGGCCTTCGGTGCCGCCTGGACCGGCGCCGCGCTCGAACTCGCCGCCGCCGGTCGATCGTACGGGCACCATCCGCTCCTCCCGGGGCAGAGCGGCTCCCCCGCCACCGGCAGCCCGGCGGCCCAGCCCTAGGATGCGCTCTTAAGGGGGCCTTAACCCCAAGAGATGGTCATCTTGTCGTCCCGGAACACCGTTACCATGCGCACCAAGGCCCGCCACCAGGGCGGCCGGTGACGGAACCCCAGCAACGGGAGGACGAGTATGTCGAACGAGGTCCGGGCAGGGCGCGGTCCGCAGGAGGAGTACCCGTCGGTGGATCTGCGGATGGACGTACCGCACTCGGCGCGGGTCTACGACTACCTCATCGGCGGCAAGACCAACTTCGAGGCGGACCGCGTCGCCGCGCACGCCTCGGTGCAGGCCTGGCCGTCGCTGCCGATCTCCATGCGCACCACCCGCGACTTCATGCAGCGCGCCGTCCGCCACCTCACCGAGGAGCACGGCGTCCGGCAGTTCCTGGACATCGGCACCGGCATCCCCACCTCGCCCAACGTCCACGAGATCGCCCAGTCGATCACCCCGGACGCGCGGGTCGCCTACGTCGACAACGACCCGATCGTGCTCACCCACGCGCGGGCCCTGATGTCCAGCACGTCGCAGGGCCGCACCTGTTACGTGGACGCGGACTTCCGCGACCCGGAGTCGATCATCCAGAACCCCCGGCTGCGCGAGGTCCTCGACTTCTCCCAGCCGGTGGCGCTGTCACTGATCGCCATCGTCCACTTCGTGCTCGACGAGGACGACCCGCAGGGCATCGTGCGCCGCTTCATGGACGCCCTGGCACCGGGCAGCTTCCTCGCCCTGACCGTGTTCACCGGGGACACCGACCCGGTGGGCGTCGGCGGCGTCGGCCGGGAGTACAACGCTCGCGGCATCCCGCTGCAGATCCGCGACCAGAAGGAGACCGCGACCTTCTTCGACGGCTACGACCTCCTCGACCCCGGCGTCGCCCTGGTCCACCACTGGCGCCCGGACGCCGGGGCCGCGCCGATCCGCGACCAGGACATCGCGATGTACGCGGGCGTGGCGATCAAGCGCTGAGCCCGCCGACGTCAGCCGGGGACGGCGACCAGGCCCGCCTCGTAGGCCAGGATGACGAGGTGGACCCGGTCGCGGGCGTCGAGCTTGGCGAGCAGCCTGGTCATGTAGGTCTTCACGGTGGCGATGCTGAGGACCAGTTCGGCGGCGATCTCGGTGTTGGACAGGCCCCGGCCGACCAGGGTGAGGATCTCCCGCTCCCGGTCGGTGATCGCGCCCAGCCGCCGGGCGGCCGGTGCGGCGGCCGGTGACGGCGCGGGGGCCGGAGCCGGTGCCGCCACCGGGCCCGGGGCCGGCCGCTGGTCCGCGAAGGCCGAGATCAGCCGGCGGGTGACGCTCGGTGCGATCAGGGCGTCCCCGGCGGCCACCACCCGGACGGCGGCGAGGATGTCGTCCAGCGCCATGTCCTTGACCAGGAAGCCGGACGCCCCGGCGCGCAGCGCCGCGTACACGTGGTCGTCGTCGTCGAAGGTGGTGAGCACGACGACCCTGGTCGGCCCACCGCCGCCGGTGATCAGGCGGGTGGCCTCGATACCGTCCATACCGGGCATCCGCAGGTCCATCACGACGACGTCGGGCAGCAGTTCGCCGGCCAGCCGGACGGCCTCGGCGCCGGTGCCGGCCTCGCCGACCACCTCGACGTCGGCGGTCTCGGTGATGACCATCTCCAGCGCGGCCCGGACCAGCGGCTGGTCGTCGACCAGCAGGACGCGGGTCATGCGGTCACCTCCCCGGGGATCGGCAGTCGGACGGCGACCCGGAAGCCGCCCTCGGGGCGCGGCCCGGCCTCGAACTCGCCGTCCAGCAGGCCGACCCGCTCGCGCAGCCCGGCCAGGCCGAAGCCGGTGCCCCGACCGACTCCCGCGCCCCGACCCCGGTCGGTGATCTCCACGGCCACCTCGCCCGCCGTGCGGCGGTCGACCAGGACCTCGCAGGAGCGGGTGTCCGCGTGCCGCACCACGTTGGTGACGGACTCCTGGATGACGCGGAACGCCGAGAGGTCGATCTCCGGTGGCAGCGGGCCCTGTTCGCCCCGCCGCCGGACCTCGACCCGGACGCCGGCGGCGGTGGTCGCGGCGGCCAGCCGGTCGAGGTTCGCCAGACCTTGAGGGGTGGTCGCCGACGTCTCGCCGTCGGCCTGGCGCAGTGCGACGAGCATCCGGCGCAGCCCGGCCAGGGTGTCCCGGCCGGCGTTCTCGATCTCGGCCAGTGCCTGCTTGGCCCGTTCGGGGCGGGTGTCGACGACCCGGCGGGCGGCGCCGGCCTGGAGGGCGACGATGCCGATGGTGTGGGCGACGGTGTCGTGCATCTCGCGGGCGATCCGCAGCCGTTCGGCGGTGACGGCCTCGGTGGCCGCCCGGGCGCTCGACGCCCGGGCGTGCTCGCGGTTCTGCCGCATCGAGCGGCCGATCAGCCAGGCGACCAGGGCGAGCAGCGCGGCGCCGTCGGCGGAGCCGATGTGGGTACCGGTGAAGATGCCGACGGTGTTGCCGTGCACCAGGCCGATGTGCAGCACGAGCAGGCTCATCACCAGCGCGAACGCGGCCCGCGAGCTGCGGCGCGGCCGGGTGGCGGTGATCAGGCAGAGCGCGACGTCCACGGCCAGCAGGGAGGCCGGCGGCACCTGGGTGTCGGCGGCCCAGCCGTCGGTCTCCGTGAAGGCGGCGACGAACAGCAGGGCGACCGCGAGCACCGGAAGGCGGCGCACCAGCGCGGCGCCGGCGAAGGCCACCACCGTGTCGGCCAGGGTGAAGGCCAGGCCGCCGTGGGCGGCGGCCCCGCCGTGGTACCGGGCGTTGCCGCCGAGCAGGACCGCGGGGTAGGCGGCGGCCACGCACCAGGCGAGCCCGACCCAGACCTCGGGCGAAATGCGCCGGAACAGGGGCGGAGGCGGCGTCGCAAGCATACGAAGATCGTATCGACGGCCTGAATCGCCGTCATCGGACCGTGGTTGTACGACCGGGGGTGACGGCCGGGGCCCGCGGTGTCAGCGCCGGTCCGATGCGGCGGCCCGGCCCCGCCCGGCACCGTGGAGCCCATGATCGAAGTCACCGAGCTGACCAAGCGCTACGGCCGCACCACGGCTGTCGAACGCCTCACCTTCACCGTCCGGCCCGGCCATGTGACCGGCTTCCTGGGCCCCAACGGCGCGGGCAAGTCCACCACCCTGCGGCTGATCCTCGGCCTCGACGACCCGACCGGCGGCACCGCCACCGTCGACGGCCGCCCGTTCCGGGCGCGGCCACGCGGCCTGCGCGACGTCGGCGCCCTGCTCGACGCGGGCGACGTCCACGGCGGGCGCACCGGCGCGGCCCACCTGCGGGCGCTGGCCCGCGCCAACGCGATCCCGGCCGCGCGGGTCGAGGAGGTGCTGCACGAAGTCGGGCTCACCAAGGCCGCCGGGCGCCGGATCGGCGGCTACTCGCTGGGCATGAAGCAGCGGCTCGGCATCGCCGGCGCGCTGCTCGGCGACCCGCCCGTCCTCCTCTTCGACGAGCCGCTCAACGGCCTCGACCCCGAGGGCGTGCTGTGGGTGCGGGGCCTGTTCCGCCGCCTCGCGGCCGAAGGGCGGACGGTCTTCGTCTCCAGCCACATGATGGCCGAGATGGAGCACACCGCCGACCGGCTGGTGGTGATCGGCCAAGGCCGGCTGATCGCCGACGAGAGCCTGGCGGAGTTCTCCGCCCGGGCCGGCCGCACCGGCGTCACCGTCCGGGCGGCCGAACCCGACCGGCTGGCGGCCGTGTTGACCGCGGCGGGCGCCACCGTCCGCCCCGGCCCGGACGGCGCGCTCGCCGTGACCGGCCTGGACGCCACCCGGATCGGCGAACTCGCCCTGGAGCAGCGCCTGTTGCTGCACGCCCTGACCACCTGTGCCGGCTCCCTGGAGTCGGCGTTCATGGAACTGACCGCCGACAGCGTCGACTACCCGGCCGGAGAGCCCCGATGAGCACCGCGACCACCACCCCCCAGTCCCGTCCCCGGCCCCTCCCCCGGCCGCGCGCCCGCTTCGGCGACCTGCTCGCCGCCGAGTGGATCAAGTTCTGGTCCCTGCGTTCGACCGTCTGGGTGCTGGGCCTGAGCGCCCTGTTCGTCATCGCCGCCAACCTCAAGGCGGCCCGGTACACCTCCGACCACTACACCGTCGGCGACGGCGATCCGGCGACCATGCTGCAGGCCGCGCTCGGCACCTCCTTCACCATGATCGCCGCCGACGTCGTGATGATCGTCGCGGGCAGCCTCGGCGCGCTCGTCCTGGTCGGCGAGTACGCGAGCGGGCTGATCCGCACCACGCTGGTGGCCGTCCCGGACCGCCGGGCCGTGATCGCCGCCAAGGCCTGCGTACTGACCGCGGTCATGCTCGGCTACGGCGCCGTCACCGCGGGCGTCTCCTTCGGCGCCTGCCAGGCGGTCCTCGCCGACACCCACATCGGCGTCTCCGTCACCGACCCGGCCGCACCGCGCTTCGTCGCGGCCGCCGTCCTGTTCGCCCCGGTCTGCGCCCTCGCCGGATTCGCCCTCGGCGCGCTGATCCGGCACACCGCCGGAGCCGTGGTGGGCACCGTCCTGGTGCTGTTCTTCCTGCCGGCGTTCTTCAACGAGCGCTACCGCTGGTCCGCCGACCTCCTGCACGCCATGCCGCTCCAGGCCTGGCGCCGGCTGGCCCAGGTCGACCTGACCCACTCGCTGCCCTCGGCGCACCCGGCCACCGTCGCCGGCTCCTGGGCCACGTTCGCGCTCTGGGCGCTCGCCTCGGTGGTGGTCGCCGTGGCCGTCGTCCAGCGCCGCGACCACTGACCAGCCGTCCGGCGGCGGCGCCGGGAGCGGTGCTCACCCGTCGCGGCGGCCCGCCGCCAGGTCCGCCAGCGCCACCAGCAGCGCCGCCAGGACCAGGCCCGCCGCGACCGTCACGCCCAGTTGGAAGGCCAGCGCCCAATCCGGGCGCGGGCCCTGGGCGTGGGCGAAGAAGACCGAGCCGACGATGGCGATGCCGACCGCCGAGCCGACCCGCTGGGCGGTCTGCATGACGCCTCCGGCGCTGCCCGCCCGGGCGATCGGCACCTGCTGGAGGGTCAGGGTCTGGTTCGGGGCGATCACCAGCCCGCTGCCCACCCCGGCGACCAGCAGCGGCGCCACCGTCGCCCAGCCGATCGCCCACCCCGTCCACAGCTGCACCGCCAGGGCCGAGGCCAGCAGGCCGGCCAGCACCAGCACCAGGCCGAGCAGCACCAGCCGGCGGCCGAGCCGGTGCACCAGCCGTCCGCCGATCGCCGCCGACACGCCCGAGCCCAGTGCGAACGGCGTGATCGCCAGGCCCGCCGTCAGCGCCGAGTAGTGCAGGCCGGCTTGGAGGTAGAGCGTGAAGATGAAAAAGATCGCGGTGAACCCGGCGAAGTACACCAGCGACAGCGCCACCCCCGCCGCGTACGGGCGCACCGCGAACAGCGCCATGCTCACCAGCGGCTCCCGGCCCCGCGCGTAGTACCGCTCCCAGCCCACGAAGGCCCCCAGCAGCACCGCCGCCAGCGGCAGCAGCAGCCAGCGCGTCGAGCCGTGCCACTGCTGCGCCTGGACGAACGGCAGCAGCAGCGCGACCGTCCCGGCACCGAGCAGCAGCACCCCGACCGGGTCGAAGTCCCGGTGCCCGGCCCGCGTGGCCGCCGGCGGGGGCGGCGGGAGCAGCCGGTAGGCGATGGGCAGGGCCGCGACGCCGATCGGCAGGTTGACCAGGAACACCCAGCGCCAGCCGTTCTGCGGGCCGAACAGGTGGATCAGCAGGCCGCCCAGCAGCGGGCCGACGGCGGTGGACAGACCGATGGTGGCGCCGAGCGCGCCGAAGGCCCGACCGCGTTCGGCGCCCTGGAACAGGACCTGGATGAAGCCGGAGACCTGCGGCACCAGCACCCCGCCGGCCGCGCCCTGGAACAGCCGGGCCAGCACCAGCCACTCCTGGTTCTGCGCCGCCCCGGCCAGCGCGCTGGCCGCGGTGAACAGGGCGAGCCCGGTGAGGAAGACGGCCCGGCGGCTGCGGGCGTCACCGAGCCGCCCGGACGGGACCAGCACCAGGCCGAAGGCGAGCGCGTAGCCGCTGAGCACCCACTGCAGGCCGCTGTCGGACATGTGCAGCCCGGCCCGCACGGTCGGCAGGGCGACGTTGACGATGCTGACGTCCAGCAGCGTCATGAACCCGGCGACCAGGCAGACCGTCAGCGCCCGCCAGCGCCGCGCCTCGGCCCGCCGACCGGCGGCGGCGGCGCCGGGCTGCTGTTCCGGGGTGCTGCACGGGGGTTGGGCCGTCATGGGGGCACCTTCCGGGCGTCCGGCGGTCGTCTGGCTTCGCGTCCGGCGGCCGGCCGTCGACCGGTCTTCCCGGTCCGGCTGCCCGCCCGCCGCGCGCGGCCCCCTCCGAACGGCCATCGTGGACGGCGCGGCCCCGGCGCCGCCAGCCGGGCTGCGCCGCCCGCGCCGCCGCTCACCCGGACGGCCGAACCCGATCGCGGCCTCCCCTGGTGCCCCGGAGGCTGAGGACATGAACGCCGCCACCGAAACCCCGCCGACCGCCCCGCCGGTGCTGGACGTCCGGCAGCGCAACGTCGTCTTCGGCACCATCGTGCTCGGCATGCTGCTGGCCGCGCTCGACCAGACCATCGTCGGCACCGCGCTGCCCACCATCGTCGCGGACCTCGGCGGGGCCGCGCACATGTCGTGGGTGGTGACGGCCTACCTGCTGGCCGAGACGGTGGCCACCGTGCTGGCCGGCAAGTTCGGCGACCTGTACGGGCGCAAGCTGCTCTTCCAGGTCTCGGCGGTCGTCTTCATCACCGGCTCGTTCTTCTGCGGCCTGGCGACCAACATGACGCTGCTGATCGCCTGGCGGGCACTCCAGGGCATCGGCGCGGGCGGCCTGATGGTGACGGCCATGGCGCTGATCGCGGACGTCATCCCGCTGCGCGAGCGCGGCAAGTACCAGGGCGCGATCGGCGCGGTGTTCGGCGTGGCCACGGTCATCGGGCCGCTGCTGGGCGGGCTGTTCACCGACCACCTGTCCTGGCGCTGGGCGTTCTACGTCAACGTGCCGATCGCGATCCTGGTGGTGATCGCGGCCGCCCGGACCATCCCCTCGGTGCGCTCGGCGGTGCGCCCGGTGATCGACTACCTGGGGATCGCACTGGTCGCCGTCGGCGCCAGCGCCCTGATCCTGGCGACCAGTTGGGGCGGCAACGAGTACGCCTGGGGCTCCGGGGTGATCATCGCCCTGTTCGCCGGCGGTGCCGTCGCCCTCGGGCTGTTCTGCTGGGTGGAGAGCAGGGCCGTCGAACCGATGCTGCCGATGCGGCTGTTCCGGAACCCGGTGTTCGCGGTCTGCTCGGTGCTCAGCTTCATCGTCGGCTTCGCGATGCTCGGCGCGCTGACCTTCCTGCCGACCTTCCTGCAGTACGTCGACGGCGACTCGGCGACCGTCTCCGGCGTGCGGACGCTGCCGATGGTGATCGGGCTGCTGCTCGCCTCCATCGCCAGCGGCAACGCCGTCAGCAAGACCGGCCGGTACCGGGTGTTCCCGATCGTCGGCACCCTGGTGATGGCCGTCGGCCTCTACCTGCTCTCCCGGCTCGAACCCGGCACGGGCACCGCGCTCGCCTCCCTCTACATGTTCGTGCTCGGCGCCGGCATCGGGCTGAGCATGCAGGTGCTCACCATCGCCGTGCAGAACACCGTCGACTACGCCGACCTCGGCACCGCCACCTCCGGGGTGACCTTCTTCCGCACCATCGGCAGCTCCTTCGGCACCGCCGTGTTCGGCACCATCTACGCCAACAGCCTCAAGACCGAACTCGCCCGGGGCGTGGCCGACTCGGCCCGCCTCACCGGCGCGGACCCGGCGCTGCTCACCCGGGCCGCCGAGAGCCCGCAGGGCCTGCACCGGCTGCCCGCCGCGCAGGCGGCCCCGATCATCCAGGCCTACTCCGACGCCCTGCACACCGTGTTCCTGTGGACGGTGCCGGTCGCCCTGGTCGGGTTCGTGGTCGCGCTCTTCCTCAAGCAGGTGCAGCTGCGGGACACCGCCCGGGCCGGCTCCACCGACATGGGCGAGGGCTTCGCCCAGCCGACCACCAGCGACTCCGACCCACACCTGGAGTACGCCGTCGGCAAGCTCGTGCGCGGCGTCGACCTCGACACCGTCCGCTCGATCGTCGACGACGCCGACACCCGGGTCGACCTGGCCGGGGCCTGGGCGCTGATGGAGGTCGCCGGCCACACCAAGGCCGTCGGCCAGGCCTCCCTGGACCTCATCGCCGCCCGCAAGCGGATCCCGCCCGAGGTCCTGGAGCCGGTCTTCGACCGGATGGCCGCCGAGGGCTACCTCACCCGCGACGGCGACCGGCTCTCCCCCACCGAGGCCGGCACCCAGGAGGTTCGCGCCCTCGCCCAGGCCTGGTCGGACTGGCTCAACGCCCGGCTGGACGCCGACGCCGGCCGCCCGCACAGCCCCCAGCTGCACACCGCGGCGACCGCCGTCGCCTGGCGCCTGATGGTCGAGGACCTCGCCAACGGCCTTCCGGCCCACGCCCGTTCGAAGGACGCGGCGCGAACCTAGGCCACCGCCGGAGCTAGGGCGTGTTTCATAATTCCCGCCGGGCGCGCGACGCCGGGCATCCCGGCTGGACGCACCGGCGAAGCACCCAAGTACGGCCCAGTACGAGGGAGCTCCGCCGGCACGCCCAGCCGGGCGCCCAACGCCGCGCGCTGATCCGACGCGAATTATGAAACACGCCCTAGGGCTTCCTCGCCAGGATCAGTTCGCGCCGCACGCCGTCGGCCATCAGATCGCCGGGCTCGTCGGTCTCGGCGAAGCCGTTGCGGCGGTAGAGAGCGATGGCCGCGTCGTTGTCGGGGTTCACCGCCAGCTTGAGGGTGGTGAACCCCTGCTCGGCGGCCCAGCGGGCGATCGCGCCGATCAGCCGGTCCCCCACGCCCCGGCCGCGCGCCGCCGGGCCGACCCACAGGGAGATCAGCTCGGCGGCCGCCCCGACCTCGTCGGCCGGGACTCCGCTGGCCATCGCGACCGGGCGGCCGTCCAGCACCGCGACCAGATCGAGAGCCCCGGGGATCTCCAGGCGGGAGCGCCAGCGGGCCTCGTGGTCGCCGGCGCCCTGCCAGTCCGCCAGGGTGGAGCCGAAGGCGTACGGCGCCTCGGTCAGCGCGGCCAGGCGCAGCTCGCGCCAGAGCGCCCAGTCATCGGAGCCGAGACGGCGCAGTTCCGGTTCGTGCGGGTCGGACTCGTGCAGGTCGGGCGCGCACAGTTCGGGTTCGTGCAGTTCGGGTTCGTGCAGTTCGGGTTCGTGCAGTTCGGACATGGTGCGGACCTTGCCGCAGGCCGGGCGGCACGGCAAGCGGATTACCCGGTTCAGCCCACGAGCGGCGGGTTGAGGCGGGCGAAGGCCTCCTGCCGGCGGTAGGGGAAGTACGGGTACGGCGCGGTGCGGGTGCTGGCCGCATCGAGCCGGGCGACCTGCTCGTCGGTCAGCGACCAGCCGACCGCGCCGAGGTTCTGCCGCAGCTGCTCCTCGTTGCGGGCGCCGATGATGACGGAGGAGACGGTCGGGCGGCGCAGCAGCCAGTTGATGGCGATCTGCGGGACGGTGCGGCCGGTCTCGGCGGCGATCCCGTCGAGCGCGTCGACCACCCGGTACAGCAGTTCGTCCTCGACCGGCGGCCCGTAGTCGGCGGTGTCGTGCAGCCGGCTGTCGGCCGGGAGCGGCCGGCCGCGGCGGATCCGGCCGGTGAGACGGCCCCAGCCGAGCGGGCTCCACACCAGGGCGCCGACGCCCTCCTCCTGGGCGAGCGGCATCAGCTCCCACTCGTAGTCGCGGCCGACCAGCGAGTAGTAGACCTGGTGGGCGGCGTAGCGGGGGCGGCTGTGGCGCTCGGCGACGGCGAGGGACTTCATCAGCTGCCAGCCGGAGAAGTTGGAGACGCCGGTGTAGCGGATCTTGCCGGCCCGGACGAGGTCGTCGAGGGTGGCCAGCACCTCCTCGATCGGGGTGCCGGCGTCGTAGGCGTGCAGTTGGAAGAGGTCGAGGTAGTCGGTGCCGAGGCGGCGCAGCGCGTCGTCCACGACCCTGGTGAGGCGGGCCCGGGAGGTGCCGGCGTCCTGCGGGCCGTCGCCGGTCGGCAGTCCGGCCTTGGTGGAGACGAGCACCTGGTCGCGGCGGCCGCGGATGGCCTGGCCGAGGACCTCCTCGGAGGCGCCGTCGGAGTAGACGTCGGCGGTGTCGAAGAGGGTGACTCCGGCGTCGATGGCGATGTCGAGCAGGCGGCGGGCCTCCTGGACGTCGGTGGTGCCCCAGGCGCCGAACAGCGGCCCACGGCCGCCGAAGGTGCCGGTGCCGAGGCTGAGCGCCGGGACCTTGAGGCCGGACGAGCCGAGTCGGCGGTATTCCATGGCGACTGTCGTGCCGGTTGCCGTGCTGATTGTCGTGCCGGTTTCCATGGCAGTTCTCCCCTCGGAGCCCTTAACGGGACTCCCATTCCGTTAGGATGGTTCGACCTTAGCAGGGTCCATCGACCTAATGGAACAGGAATCCCGTTAATGACTGCCGAGCCCTCCGCCCCGGACGTTCCGGAGAACCCCACGCCCGGGACGCGGCGCCCCGGCGGCCGCACCGCCCGGGTCCGCACCGCCGTCCTGCGGGCCGCCGAGGACGCCCTGGTCGAGCACGGTTTCAGCGGGCTCGACCTCGGCGACGTCGCCCAGCGGGCCGAGGTCGGCCGGACCACCGTCTACCGGCGCTGGGGCACCACCAGCGCGCTGGTCGCCGACCTGCTCGCGGACATGGCCGAGCAGTCACTGCCGCGCACCCGCAGCGGCTCCCTCGCCGAGGACCTGCGGGCCAACGCCCGGCTGGTCCAGTGCACGCTGGCCGACCCCCGGCAGGGGGCGCTGTTCCGCGCGGTGATCGTGGCCGCCACCTGCGACCCGGGCGCCGCCGAGGCACTGCGACACTTCTACCTGCGCCGGGTCGAGGAGTGGGCGCCGTGCGTCACCGAAGCCGTCGAACGCGGCGAACTCCCGCCGGACACCGACGCGTTCGAGGTGGTCCGGGCCGTCTCCGCGCCGCTCTACTACCGGATGCTCACCACCGCCGAGCCGCTCGACGAGGCCGCCGCCGACCGCGCCGCGGCCGCCGCCGAGGCGGCCGCCCGGGCGGGGGCGCACCGGCGGGAGAGCAGCTGAGACCGGCCGGCGGGAGGGCGGACGATCCGGGGGTGACCCGCGGAACGCCCTAGAAGAAGCTGTCGTCGTCGCCCTCGTAGTAGTTGTTCACGACCACCTCGGGCGTGTCGTCGCTGAACGCCTCGTTGAGCAGCGCGCCGCCGACCAGGCCGGCCGCGCCCGCGCCGATCAGCGCGCCGGTGCCGAAGCGGCGCCCGCCCTGGCCCGGCTGGCCCTGAGCGGGCTGGCCCTGGACCGGCTGCGGATAGCCCTGCTGGACCGGCTGCGGGTAGCCCTGCTGCGGGGTGTAGAACGGCGGCACGGTGGTCTGCACCCGCTGGGCGCAGGCGGCGCAGGTCTCGATCTGGCGCGGCACTCCCCACTGCGGCGACCACAGCACCGCCGTCGAGCCGAAGCCGTGCGAGGGGTCGAAGAAACACGTCACGGGGGAACTCCCTGGTCCTGGCTGGGTCATCGGGGCAGCGGGCGCCACAGCGGGTACGGCGGGCGCCATGGCCGGCGCGGCGGGCACGGCCGGAGCCGGCGCGGGGGCAGCGGGCGCGGGGGCGGCGGGCGCCGGTTGCAGGACGTCCACCCCGAAGTCGGCGGCGATGCCCGCGAGCCCCGACGCGTACCCCTGCCCGACGGCCCGGAACTTCCAGTCCGCGCCGTGCCGGTAGAGCTCGCCGAACACCATCGCCGTCTCGCTGCCCGCCTCGGCCGCCACGTCGTAGCGGGCCACCTCGGCGCCGCCGTCCGGGTCGGTGAGCCGGATGTACGCGCCGCGGACCTGGCCGAAGCTCTGGCGCCGCCGCACCGCGTCGTAGACCGCGACCGCGAAGACGATCTTCTCTACCCCGGGCGCGACGTCCGCGAGCCGGACCTCGATCCGCTCCTGGTCTTCGCCGCCACCGGCGCCGCCCTGGTGGCGGACCGAACCGTCCGGGCTCTGCAGGTTGTTGAAGAAGACGAAGTGCTGGTCCGAGACGACCTTCCCGGAGGCGTCGCAGAGCAGGGCGCTGGCGTCCAGGTCGTACCCGGCGCCGGCCGTCCAACCGAGACCGACCCGTACGACCCGCAGCCCGGGGGCCTGCTTGCCCAGGGAGACGTTGCCGCCCTTCGTCAGGGCCACACTCATGACACTTCCTCCGCCACCGTTCGAATGACCGCTGTTTCCACTGTTCGACCACGACAACGCTGTAGAGCTCGCCCCGGTTCCCGACTTCCCGTCAGTACCGGACGGGACGTTCCAGCAGGCCACGGGCCCGCGGCGCGACCTGGCCGGCCGGGGCGCGCGGGCGGGGCGCCCTGGCGGGGTGTCGGCTCCCGACCTATTGTCAGGTAACATGACACGCCTTCGTCGCGCCGCCACCCTGGCCGCCGCCCTCACCGGCACCCTCGCCGCCCTGCTCACCCCGGCCGCCGCCCAGGCCGCCCCGGCAACCTGCCGGGTCGTCGGCACCACCCCGGTGGACACCGAACAGGCCCGGCTCCAGGACCAGCGGACGACCGCCTTCACCGAGCGCTCCGGCCTGCACGACCTGCTCCGGGGCTTCCCCGCCGCCCTGTGCGCCGCCCGCAACGCCCGGCAGGCGGAGCGGGTGGCGGGCGCCTGGGGCCGGGCGCTCTGGCAGGCCGGGGTGGACCGGGCCCAGGAGCGGCGGCCCAGCGGCGAACTCCCCGCCCGCGACGACCGCCCGCTGTACTGGACCAGGCTCGCCATGACCGTCCAACTGGCCCGCTGGCAGCCCCGGTTCGACGTCGACCCGGCCGACCTGCGGGCCCGCTTCGAGGACGCCTCCCGGGGCCTCGACGACGGCTTCACCGCCGCCCCCGGCGTCCGGCGGATCTTCGTCAGCGGCTTCGACCCGTACGGCCTCGACACCGAGCCGCGCCGCGCCAACCCCTCCGGCGCGGCCGTGCTGCAACTGCACGGGCGGCGGATCACCCTCGCCGACGGCAGCCCGGCCGAGGTCCGGGCCGTCCTGCTGCCGGTCCGCTACGGCGACTTCGACGACGGCGTCGTCGAGCGCGCCTTCGGCCCGCACCTCACCCCCGGCCCGCAGGCCGCCGACCTGATCACCAGCATCAGCCAGGGCTACCCGGGCCTGTTCACCCTGGAGGCCTGGGCCGGGCGGGCCCGCTCCGCCGACCCCGCCACCGACAACACCGGCACCCTCTCCGGCGGCACCCGGCAGCACCCGGTCACCGCGCCGGGCCTGGACGACGGCCCGGAGTTCATCCGCACCACCCTGCCCACCGACGCCATGACGGCCGTCCAGCAGCCCTACCCCGTCCGCCTCAACACCACCGTCACCGAGATCCCCCAGGACGGCCTCGACCCCGTCGACCGCGCGGACGGCCCCACCCCCGGCTCCCGCGCCGTCGCCGGTGGCGGCGGTGGGTACCTCTCCAACGAGGTCGCCTACCGCTCCAACCGCCTGCGCCTCGACCTCGCCCCCGACCTCCCCGGCGGCCACCTGCACACCCCCGTCCTCACCGGACTGCCCGCCGAGCAGGACCGCCTCACCGCCCCGGAGTTCGAGCGGAACGAGGCCGCCATCGCCGACCAGGTCCGCGAGATCCTGCGCCACGCCCGGTTCTGAGCCCGGCACCACTCCCGATTCCGAGCCCCGGCGCCAAGCCTGGTTCCGAGCCCCGGGCCCGCGCGGCCGGGACGGCTACACCGGCCGGGCGAAGCACGTCCCCGCCGCGCGCGCCCGGCACTCGGCGATCTGCGCGTACGCGGCCGCCCGATCCGCCCAGTGCGAGCCCTCGACCGACTTGCCGCGCTCCAGGTCCTTGTAGACCTGGAAGAAGTGGGTGATCTCCAGCAGCTCGAACTCGCGCAGGTCGCCGATGTCGCGCAGGTCGCCGTAGCGCGGGTCGTGGGCGGGGACGCACAGCACCTTCTGGTCCGGCCCGCGTTCGTCCCGCATCACCCACATGCCGACCGCCCGGCAGGTGATCACGCACCCCGGCACGGCCGGCTCGCCGCCGAGCACCAGCGCGTCCAACGGCTCCGCGTCGCCGCCGAGGGTGCCCTCGACGTAGCCGTAGTCCACGGGGTAGCGGGTGGCGGTGAACAGGGTGCGGTCGAGGCGGATCCGGCCCGCCGCGAAGTCCATCACGTACTTGTTCCGCGACCCCTGCGGGGTCTCGATCAACACCTCGAACTCCACCGCGGCCTCCTCCTCTGCGCCTGGGGAGATTGTCCGCCGTCCCGGCCGTCCGGGCACCCTCCGCAAACGCCCTCCACGGCCCGCCGGGGTCCGTTAGCATCCGGATCATGGGGAGTTGGCGTGTCACCGTCCAGAACCACCACCGGCGCAGCGGCGGGCGACCGCAGGGGCGCCCGGAGGGGCCGCTGGCCCACTGCGGCGACCTGGCGCTGTACGGCCGGGACGGCGAGATCAGCTGTGTCGACGCCGAGGGCCTGGTCCGCTGGCGCCGCCCCTGCGCGGGGCGCCCGAACGCGGCCCACCTCTCCGGCGGCCGGGCACTGGTCACCACCGACTCCTTCGAGTACACCGCCTGGGGCCACCTCGGCCCGGCCCTGCTGCTGGACCTCGACGACGGCGCCCTGGTCGCCGAACTGCGCGGCGAGCGCGGCACGGCCCTGGGCGGCGGCCGCTTCGTGCTCGGCCTGGAGGGCTACGGCGCCTTCGACACCTGGGCCTACGACCGGGACGCCACCCTGGTCGACTCGTGGCGCAGCTACGGCCACTACGTGGTCGGCGACGGCCTGCGCGTCGTCGAGACGGACCGCCGCCGGCCGACCGGGAGCCGGGTGGTGCGGCTGCTGCCCGGCGGGGGGATCGAGAGCGGCCCGCTGCTCGCCGACCCGCAGGCCCCCGCGCCGGTGGTGCTGGCCGACGGCACCGTCCTGGTGCTGGACGCCGGGGTGCTGCGCGCCGTCGGGCGCGACCTCGACGCCACCGTGCTCGCCGAGTTGCTCCCGCTGTCCGGCGGCGACCTGCACCGGTTCACCGGCACGCTGCGCCGCACGGCCGACGGCCTGGCCGTGACGCTCGTGGAGCGCCACCCGACCCGGATGGGCGGCTACACCACCCACCGCTGGACCCTCGGGCTGGAGTCGCCGAACTAGGGCGGCCGGCGGGCTTCCCGGCCCCCGGCACTCCTCGGCGGCCACTCTCCGCGACCGCTCCCACGGAGCAGTACCGGGCGCGCGGCCGCTCCGGCGGCGGTAGGACGGACACAGACGTGCCCGGGAGGAGAGACCGTGAAGATCGTCGTCGACCTCAACCGCTGCCAGGGCTACGCGCAATGCGCGTTCCTCGCTCCCCGAGTGTTCGAGCTGCACGGGGAGGAGGCCCTGCTCTACACCCCGCAGGCCGCCGAGGACCAGCGCGACCGCGTCCAGCGGGCCGCCGCGGCCTGCCCGGTGCAGGCCATCGTGGTCGAGGAGGAGGACCGGTCCGATGTCCGATGACCTCAAGAACGGCCGGATCGTCATCGTCGGCGCCTCGCTGGCCGGCCTGCGCGCCGCCGAGACGCTACGGGACGAGGGCTTCGCCGGGCAGCTGACCGTGGTCGGCGAGGAACGCCTTCCCCCGTACGACCGGCCGCCCCTGTCCAAACAGGTGCTGCTCGGGCGGGTGCGCGCCGAGGAGACCGCGCTCCCCCGGCGCCGCGAGGTGGACGCGCGGTGGAAGCTCGGCGTCCGCGCCACCGGCCTGGACGGGGACGGCAAGCAGGTCCTGCTCGCGAACGGCGAGCAGCTGCCCTACGACCGGCTGCTGATCGCCACCGGCACCCGGGCCAGGCCCTGGCCGAAGGCCGAGCAGGCCGCACTCGACGGGGTGTTCACCCTGCGCACCGCCGAGGACGCGGCCGGCCTGGCCGAGCGGCTGGACGCCGGCCCGAAGCGGGTGCTGGTGATCGGCGCCGGGTTCACCGGCTCCGAGATCGCCTCCGCCTGCCGGGAGCGCGGCCTGGCGGTGACCGTCGCCGAGCGCGGCCCCGCCCCGCTGGTCGGGGCCCTCGGCGGGGCCTTCGGCGCCCTCGCGGCCAAGGTCCAGCTCGCCCACGGGGTCGACCTGCGCTGCGGGGTGACCGTCTCCGCGCTGACCGGCCAGGCAGGCCGGCTCACCGGCGCCGAGCTCTCCGACGGCACCCGGATCGAGGCGGACGTCGCCGTGGTCGCCCTGGGCGCCGTCCGCAACACCGAATGGCTGGCCGAGTCGGGGCTCGCCGCCGGTCCGCGCGGGGTGGCCTGCGACGCGGGCTGCCGGGCCTTCGACATGTACGGGATCGTCACCGACGACGTCTTCGTCGCGGGCGACGTCGCCCGCTTCCCGCACCCCCTCTTCGAGTACCAGCTGCTCTCCCTCGAACACTGGGGCAACGCGGTCGCGCAGGCCGAGGTGGCGGCGCACAACATGGTCAGCCCGGGCCCGCAACGGCGGCCGCACCTGAGCGTGCCGTCCTTCTGGTCCAGCCAGTTCGGGCTCAACATCAAGTCCGTCGGCGTGCCCACCTTCTCCGACCACGTGGTCCTCGCCCAGGGCTCGGTCGAGGAACGCCGGCTCGTCGCGGTCTACGGGTACCGGGGCCGGATCACCGCCGCCGTCAGCGTGAACCGCGCCAAATGGCTGGAGCACTACCAGCGGCTGATCGAGACCGCCGCACCGTTCCCGCCCGACTGGGACGGCGTCGAGCCGCCCGCCACCCGCATCCCGGTCCCCTCCGACGTGCCCGACCCGAAGGTGCTCTCGCACGGCCCGACCGTCGCCCTCACCGGCCACCTGCCCGACCGGCGGCTGACCCTGCGGCGCTGGGGCGGCTGAGCCCACCCGCCACCGCTCGACGGGCGCACGCCCACCGGGCCCCGCCGCCCGTCGAGGACCACCACCGCCGCCACCCCCGAGGAGCCACCGCGCATGGCCGCCGCCGACACCCTGTTCCGCCGGATCACCGACTACGCCAACCGCGCCGACCCCTACCCCCTGTACGCCGAACTCCGCGACCACGGCGTGGCCCGCCAGGACGACGGCAGCTACCTGGTCGGCACCTACCACGAGGTCGCCGCGCTGCTGCACGACCCGAGGATCAGCTCGGACCGCCGCAACCGCACCGTCCCGGACGAGCTGCAGGGCAGCGTCCCGGTCGCCTTTATCGGCCGGGACGACCCCGAACACGAACGGCTGCGCACCATCGCCATGCGGCCCTTCGGCCCGCCCCACGCGCCCGACCGGGTCGACGCCATGCACGGCGAGATCGCGCGGATCACCGGGGAACTCGTCGACGGACTCCGGGGCCGCGACCGGATCGACCTGGTCGAGGACTTCGCCTACCCGCTGCCGGTCACCGTCATCTGCCGGCTGCTCGGCGTGCCGCGCGAGGACGAGCCGCGGTTCCACGCCTGGTCCGAGACACTGATCGCGGGCTTCGACCCCACTCCCGACAGCGATCCGACCGAGCGCCAGCGCGCGGCCACGCAGGCCCGGATGGAGATGGGGCTGTACCTCGGCGAGCTCGCCGAGAGCCGCCGGGGCAAGCCGTCCGACGACATGCTCTCCGCCTTCGTCAACGACCCCGGCCCATCGGGCGGCTTCACCGAGACGGAGCTGATGGCCACCTCGGTCCTGCTGCTCATCGCCGGGCACGAGACGACCGTCAACCTGATCACCAACGGCGCGCTCACCCTGCTGCGCCAGCCAGAAAGCCTGGAACTGCTGCGCGAAAAGCCGGAGTTGATGCCGCGCGCGGTGGAGGAGCTGCTGCGCTACGAGCCCCCGGTCCAGCTGTTGCCGCAGCGCACCGCGCTCACCGACATCGAGGTCGCCGGGGTCACCATCCCCAAGGGCGTGCCGCTGATCCTGGTACTCGCCGCCGCCAACCGGGACCCTCTCCGGTTCCACGAGCCCGACCGCTTCGACCCGACCCGCCCGGACAACCAGCACCTCGGCTTCGGCAGCGGCGTGCACAGCTGCTTCGGCGCACCGCTCGCCAGGGTCGAGGCGCAGCTCGCGCTCACCGCACTCATCCACCGCCTGGACGGCCCCCGGCTGCTCCAGGACCCGCCCGAGTACCGGCGCAGCCCCGTCCTACGCGGGCCCCGGCACCTGCCGCTCGCGCTCTCCGGGGTCAGGGACTGAGCGGCCCGGGCCCGGGAGGCGGCATCGGCCTCCCGGGCCCGGGCGCGTTCGGCGGCGCTACGGCGTGCTGCGCACCACCGGCAGCTCCAGGAAGGACGGGTCGGCTCCGCCGTGCCCGATCCGGTAGCTCGCCCGGCCGTCGGCCGGGAGCAGCTGGAAGGAGTCCGGGTTGGCGGCGGCAACCGTGAGCCGGATCCGCTCGCCGGCCCGGAAGAGCACCGCGACGGGTTGCAGGTCGATGGTGACCTGACGGGCCCGGCCCTGCGGGAAGGGCGCCGCGTCGGTGGCCGCGTAGCTGCGGGGCGTGCGCAGCCGGCGCCAGTCGGGATTGTCGCCCCGGTCGGCCACGGCCCGGTCGGCGAGGGCGAGTTGGCCCTCGGTCAGGTAGGTGACCCGGCCGTCGGGGGCGACGTCCTCCAGGTAGACGTGCAGGGCTCCCTGGGCGGTGCCGTCGAGGCCGGTGACGTCGAGCGTGACGCGGCCGTTGCCGGTCACCCGGGTGTCGCCGGTCAGCGGCGGAGTGGTGTAGCTGAGGAGTTTGGCGTCCACGGCGGCCCGGTCGGGGTAACTGACCGGGCCGCCGTTGAGGTTGGTGTTCCAGCGGTCCAGCGGTCCGGTGCCGGCGGTGGGGTCGAGGCGCAGCAGGTCGGCGCCGGGGCGGTCGTCCGGATCGGGCCGACGGCGGCTGAGCGCGGTGTCCTCGCCGAGGTAGAGCCGCTGCGGGCGGGTGCCGGGCAGCGGCCAGCGGGTGGTGGTGCGCCAGACGCCCTCGTTGAAGGTGTAGTAGTGCAGCTGCCGGGTGCCGTCGGGGCGGCCGTCGGCCCGCACGTAGCGGTCGAAGAAGTCGAACGTCCGCTGGGCGATCTGGGCGCGTTCCTGGTCGGTGAGGTGGCGGGCGGGCTGGAAGGGGTCGGCGAGGAAGCCCTGGCCGTGGCTCCACGGACCGATCCAGGCGTCCTGGGTGTTGGAGAGGCCGGTGAACTGGGAGAGCACGCCGTTGGCGGTGCCCGCGTCGAGCCAGCCGGCGTCGGTGAGCACGGGGACGCCGCCGGCCTCGACGGCGTCGGACTTCTCGCCGACGCTGCCGACCGTCCAGCTCGTCGGGCCGTCCTGGTAGTCGCGGTACACACCGGCCTCGGCCATGTCGACCAGGTTGGCGTTGCCCGCGTGCTCGGCGCGCGCGGCGGCGAGCAGGGCCGGTCCGTCCGGGCCGTCGACCGGCCGCGGCACGGCGCCGGTCAGGCCTGCGGCCGCGCAGACCTGCCGGGTCTGCTCGTCGGTGTCGCAGGTGGTGCCGCCGGCCTGGTCGAGGATGCGCAGCAGCAGCGCGTACGGGGCGATCCGGGGCTCGATGAGCAGGCCGCCGGGGCGCACCAGGTCCTCGTACGGGTCGAAGTCGTAGGAGATCGGGGCGGCGGCGGTGATGTGGTGGTTGCCGAGGGCGGTGGCGAGCATCGCGGTGTCGCCGCCGTAGGAGACGCCGGTGGTGCCGACCCGGCCGTTGGACCAGGGCTGGGCGGCGATCCAGTCGCTGAGCGGGCCGCTGTCGGCGACGATGTCGGCGCCGAGTTCGGAGCTCAGGGTGCCGAAGGAGGCACCGGTGCCGCGCAGGTCGGCGACCACGTAGGCGTAGCCGTGGGCGTTCCAGCCGTCGGCGTCGCTGCTGCGGCCGCCGTTGCCGGGTGCGCCGGGGTAGACCCGGGCCCGCCAGTAGCGCTGGGTGACCAGGACGGTGGGCAGGTTCGCGCCGTCCCTGGTGCCCTCGGGCAGCCAGACGTCGACGGCGAGGCGGACGCCGTCGGGCATCGTCACGTAGCGCGACTGGAGGTGCGGCTCGGCAGCCGGGGCGGCCGCGGCGGGCGCCACCGCGAGTCCGAGCACGGCCGCGGCCGTGACGAGCGCCGCCAGCGGGCGGCGCGGGATCCCTCCTGCCCGGCTCACCGGGAGGTCGGCTTCCAGGGGCCTTCCTCGGGCCTGGCCTCGGTGTCGGTGCCCGGCCAGGGCGGCATGGTGACGGCGGCGATCCGCAGCGGCCGGTCGGCGTCCTCGTCGGCCCGGAACTGGAACGCCGTGCCGAGCGGGATCGAGGCCGCCGTCCCGGGCACGAGCCGGACGGTCTCCTCCCGCCCGCCCTGGCGGCGCCACAGCTCCCCGGCGCCCTCGACGACCTGCCACAGCTCCTGCACGGTGGCGTGCGACACCGCGTGCGACACCTGCCCGGGGGCGAGCTCGAACACCGCGAGGCTCCCCTGCCCGTCCAGGACCAGCAGCGGGAACACCGCGGACCCGTCCGGTGCGCGCACCACCTGGACGTCGTCGACGTCCGCTGTCTGGAACGGTTGTTGCACTTGCTGACTGCTCATCCGACCCGGCCTCTCTCGCGTCACGGAGTACCTTGGTCTCGTCCCCCACCGCCGATGAGAACACGCCTCTGTACCCGGCCGCCACCCTGAGATGTCCCGTAGTTCGACGCGTCGGTCCCGCGCCGGCCGCGCGCCGCTCTCAGCCGCCGGCGGGCGTGCCGAACTCGCGGAGGGCGTCGGTGACGATCGCGTCCAGCCGGGCGTGGTGGGCACCGCGCCAGTAGGCCTGGCCGCAGTCGACGCACTGGGCGAAGACGTCGAAGGAGCGCTCGGTGCCGTCCCGCAACTGCTCGCGCACCGAGGTCTTGTCGGCCTCGCGCAGCGTGCCGTTGCAGGTGGTGCAGCGGCTCCACGGATCGAGCGGGGGCGCGAAGCGGGAGAGCACGTCGCGCAGCTGCTCGTTGGGGCGGTGGCTGTAGACGTAGGCGCCGGCCCACAGTTCGCGGCGGCGCAGCAGGCCCCGGTCGCGCGAGAGCAGGACGCGCTGCTCGGCGGCGGAGCGGGCGGCGAGCGCGGCGTCGCCGATGTCCGGGTTCTCGTAGGCGGCGTCGACGCCGAGCAGGCGCAGCCGGCGGGTGAGGGTGCCGAGGTGGACGTCCAGCAGGAAGCGCGGCGGGGCGGGCGAGGGCTGCGGCCGGTCCACGGCCCGGACGGTGACGTGTTCCTCGTCGACCGGCACGTGCGACCCGGGCACGGGCCGGCCGTCCACCAGCAGGGTGCCGACCTCGGTGAGCGGGACGCCCAGGGACTCGACGACATGGCCGAGCGTCGAGGTGCCGTCGGTGCGCAGCGCCGAGCGGCCGGCCCGCCGGGGCCCGGAGACGAAGAGGTGCAGCTCGGGGGCGAAGTCGAGCCAGATCTGGGGTCGGTCCACGCGGCCAGCATGCCAGCGGGCGGCGGCCCGGGCCACCGGTTTCCGGTCAGCCGTCGGAGCATTCTCGGGCGGGCTCGCGGCGGCGGCGGCCGGCGCGGGCCCCGACCGGGGCTGAGCAGCCGGTTCGGGGCGGCGCGCAGGGGCGGCGCGGAGGGTGCCGAGGGAGGTCGCCGGGGCGCTGCTGGTCGACACGGGTCTCCTGGCTGGGGGCGGCGCGCGGCCGGGCGTTCGCAACGGTTCGCGGCCCGGCCCGGCCCGGCCCAGGCAGGAGGCGGACCGGCGGTAAGGTCCAGCGATCACGGAACTCCTTGGTCCACTACCGGGCCCCACCGCACCGGCGGGCGAGCGCTGAACCCCCGTACGACGGCGGCGAATCGCTCCTCCCACGGGCCCGGAACCGGCCCCGGCCGTACCGCCGCCGCGCCCTCCGTACCCGCTCCGAATCCGCCTCGCCCACCGGCCTCCGGGCGTCACCGACCGTGCCGAAGGGCCAAGTTTTGCCGTATTGACCGGTCAGTAACGCCCTCCTATGCTCAACGGCATTCGCGATCCGGCACCGGGCCCGGCGCCGCCGTGCCCGCCCGATCCGCCGCCGTCATCGGCTCGAAGGGCTCTTCCCATCAGCACCTCCATCGCCCGCTCGGACGACACCGGCCACCCGGGCGACACCGGCCACCCGGGCGACGCACGGGACGGCACCGGCACCCGCCGCCGCCGTTTCCTCACCTACCTGCTGGCCGCCCCGACCCTCACCGTCGGCGCCCGGCTCGGCCTCGACGCCGCCGCGCCCGCCACCGCGCGGGCCGCCGTCCGCGCCGCCGCGGCCGCCCAGGACGCCGCCGCCCCCTCGCAGTTGATCGGCCTGCCCGGCATCCCGGACATCCTCGACCTCGGCGACGCGCTGATCGTCGCCGGCCTGCCGACCTCGCACCTGCTCGTCCTGGAACTCACCACCGCCGGGCGCGCCGTGCTCCACCTGCCCCGGCTGGAGGTCGGCCAGGGCCTCACCACGGCCATCGCGATGCTCGTCGCCGAGGAACTCGACGCCCTGATCGGCGACGTGGACGTGCCGCTCTCCGACGGCCGCCCCGAACTGCTCTTCAACCAGCTGACCGGCGCCTCCAACTCGGTGCGCTCGCTGTACGACCCGGTGCGCGCCGCCGCCGCCGCCGCCCGCGCCCGGTTGGTGACCGCCGCAGCGCGGCGCTGGAACGTTCCGGCAGACACCCTGCGCACCGCCGACTCCGCCGTCCACGCCCCCGACGGCCGCCGCGCCCGCTACGGCGACCTCGCCGCCGAGGCCGCCGCCGTCGCCGCCCCCGCCGTGTCCAGCTCCCCCAAGACCGCCGACCAGTTGCGCGTGGTCGGCCGGCCCACCAACCGGATCGACGCCCGCGACATCGTCACCGGCCGCGCCAAGTACGCCGGGGACCTCGCGATCCCGGGCGCCGTCCCCACCGTCGTCGCCCGCCCGACCACCATCAACGGCACGCTCAGGACCCTGGACGCCGCGGCCGCCCGCGCCATGCCCGGCGTGCTCGGCGTGGTCCGGATCCCCAGCGGCGTCGCCGTCCTCGCCGAGACCTTCGACCAGGCGCTCAAGGCCCGCGACGCGCTGCGCACCTCCTGGAACCCGGGCCCGGTCGCCAGCCTCTCCACCCCCGACATCCGCGCCCAACTGCGCGCCGCCCACGCGCCGTTCCTCATCCCCCCGCTGCTCACCCAGTACGTGGACGGCGAATTCGACTTCGCCTTCGTCAACCACGCGCCGATGGAGGTACTGACCGCCATCGCCGACGTGCGGCCCAACCGGGCCGAGCTGTGGTTCGCCGCGCAGACGCCGATCGTCGCCCAGCAGGCCATCGCCGCCGAACTCGGCCTCCCGCAGAACGCCGTCACCGTCCACGTGGTGCGCGGCGGCGGCTCGTTCGGCCGACGGCTGTTCTTCGACGCCGCCCTGGAGGCCGCCCAGATCTCCAAGGCCGCGGGCCGACCGGTCAAACTCATGTGGACGCGCAACGACGACATGCGCCACGGCCGGATGCGCCCGGCCAGCCACCACCGGATCCGGGCCACCTACGCGCTCGGCCAGGTGCTCAGCTACGAGCACCGCGCCGCCACCGTCAAGACCGACTTCCGGCACGGCCTCGGCGAGATACTCACCGCCGCCGGCTTCAACCTCTCGCTCGCCGGGCTCAGCCTCGCCCAGGCCTTCTTCCTGCTCAGCGAGAAGAACCCGTACAACGTCGGCATCCCCACCCAACTCCTCGCCGAAGTGCCGCTGGACATTCCCACCGGCAGCTGGCGGTCGGTCTACTCCGGCACCGTCCGGGTCGCCGACGAGATCATGATGGACGAACTCGCCCGCTGGATGGGCCAGGACGCCGTCGCGTTCCGCCGCGCCCGGCTGCGAAGCGCCGTCGGCCGGGCCGTCCTCGACACCGTCGCCAAGGCCGGCAGTTGGGGCCGCCCGATGCCCCCCGGCCACGCCCAGGGCATCGGCTACCACGACGAGAACAGCGGGTGCGCCGCCTACCTGGTCGAACTGGACGCCACCGACCCGGCCGACCCCCGGGTCACCAAGGCCGTGATCGCCGCCGACGTCGGCCGGGTCATCAACCCCCGGGGCCTGGAAGCCCAGCTGACCGGCGCCCTGGTCGACGGCATCTCGGTCATCCTGCAAGCCGGCAACCACATCGACAACGGGGCCGTACGCGAAGGCAGTTACGCCGACTTCCGGTACGCCCGGCAGCGGCACACCCCGCCGGCCGTCGAGATCCACCTCATGCCGCCGAGCGGAGCGCCCGGCGGCGCCGGCGAGCTGGGCGTCCCGGCGGCCTCCGCCGCGGTCGCCAACGCCTACGCGCGCGCGACCGGCACCAGCCCGCGCTCCTTCCCGATCACCTTCTGACTCCCCCAGCCGAGGAACCCCACCACCCCATGCCCACCCACACCTTCGTCCTCAACGGGCACCCCGTCAGCGTCGAGGCCCCGGACGACATGCCGCTGCTCTGGGTGCTGCGCGACAAGCTCGGCGTCACCGGCCCCAAGTACGGCTGCGGGGTGGGCGTCTGCCGCGCCTGCACCAGCCACCTGGACGGCGAGGAGTTCCAGCCCTGCACCCGCTCCGTCAAGGACTGCGAGGGCCACCGCGTCACCACCATCGAGGGCCTGGCCGACGGCGACACCCTGCACCCCGTCCAGGAGGCCTGGCTCGGCTGCGACGTCGCCCAGTGCGGCTTCTGCCAGCCGGGCCAGATCATGACCGCCGTCGCCCTGCTGCGCCGCACCCCGAACCCGACCGACGCGGACATCGACCAGATCCAGAACATCTGCCGCTGCGGCAGCTACCCGCGCATCCGCGAGGCCATCAAGCAGGCGGCGGCCCGGCAGTCGGGAGCCTGACCGCACCTGCCCCCGCCCGACCTGCGGGCGGGACAGGTGCGAGCTGCTGTCAGCACAGACCGACGGAACCGTTCTGCCAGGCGTAGTGGAAGTACCAGTTCCCGTCCGCGTAGGCCCCGTACACGTAGGCGGTGTTCCAGTACTCGGCGTTGTAGCTGTCCGAGTGCGCGGCGTGGATCCGGTACCAGACGTTGCCCTGGTTGTTGATGTCCTCGCCCCGCGTCCAGCAGTCGGGGGCGATCTTGTCCCCGGTGTGCCCGACGGCAGAGAGGTCGATGCTCCACGGCTTGTAGGACGGCGCGTACGACTGGGGCATGGAGTACAAGCCCACGCCGTGACCGCTGGAGACGTGGCTGGTGAGGTAGTACCACCCGTCGGCGGAGGCGCTGCCCTCCGCCAGACCGACGCTGCCGGCCGCGAGCGCCAGCACGGCCGCCGCGGTCGCACCCCGGCGCCCGATCTTGCCGAGGATTCCCTTGCCCATATCGACTCCCTTGTCCCGTCGAACCGTTGCGCCGTCCCGTCGACCTCGACGGCGGACCCAGCTGACCCGACGAACCGCGCTGTTCGGTACCACCTGACGGAAACTGACAACAACTGACACCGGCCGCCTCCCGCCCCGAACACCCCGTCCTCACGGTCACGCGTCGATATGATCCGTACGCGACAAGCAACACCGGTCGCCGTTGGATCTGACATCTGACAACAGGGGGACGCCATGGCGGAGCAGGAGTCGCAACCCGCGGAGAGAGACCCGGCGCCGAGCGTGGTGGAGGCCCTCGCCGCCGAGCTGCGCCGGTTGCGCTTGGAGGCGGGCAAGCCCTCGTTCCGCACGATGGCGAAGACCGTCGGCTCCATCTCCCACACCACGCTCTACGAGGCGGCCTCCGGCTCGCGCCTCCCGTCGTGGACCACCACCAGGGCCTACGTCCGGGCCTGCGGCGGCGACGAGGCCGAGTGGCACCGCCGGTGGACCGCCGCCGCCGACGAGGGGGCGGCCCCACCGGTCCCACCGGCCTCGCCGACCTCGCCGACCTCGCCGGTCGAGCCCTCGGGACCACCGGTCGCCGCGAGCACCACGGCCGACGCCACGACCGTCACCAGGGCCGACCGCACGGCCGCCTCCGCCGCCGAGCCCCCGGCCGGGCCGGGCCGGGGCCGCCGCCGGATCTGGACCCACGCGTTCTGCCTGCTCCTCGGCGTGGCCCTCGGCGTCGGCAGCACGCTCGCCGTGGTCGGCTTCCGCACGCCGGACGCCCCGGCCCCGGCCGCGCACGGCTGCCCGTCCGGGGACACCGAGTCCGCACCCGGCGAAGCGGCCGCCCGCCCCGCGCCGGGCCCGCGCCCGGCGGCGGCGCGGACGGCCGCCGACGACGGCACACCGTCCTGGGCCTCCCGGATCGCCTTCGACCAGCAGGCCGTCTCCAGTACCGAGATCGTCCTTCCGGTGCTCTCCCCCGTCACCCCGGGTGACGCCCTGGTGGTCACGATGATGCTGACCAGTACCTGTCCCGGGTCCGTCACGGTCACCGACAGCCGGGGCGACCGCTTCCGGATCGTCGGGGACGTCACCGACTCGCTCCGGCACCGGATCCTGCTCCTCGCGGCCTTCGGGGCGGCCGCGCTGACCTCGGAGGACTCGATCCGCGTCGCCCACCCGCGGGCGAGCAAGTACCACGTCGCCGTGGACGAGTTCCGCGGCGTCTCCGCCGTCCGGGCCGTCGGCCGCGCCTCCGGTGACGCCGGCGGGACGACCTTCTCCACCACGGCCAACGCCGCCGCCTGTGCGCCGGGCGACCTCCTGGTGGGCACGGTCGGCAGCAACAGCGGCAGCGCCCCCGAGTTCGGCACCAGTTGGACCAGCCTGCCCGCTCTGCGGCTCTCCTCCTACCGCCTCACCACCGCCCACCGGATCGCGACGGATCCGGACCACTGCGCCGCCACCGGGCAGACCACCTCCCAGTGGGGCGCCGTCCTCGCCGTCCTGCGCTGACCGTCCGCGCCGCTCCCCCACCCCTGGCCCGGCCGGTCCGGACCACCTAGAGCGTACGGGGGCGGCAGGTTGTCGGCAGGAGCAGGCCCACCGCCGCTGCCCACCGATCCTGGCCTGGCTGGGAAGGGAGAAATTCGAGTGCTGTGGTGGGCCGGCGTGACAGGATCAGCGCAGTCACGTTGACGGAGGAACCTGTGGCGAGACGACCCCGCCTACCAGCAGATGTGTGACCGCGCCATCGTCCGCCGTTCCTTCTACAGACCCGCGCCTGGCGGCGTACCGCGTTCACCGGGCTGCAGGACGTCGGAACCGTTCGGCGCCGTCAGGCCTGCTCAATGTGCGTTCGAGTACATGTACGTGTTGGTGGTCCAGTTGAACACGGCGATCTTGATGGTCTTGCCGGCGTCGGACCGACTGTTGTCCTGTGCGGTGTACCAGCCGTTGCCGATGCTGGTGGTTGCGGGTATCCCCAGCCAGTCCCAGCCGCTGCCGGTCCAGGTCAGAATCCACAGGTTCTGGCCGTAGTGGTTGGTGTTGAGGATGGAGTCGACGTACTCATGACCGTCGTTGCCCCAGAAGACATCCATTTCCGCGTTGGCGTCCTTGGACTCGAGCATGTCGCACCAGTGGTAGTTGGTGGACCAGCAGACGATCGGTGACGGTGGTTGTTGCGGCGTCGAGGCGGAGGCCGGCGCGGCGGCGACGACGGTGCCCGCCAGTACTGCCGTGGCCACAGCGAACACGGTGCGGCCCCTGAGCGTTCCGGTGAACGACATGTTGTCCTTCTTCCATTCGTCTTGTCGGAGCGGTGCGGTGCGGCCCGGCGAAGAGCCGGGCCGCACGGGACGATTACGAGTCGCCGCGCTTCGGCGGCGGCCCGCTGCCCAGGGTCTGGACATCGGCGAGTTTGGCGGCGCCGGACATGAGGACGACCCCGTCGGCATCACGAGCGATGAGGTCTCCGGCCTGACCCGGCACCACGGCGTAGGCGAAGTAGCGATGGGCAGGGTCGGCGGGCAGGGCGTGGATCGGCAGGATGCGCGGGGCCCGGTTGCCCACGTCGACTTCTTCCAGGCTGCCGACACGGGGGCTCACCAGGCCGTGGACGAGGATGAGTTTCGCGTGCCCGTCGATGGCGAAGTTCAACGGACTCTCAGCTGTCGAAGGAGATTGGCAGGCCAGTCCCACTAGGGCGCGTATTCGGTCGTGATCAACGGGTCCGGGTGAGGTCCTTGATCCAGATCATCGCGCCACGGAGGTGGAGGCCTGCGAGGTAGCTGTC
>NZ_JBIWAP010000056.1:0-44160 GCF_044760075.1 Kitasatospora sp. NPDC098663 | reverse complement strand
TGGCACGCTGTTGAGTTCTCAAGGAACGGACACTTCCTTCGGACCGCCTTCCAGCGGGCCCTCCGGGCGCTTCGTTCTTTCGTGTTTCCAGCTTATCAGATCCTCGCGGCCGTTCTTACCGGCTTCGTTTCTCCGAATTCCCGCTGGGGGGATTTCCTTCGAACTTCGCTCCGAAGCTTATCAAAGCCTTCGTTGTGCTCAGTCCGCGGGATTTTGCTTCGTCGAAGGATGCGCATTCATAAAACGCGCTCACCTCGATTTGGCGGTGTCGTAGACACTAACGCCCGGGACTGACCGTTGTCCAGTCTGTCCCAACCGTTCAAACCTACTAGCCCACCCTCACCACGTCAATGGTTTGGTCGGGATGCGAGAAGAGTACCAGGTCAGAGGCATGTGGATCACCTCACCTCAGGCCGCGACGGGCTGTAGATCCGCCCGATCCGCCGCGTCCAGATCACCGACTTCGCCGGCCTCGGCGGCCTTTCGGCCCCACACCAGCGCGTAGAGGAGGAATGCCGTCTCGGCCAGCACGCCGATCGAGATGCGTGCCCAGGTGGGCAGCCCGGAAGGGGTGACGAACGCTTCGAGCACACCGGAAACAGCCAGCACCGTCGCGAGGCCGATGGACATGCCGATGATGGAGCGGCCCTGTTCGGCCAGGGCCGTTCCCCGGGTGCGCGGGCCGGGGTCGATGACCGTCCAGCCGAGGCGCAGACCGAGGCCGCCGGCCACGAACACCGCGGTCAGCTCCAGTAGGCCGTGCGGGATGAGCAGGCCGAGGAAGACGTCGAGTCGCCCGGCGGAGGCCATCAGCCCGACGCCGACACCGAGGTTGACCACGTTGGTCCACATCACCCAGAGCACCGGGAGACCCAGCGCGATCCCGAACAGCAGGCACTGCACGGCGATCCACGCGTTGTTCGTCCAGACCTGCGCGGCGAACGAACTCGCCGGGCGGTCCGAGTAGTACGACTCGTACTGCCCGCCGGGGCGGGTCATCTCCCGCAGGTGGTCCGGGGCGACCAGGCTGTTGCGGACCTCGGGGTGGGTGGCCATCCACCAGGCGAGCACCGCGGTGGCCAGCAGCGAGACGATCGCGACCGGCACCCACCAGCGGCGCGCGCGGTAGAGCGCGGCCGGGAAGCTCACCGTGTAGTACCGGGCGACGTCGTGCCAGCCGCTGCTGCGCGATCCGGTCACCGCGCTGCGGGCCCGCGAAACCAGGCCGGTCAGCCGGCTGAGCAGGGCCGGGTCCGGTGCGGCGGCCTGAACCTTGGCCAGGTGGCCGGTGGCGCGCTGGTAGAGGGTGACCAGTTCGTCGGCCTCCTCCCCGCTGAGCCGGCGCCGTCGGGCGAGGGCGTCCAGCCGTGCCCACTCCCCCTGGTGGGTGGCGACGAAGACGTCCAGGTCCATTCGGCGGCTCCATGGTCGGCGGTGGGCCCGAGGGGCCCGGTCGCGGGCGGGTGGACGGGCGGGTACGTACGGACACGCGCGGCCCAGCATGCCAGCAGCGGTGGGCACCCCGGCCGCCGGGATCTCACTTCCCGTGCGGCCACCGGGCGCCGTATGTTTGCGGCTGCGGATCAGACTGCGGAGAGCAGGTCGTGGGGGCCGGTCCGGATCGCGCCCCTCCCCTCGTCCGTGCCGCCCTCGGCGGCCTCCATGAGTGAGCTGTACGGCTCCACGAACGTGAACGGACAGGTGTCTTGAGCGACCTGGTGACGGGTGAGGCGGTCGTCCTCGACCTGCAGACGGCGAAGCTTCCCAGCCGGGCGCTGGCGATCACGCTGGACCTGCTCGTGGAGTTCGCCGCCCTGTTCCTGGTCTCGCTCACCCTGAGCGTCACCCTGATCGGACTGGACGGTGCGGCGCTGGCGGCCACCCTGATCGGGCTGCTGGTGCTCTTCCTGGTGGCCGTGCCGGTGATGGTCGAGACCTTCACCCACGGACGCTCGCTCGGCAAGGCCGCGCTCGGCCTGCGGGTGGTGCGCACCGACGGCGGCCCGGTGCGGTTCCGGCACTCGCTGGTGCGCGGGCTGGTCGGCTTCATGGAACTGGTCGCCATGACCGGCGTGCCGGCGGTGATCACCTCGGCCGTGAACGTGGACGGCAAGCGGCTGGGCGACATCTTCGCCGGGACGGTGGTCGTCCGCGAGCGCACCCCGGGCGGTGGGACGCCACCGCTGCCGCCCGTGCACCCGCACCTGCTCCAGACGATGGGCCGGGAGCTGGTCGCGATGGACCTGTCCGCCGTGCCGGAGCCGCTCTGGCTGGCGATCCGCCAACTGCTGGGTCGCATAGGCCAGTTGGATCCGACGGTGGCACTCCAGATGTCCACCCGGCTGGCCGGCGACCTGGCCGCCCGGACCGGTCACCCGGTGGCGCAGGGGCTGCACCCGGCGGCATACCTGGGCGCGGTGCTCACCGAGCGCCAGCGCCGGGAGTGGACGCGGGCCCAGGCCCAGTGGCAGCGGACCGCGGCACCCGCACCCGTACCCGCCGCGCAGCCGACTCCCGCGCCCCGGCCGGCCGCCCCGTCCTTCGAGAAGCCCGCCCCGCCCACCGCCGACCAGCCGTCCCCCACACCGGCCCCGACACCGGCCCCGTCCTCGACACCGGCCCCCGGCACCGGTTTCGCGCCGCCCGCCTAGGCTCACCGCGCTGCTCCACGGGGCCTACTCCCCGAACTGCGCCGGCCAGGCGTTCGGCGGCGACGCCAGCTCCTCCAGTTCGATCCCGTCGGCCGCCAGCACCACGTCCCCCGCGAGGTGCACGACCTGCTGCTCGCCGGTCTCCAGGTCCGCGACCTGGTACCGCTCGACCAGCAGCGGCCCGGAGTCGGTCTGGTGCGTGTCGACACCCTCCAGCAGCCACCCCTGGTCGAAGGTGCGCGGCGCCAGCACCGGTTCGGTGAACGCGACCAGCCGCACCCGCGCACTCGCCCCCTCCCGCAGCCGCAGCAGCCGGGCGGTGGCGACCAGGAAGGCCGGCGAGCCACCGGTGAACCCGTGCGCCCGGTCGTGCCCCTCCACGCTGTGCTCGCCGCCCGGGTCCGCCGCGTCCGTCCGGACCCAGGCGACGCCGTCCACCGCGCCGCCGCGCACCTGCCAGCCGCCGGCCCGCAGCTCCATCCGCAGCGGGCGGGCCCGCGAGTCCAGGGTGAGGTCGACGCTGCCGATCACCCGCCCGTCCGGCGCGTAGGTCTTGGAGACGTACCGCCAGCCGGCCGCCCCGGGGGCGCAGCTGAAGCGCTCCTCCCCGAGCAGCACGCGGTCGTGACCCAGAGGAGTCATGGCTGTATGGAGCGAGTACCGGCCGTTGGGCATGCCCGAAAGCCTACGTGTGCACTTCGCGTGCAACGTTCGGGACGGGTGCCCGCATCAGGGGGGTGGACGGCGCGCCCGGACGCCACCGACTGGACCACCGACGTCATCGTGCCCTGAACCGCCACCGGCCGACCGAACGCGCCGGTGGCCGGCACCCCCGTGCGGGGGTGCCGGCCACCGGCGTACGGCTCACCGCATCAGTAGCGGTACTGCTCCGCCTTGTACGGGCCCTCGACCGGGACGCCGATGTAGTCGGCCTGGTCCTGGCTCAGGGTGGTCAGCTTCACGCCGAGCGCGTCGAGGTGCAGCCGGGCGACCTTCTCGTCCAGGTGCTTGGGCAGCACGTAGACGCCGATCGGGTACTGCTCGGTCTTCGTGAACAGCTCGATCTGGGCGATCGTCTGGTTCGCGAAGGAGTTGGACATCACGAACGACGGGTGGCCGGTCGCGTTGCCCAGGTTCAGCAGGCGGCCCTCGGAGAGGACGATGATGGTGCGGCCGTCGGCCTTGCGCCACTCGTGGACCTGCGGCTTGACCTCGGTCTTCACCACGCCGGGCAGCTGCGCCAGGCCGGCCATGTCGATCTCGTTGTCGAAGTGGCCGATGTTGCCGACGATGGCCTGGTGCTTCATCCGGGCCATGTGGGAGGCCATGATGATGTCCTTGTTGCCCGTGGTGGTGATGAAGATGTCGGCCGTCTCGACGACGTCCTCCAGGGTGGCGACCTGGTAGCCGTCCATCGCCGCCTGGAGCGCGCAGATCGGGTCGATCTCGGTGACGATGACGCGGGCGCCCTGGCCGCGCAGCGACTCGGCGCAGCCCTTGCCGACGTCGCCGTAGCCGCAGACGAGGGCGACCTTGCCGCCGATCAGGACGTCGGTGGCGCGGTTGATGCCGTCGATGAGCGAGTGGCGGCAGCCGTACTTGTTGTCGAACTTCGACTTGGTGACCGAGTCGTTGACGTTGATCGCCGGGAACAGCAGCTGGCCGTCACGGTGCATCTCGTACAGGCGGTGGACACCGGTGGTGGTCTCCTCGGTCACGCCCTTGATGGTGGCGGCGACCTCGGTCCACTTGTTCGGGGAGTCCTTGAGGGTGCGGTTGAGCAGCTCCAGGATGATCCGGAACTCGTCGTTGTCCGCGGTGGACGGGTCCGGCGCGGCACCGGCCTTCTCGAACTCGACGCCCTTGTGGATCAGCAGGGTGGCGTCGCCGCCGTCGTCCAGGATCATGTTCGGGGTCTTGCCGCCCGGCCAGGTCAGGGCCTGCTCGGTGCACCACCAGTACTCGTCCAGAGTCTCGCCCTTCCAGGCGAAGACCGGCACGCCCTGCGGGTTCTCCGGGGTGCCCTCCGGGCCGACCGCGATGGCGGCGGCCGCGTGGTCCTGGGTGGAGAAGATGTTGCAGGAGCACCAGCGGACCTCGGCGCCCAGGGCGGTCAGGGTCTCGATGAGGACGGCGGTCTGCACGGTCATGTGCAGCGAGCCGGTGATGCGGGCGCCGGTCAGCGGCTTCGACTCGGCGTACTCGGCGCGGATCGACATCAGGCCGGGCATCTCGTGCTCGGCCAGCTGGATCTCCTTGCGGCCGAACGGCGCCAGGGAAAGGTCGGCGACCTTGAAGTCACCGGTGGTGTCGGTCGACATGCGTCTGCTCCTCGCTGATGGGGTGGGCGTGGCCAAGGTCCTGTGTGTGCGGTCGCAGCGGGGGCGGGGCCGTACGGGTGCACGGCTACGCCGGGGCGCCCGGATCCGTGGTGGTGGACCGGTTCCCTGCTGCGCAGCACAAACCGTCGGAGGACCTCTCTCCCTCGACCGGGGCACACCCCACGGGGGCGGACCGCCGATCAACCGCCATCAGCAGCGACGTTCTGGCTCTGGTGACGAATCTACACCGGCGGCCCCACCGGCCGTCCGCCGATGAGCGATTTCGGCCTCGGACCGGACGGGTCCTCAAGCGGATCCCAGCCGGCCCCGGCCAGGGTCGGTCAGCCCCGGCCGGGGTCGGCCCGGCGCCGGTCAGTGCGAGGCGGCGGGCCCGGGCCCGCCGGGGGTGGCCGCCGGGTCCTCGCCCGCGGCGGCCTTCTCGGCGCTGTAGACGTCGGGCTCCAGGTAGATCGCCCGCGCGATCGGGACGGCGGCCCGGACCCGCTCCTCCGCCGCGTCGATCGCCCGCGCGACGCGGGCCGCGCTGTCCTCCGCGTTCACGGCGATCTTGGCGGCGACCAGCAGTTCCTCCGGCCCCAGGTGCAGGGTGCGCATGTGGATCACGCCGGTGACGGCCTCGCCGTCCACCAGCGCCTCGCGGATCCGGCGCACCGAATCCCGGTCGGCGGACTCGCCGAGCAGCAGCGACTTGGTCTCCAGCGCGAGCACCACCGCGATCAGCACCAGCAGGACGCCGATGCCCAGGGTGCCGACGCCGTCCCAGACGCCGTCGCCGGTGATCACGGTGAGCGAGACGCCGAGCAGCGCGAGCACCAGGCCGATCAGCGCGCCGGCGTCCTCCAGCAGCACCACCGGCAGCTCCGGGGCCTTGGCGGTGCGGATGAACTGCACCCAGCCCTGGCCGCCCTTGGCCTTCGCCGACTCGCGCATCGCGGTGAGGAAGGACCAGCCCTCCATCGCGACGGCGAAGATCAGCACGCCGACCGCCCAGCCCCAGGAGTCCAGCTTCTCCGGGTGGTTGACCTTGTGCCAGCCCTCGTAGACCGCGAACAGGCCGCCGACGCTGAAGAGGACGATCGCCACCAGGAAGCCGTAGACGTAGCGCTCGCGGCCGTACCCGAACGGGTGCTCCTCGTCCGCCGCCCGGCGCGCCCGCTTGCCGCCGATCAGCAGCAGCACCTGGTTGCCCGAGTCGGCGACCGAGTGCACGCCCTCGGCCAGCATCGACGAGGAGCCGGTGAAGCCGAAGGCGGTGAACTTGGCCACCGCGATCGCCAGGTTCGCGGACAGTGCCGCGACCAGTGCCTTGGTGCCGCCTTCTGTACTCATGCTCCGGGTCCCTCCGCCGCAGTGGCCGGTCGCGCTGCTCCGTCGAGCGCTTACCGTACCGGCCGTGCGACGCCGACTCAGGACTGCGCGGCGGCGAGCCCGAGGTAGACGGCGGCGAAGTCGGTCAGCGCGACCAGGTCGGCGAGCGCGTGCAGCGGGTCCGGCCGGGTGGTCGCGTACTCGGTCAGCCGGACGTCGTGGGCGCCGGCCAGCCGGTGCGCGCGGGTGACGCCGAAGCTGCGCGGGCCCGCGTCGTCCTCCGGTACCTCGACCGGCCCGTCCACCTCGTCGGGCACACCGGGCACGCCGCCGGGCTGGGCCCCGGGCCGACCGCCGGGCGCCCCCGGGACGTGCCGCAGCAGCAGGACCTGGAGGTGCAGCGGATCCGGCTCGTCGACCCGGTCGCGGAAGAAGTCGTCCGGGTCCGCGCCCGCGCCCAACTGTCCGGTGAACATGCCGCGGTGGGCGGTGAGCACCTGAGGCAGCGGCCCGGCCAACGCCGGACGGCCGGCCCGCTCGGCGAGCTGGGCGGCGAAGCGGGTGGCGACGGCCCCGGCGATCGGGCCCTCGGCCCACAGCAGCGGGACCGTCCCGGCCAGCCGGGCGGCCAGGCCCTTGGCCGGGTTGGTGTACGCGGCGGCGTCGGGGCGGCAGCGGACGGCGGTCGCGTCCAGCAGGTCGGCGACGGCCGGCAGCGCGTCGTACGGCAGCTGGGTGATGCCGATCTTCTGGGCGAGCGCGAGCAGCGGGGTGAGGTGGGACCACAGCGCGGCCGGGTCCTCGGCGGGGAGGTCCGGCTCGGCGGCCGGGCGGGCGGGCGCCTCGTCCTCGGGCAGCACGGAGGTCACGTACGGCAGCGGCAGCGCGCGCACCTGCAACGCGGCCTCGGCCAGCGGGCTGCCCACCGGGGCGGTGACCGCGATCGCGCAGCCGCGCGCGTAGGCCTGCTCGGCGAGGCTGACCAGGCCCGGTTCGCCGCCGTCGGCGGAGCTGACCACCAGGAGGTCCAGCGGGCCGGCCCAGCCGGGCAGTTGCCAGCCGAGCCCGGCGGTGAAGGCCGGCGGCGCGCCGGCCCGGTCGGCGCGCGGGGCGACCGCCTCGGTCGGCGGCAGCGTGGTGATCAGGCCGGCGTTGCCGGCCAGCGCGGTCAGGATCTCGCCCGCCGTCAGGGCGCTGCCGTGGCCCGCGACCAGGACGGCGCGCGGGCGGCCGTCCGGGCGCAGCCGGTCCAGGCCGGCCGCGTCGGCCAGCCGCAGCGCGGTGCGGACCCGCGCGCCGGCACCGGCCAGGGCCAGCAGGGCGCGGTCGCGGTCGGCGCGCTGCAGGGCGGCCGGGTCGTCGAGCAGGGTGTCGTCGAGCATGCGGCGGGCCTCCGGCTGCTGTCCTGTGCGCGCTGGGCTGACGGGGTGGGGGCTTCGCCCCAAGGATCAGGCCGGGCGGCGGGCCTCGTCCACCAGCAGGACCGGAATGCCGTCCCGGACCGGGTAGGCGAGGCCGCAGTCCGCGCCGGTGCAGAGCAGCTCGGGCTGCTCCTCGGTGCCGCCCTCGGTGAGCGCGGCCCGGCACTGCGGGCAGACCAGGATCTCCAGCAGGAAGGATTCGAGCTTCATGGGGCTCTCCAAAAGTCGGGGGGTGGCACGGCGGTGCCCCGGCCGATAGGCAACCCTACCGGCCGGGGCACAGCGGGCCTCGGTCAGGCGCGGACGATGGCGAGCACGCCGTCGCGCAGCTCGGCCATCTTCGCCGGGTCCTTGGCCTCGGCGTTCAGGCGCAGCAGCGGCTCGGTGTTGGAGGCGCGCAGGTTGAACCACCAGTCCGGGCCGGCCACGGTGAGGCCGTCCAGCTCGTCGACGGTGGTGCCCTCCAGGCCGGCGTAGGCGGCACGGACGGCGGCGGTGCTGGCGGCCTGGTCGGCGACGGTGCTGTTGATCTCGCCGGAGGCGGCGTAGCGGTCGTACTCGGCGGTGAGCGCGGACAGCGTGCCGGGCTGCCCGCCGAGCGCGGCCAGCACGTGCAGCGCGGCCAGCATGCCGGTGTCGGCGCGCCAGAAGTCGCGGAAGTAGTAGTGCGCGGAGTGCTCGCCGCCGAAGACGGCGTCGGTGACGGCCATCTCCTGCTTGATGAAGGAGTGGCCGACCCGGGTGCGCACCGGGTTGGCGCCGAGCGCGCGGACCACCTCGGGGACGGTCCAGGAGGTGATCAGGTTGTGGATGACGGTCGGCTCGGCCTCGCCGGCGGCCTGGGCGCGGGCGATCTCGCGGGCGGCGACCAGGGCGGTGATGGCGGACGGGGAGACCGGCTCGCCGCGCTCGTCGACGACGAAGCAGCGGTCGGCGTCGCCGTCGAAGGCCAGGCCGAGGTCGGCGCCGACCTCGCGGACCCTGGCCTGGAGGTCGACGATGTTCTTCGGGTCGAGCGGGTTGGCCTCGTGGTTGGGGAAGGTCCCGTCCAGCTCGAAGTACATCGGGACGAGCTCGATCGGCAGGCCGTCGAAGACGGTCGGCACGGTGTGGCCGCCCATGCCGTTGCCCGCGTCCACGACGACCTTGAGCGGGCGGATCGCGGTGAGGTCGACCAGGCCCAGCAGGTGGTCGGCGTAGCCGCGCAGGGTGTCCTGCTCGGACAGCGCGCCCGGCTTGACGTCCTTCGCCGGGACGGTGACGGTGTCGTCCTCGCCCGTCCAGGACTCGACCAGCTCGCGGATCTCGGCGAGGCCGGTGTCCTGGCCGACCGGGGCGGCGCCGGCCCGGCACAGCTTGATGCCGTTGTACTGGGCCGGGTTGTGGCTGGCGGTGAACATCGCGCCGGGCAGGTCGAGCTTGCCGCTGGCGTAGTAGAGCTGGTCGGTCGAGCAGAGGCCGATCTGGACCACGTCGGCGCCGTAGGCGGCGGCGCCCTCGGCGAACGCCCGGGTGAGCGACGGGGAGGAGGGGCGCATGTCGTGGCCGACGACGATCGCGGACGCGCCGGTGACCTGCACGAACGCGGCGCCGAAGGCCCGGGACAGGTGCTCGTCCCACTGGTCCGGGACGACGCCTCGGACGTCGTAGGCCTTCACGAGCTGCTTGAGGTCGCGCACTGCGGCTCCACCCTGGTCTCTGTACTGGTCGGTGTGCGTGTGATCGGCGGCTGGCCGCCCACGGTCACGATACGTCGGGGTCACCGCCCGTTCGGTCGACGGTCGCGGTGACGGTAGACGGGCAGCGTACCCAAGTCGGACGAACGCCCGGTGCGGGCCCGGGCGGGGTAGGGCGTCGGCGGTGCGGCGTCAGTTGTCCGGCGAGCGCAGGACGCGCAGGTGGCCGCGGCGGCCGCCCTCGGTGGACTCGCCCTCGGACCCGCGGCCCTGACGGGGGGTCTGCGGCCGGGCGGCCTCGCGGACGGCGTTGGCGAGGGCCTCCAGGTCGTCGCTGCTGCGGCGCAGCGGCCCGACCTCGGCGGCCAGCCGGACGACCTCCCAGCCGCGCGGGGCGGTGAGGCGCTCGGCGTGCTCGGCGCACAGGTCGTAGCAGTGCGGCTCGGCGTAGGTGGCGAGCGGGCCCAGGACGGCGGTGGAGTCCGCGTAGACGTACGTCAGCGTCGCGACGGCCGGCCGGCCGCACGCGGTCCGCGAACAACGACGTACAGAGCTCACGAGGGTGGACGGTACCGCACTCCTCGCCGGGGAGCGAAGACCGCCTGTCCGGCGGGTGTGCCGTGTCGCGGTCCGCACGCCGGTCCGCGCCTCCGCCGCCTCGGGCGTTTCCCCGTCGGAGTAGTCCACTTCCGACCGTCCAAGGACTACCCTCGGCAGTGATATGGACAGCTCTGCACCGCAGTCATCGACGGGACCCTCGCGCCGTCCCCGGCATCGCGACCGGCACGGCAGGGGGCTGCGCGGCCCGCTGGCGCCGCCCCAGGTGCCGATCTCGCTCACCCGCTCCGAACTGTTCGACGACTACGTGCGCGAATCGGTGGAGCGTCTTGAACGGCGCTGGCCGCAGTTGATCGAAGTGGAGTTCGCCGTCCAGGAGGTGCCGCTGCACGAGCCCGACACGGCCGACGGCGAGGACGGCGTGCCGCTGGGGCGGGTGTTGCCGGGCAAGCAGGGGCGCAAGAGCCAGATCGTGGTGTACCGGCGGCCGGTGGAGATCCGGGCGAAGACCCGGGAGGACCGCGCGGCGCTGGTGCACGAGATCCTGATCGAGCAGGTGGCGGAGCTGCTGGGGCTCTCCCCGGACGCCATCGACCCGCGCTACGACGAGGACTGAGCACGCGGACGGGGCGGTACCCGGGCCTGCCGGGTACCGCCCCGTCCGACTGGTCAGCGCAGGACGACGCCCGGATCCTGGCCGGCCCGCGGGACCCTGACGGTGCTGTGGTCGTCGCGCAGCGCCTGGATGGTGAACATCGGCACGTCCTTGGCGGGCAGCGAGAGCATCCGGGCGGCCATCACCGGGCCGCCGGCGACGGTCTCGACGGTGAGCGCGAAACCGCCGTTCAGCCCGCCGGGCTCGGGCGCCGGGAGGGCGACCGTGCCGCCGGCCGGCAACTGGACGTCCTTGCTCACCGGGGTGCCGCCGCCGCTGCCGGCCGAGGCGGTGACCCGGACGGTGGCGGCGTCGCCGGCGGAGGTCAGGAACAGCGTGGACGCGCCGGCCCGGTTGTCGGCGACCGTGGCGCGGGCACCGACCGGGCCGGTGCCGGTGAGCCAGGCCGCGTCGCTCTTGCCGCCGCCCCCGGCCCGGTCGACCCGCAGGCCGGCCACGACCCGGGTCGGGTGCTTGTCGTCGGTGGGCGACAGCCGCAGCCCGGCGACCTCGTCGCGGGTGACCTTGCCGAGGTCGACGGCGGCCACCATGCCCGCCTTGATGTGGATGGACTCGTTGCCGGCCGGGGTGAACCAGCCGTTCTTGCCGGACAACTGGATCTTCAGGTCGGCGTCGTCCTCCGGCGGCGCCCAGACCACCAGGTGGGCGGCGGAGGTGTCGGCGGGCAGGCCGGGCAGCACCTGGGTGGCCGCCGGCTCGGCCGAGGCCGGGATCCAGTCGGCGCCCTTGGCACCGTCGGCGGCGTGCAGCGCGGCGCCGACCCGTCCGCTGCGGGCGACCACGTGCACGGCGAGGTCGTTGACCGCGCCCTTGCTGATCGTCGGCAGCAGCACGGACTGGGAGCTGCCGGGGGCGACGGTGATGCCGTTGGCGGCGTCGTTCTCGATCAGGCCCTTGTCGCCGTACAGCTTGATGTCGACCACGGCGGCGGAGGACTCGGTGTTCACCAGGCTGACGTAGTCGACCCGGTCGCCGGCCGTGCTGGCCCCGGCGAACCAGAAGCTGGTCCCGGCGGGGGTGCAGGTGAGGCCGGACAGGCCGAGGCCGCGCTGCTCGGTGACCACGGTGGTCTGGGTGACGGTGAAGCCGGGGGCGAGGGCGCCGGTGGCGACGGCCCCGGTGCCGGGCGCGGTGTCGCCGTTGGCGGCCGGGCCGGCGGCCGGGGTGCCGGGCTTGGCCAGGGTCAGCCGGGCGTCGGCGGGCGCGGCGCCCTTGTCCGGGGCGGCCGGGGCGGCCGAGCCGGACGGCGCGGCGGGAGCGCTGGGGGCCGGGGCGGAGGGGGCGGTGGTCGGCGGGGTCGCGGGCGCGGCGGCGTCGGAGAGCCAGCCGGCCCCGCCGGTGGCGCCGCCCGTCCCGGGCGGGGTGTAGGCGGTGAGCGTGGTCGAGCCGGTCAGGCCCTGGAGCGGCTGCGGGCAGACCGCCGCCGTCCGCTCGACCTGCGCGGTGGTCGGGGCGACGCCGCCGTCCGCCTTGGCGGGGGTGGCCGGCGGGCGCGTCTCGGCGATCCCGAACACCGCCGCGAGCACGACGGCCGCGGCCAGCAGGGACTGCGTGGTCCTGGTGCCCCCGGACCGCCCGGCCGGCCGGGCGGAGGCCGCGGGCTCCGGCGCCTGGACCGGGGCGGGCCCGGACTGCCCCGCCTCGGCGGACTCGGCGGACTCCGTCGGCTCGACGGCCTCGGGCGCGGACTTCTTCCTGAATGCGGGCTTCTTCATCGCGGGTCAGCTCCCCGATCCGTGCTGGTGCGGGTACCGGCCCGTGCCGTTGGGGTCGTTCGGGTCGTTGGGGTCGTAGTAGGGCTCGGCCTGCGGCTGCCCCGGCACCCACGGCTGCTGGTGCTCCGTCTGCTGGTAGGGCTGCTGCTCGTAGCCGTACTGCTGCTCCTGCGGGTACGGCTGCTGCTCGTAGCCCTGCTGCGGGTACGCCTGCGGCTGGTAGCCCTCGTAGCCCTGGCCGTCGTACCCCTGGCCGCCGTACGGCGCGGCCACCGGCTGCTGGGCCGCGTACTGGTCGTAGCTGTACGGGTCGGCCTGCTGGTACGTCTGGTACGGGTCGGTGTACGGCTCGGTCTCCTGGACGGCGGCGGCCGCCTGGACCGCCTCGGCCACCGGCTCGCCGGCGGGCTGCGCCGGGATCGCGCCCGGCGGGCCCTCGTACACCCCGCCGTCCTCGCCGCCCTCGCCGCGCTCGGCCATCCGGCGGGCCCGGCGGCTGCCGGGGGCGGGCGTCTGCGCCTGGGCCGCGGCGGCCAGCGCGGCGGCGGCCACCACCTCCTCGGGCAGGTCGTCGTCCTTGTGGCTGCGGCGTCCGGGCAGGGCCAGCACGAGGATGGTCAGGCCGAGCAGCACCTGGGCCCAGATCCAGCCGGTGTGCGCGAAGCCGTCCTCCCGGGTGACGGTCAGCTTGCCGCCGCCGGCCGGGAGCTTGAAGCCCTGCGCCCAGCCGTCGACCGTGACGGACTCCAGCGCGGTACCGCCCACGGTGGCCTTCCACTCGGGGGCAGCGGACTCGGCGAGCCGCAGCACCCGGCCGTCCGGACCGGCCGGGACGGTGGCGGTGAGGTCGCGGGCCCCGGCCGGGACGACCACCGGGGCGGCGCCCGGGGCGGCGCCCGGGGCGGTGATCACCGCGCGGACGGCGGGGGCGCCGGTGACCTGCCAGAGCGCGGAGTCGCCGTCCTGGTTGGCCTTGACCAGGCCGGGGGTGGTGTCCAGGACGTCCTTGTAGGTGGCGATCACCGACTGCTGGACCAGCACGTAGGCGATGCCGTAGCCGGAGAGCGCACCGGCCTGGTCGGCGCCGGAACCGGCCAGCAGGCTGCCGACCATCTTGTTCAGGCCGTCCTGGGTGCCGGTCGACGGGTCGACGGTGGACTCGGCCTGGCCGAGCGTCAGGCCCGCGCCGCGGACCACGGTGTAGCGGACCGCGCCGCCGCCCGGATCACCGGTGACGACCAGGGTGCGGGACCGGTCGGTGGTGCCGGCCTCCTCCGCGATGAACGCGGGCACCTGGCCGGCCTGGGCCCGGTGCAGCGGCTTGCCGGCGCCGGTGAGCGCCCACCACAGGCCGGTGCCCAGCGGGGCCAGCACCGCGGCGGCCACCACCAGCGCGGCCACCGGCTGGCGCCAGCCGAAGGCGATCCCGGCCACGCGGGCGTTGGCGCCGTCGGCACCGATCGCGGCGGCCGCCAGCAGGGCGATCCCGGCGATCAGCGAGGCCGGGCCGGCCCAGGCGGGCACCGCCGGGCCGCCGGAGGCCGGGGTGACGGAGGTGCCCGCCACCGCGACCGCGAAGACCAGGCCCGCACCGGCCGCACCCCAGGCGGCCAGCACCGCACGGCGGCGGTCGGCGCGCAGCAGTGCGGCGAGCGCGGCGAGCACCACGCCGGCGGACAGCCAGACCGGCGGCACCCCGGCGCCGCCGGGGTTGACCAGCAGCAGGCCGGCCGCGCTCGCACCGGTGCCGTGCAGACCGGGCAGGCCGGCCTCCAGCAGCAGCCACTGCGGGTGCGTCAGCACCGTCAGCGACCACGGCGCCAGCACCAGGACGGGCAGCGCGAGGATCACCAGGACGCGCAGGCCGAGCAGGCGCAGCGCGGCGCCGCCCGAGCCGAAGGCGCCGCCGCGGACCACCGCGACGACCAGCGTCGCCAGGCACAGCGGCAGGGCGAGCGCCCAGGTCAACGGCACGAAGGAGGTGGCCAGGGTGAGCAGCAGGACGGTCATCCAGACCGGCCGCCACCCCGGGCGGGCGCCCTTGGCGGCGCTCTCGTCGCGGATGCCGAGACCGGCCGCGATCGCGGCGGCGCGGGCCAGCGGCGGCAGCAGCACGGCGAGGACGGCGGTGCCGATCCGGCCCTGGGCGAGCGCGCCGGTCGCGGCGGGCAGCAGCGCGTAGGCGGCGCTGGCCCAGGCCCGGACCAGCTTGGAGTCCAGCAGCGGCCGGGACACCAGGTAGGCGCTGACCGCGGACAGCGGCACGGTGAGCACGACCAGCAGGGTGAGCGCGAGGTCGGCGTGGTCGAACAGCACCCAGGACAGCACCGCGAGCACGCCGAGGTACGGCGGCGCGGCGGCGGTGGAGCCGGTGCCGATCGGGTGCCAGGCGTCCGCGTACATCGACCAGAGGCCGCCGGCGCCGTCGGTGGCCGGCAGCAGGGCGCCGCCGAACAGCTCGCCGCTGCCGAACAGGCCGCGGCAGGCGATCAGGGCGAACACCAGCAGGGCCGCGAACAGCACCGGCGCCGGACGCCGGGCCAGCTTCTTGATCAGCGTGAACTGCTCGACGACCAGGTCCTCGTCGTCCTCGCCGCCCGGCCCGGCCTCGACCGAGCCGTGCCGGCCGGTGTCGTCCCCTCCCCCTATGCCGAGGGAGCCGATCACGCCCTCGACGGCGAGCCGGGCGGTGGCGCCGGGCGGCGGGAAGAGCGTGCGGTCGTCCAGGGCGTCGGCGGCCCGGGTGCGGGCGCGCTGCTTGCGCGCGGCCAGCAGCCGGGGGAAGCGGACGAGTTCGTGGCCGAGGCCGGTGAGCTCGTCGAAGGCCTGGCGCGGGTCCTTGCCGAGCAGGTTGGTGACGGCCCGCAGCAGGGTGCCGAGCACCAGCCGCAGCAGGACGTAGGGGAAGAGCGCGCCCTTGCAGTTGGCGAGCAGGGTGTAGACGGCGCCGGCCTTGTCCACCCGGTGCGGGTGGGCGGGGCCGCAGTCGATGGCGCGGCGCTCGCGGCTGGCCGCCTCGGCGTGCCGCAGCACGGCGTCGGGGGCGACCACCACGCGGTGGCCGGCGGCGTTGACCCGCCAGCAGAAGTCGGCGTCGTCGCGCATCAGCGGCAGCGCCTTGTCGAAGCCGCCGAGTTCCTCGAAGACGTCGCGGCGCACCAGCATGCCGGCGCTGGAGACGGCGAGCACCGGGCGGACATGGTCGTGCTGGCCCTGGTCCTGCTCGCGGCGGTCGAGGCCGGTCCAGCGGCGGCCGGAGCGGGCGATGGTGACGCCGACCTCCAGCAGCTGGCGGCGGTCGTACCAGCTGCGCAGCTTGGGGCCGACCACGGCGGCGCTGGGGGTGGAGTCGGCGACCTGGAGCAGCCGGCGCAGCGCGTCGGTCTGCGGCTCGCAGTCGTCGTGCAGCAGCCAGAGCCATTCGACGGGCTGGGTCTCGCGCGGGCCGCCGCGGCCGAGGTCGTCCTCCTGGGCGAGCGGGTCGCCGAAGTCGTCCCAGCCGCCGGTGACCGGGTCGTAGCCGGAGGGGTCGAGCCGGTAGGGCAGGTCCTCCGGGCGCAGCGGCGGGCTACCGAAGACGGCCTCGGCGACGGCGGTGCCGAAGCCCGCCCGGCGGCCGAGGAGCAGCGGGCCGCTCTCGGGCAGCCAGTCGGCGAGGGTGTCCGCCAGCAGTTGCGGAGAGTTGTCGGTGGAACCGGTGTCGACCGCGAGCACCCGCTGGACCTGGCGGTCCTGGCCGAGCAGGCCGGCGAGGGCCTGCGGCAGCCAGCGGGCCCCGTCGTGCGAGACGATCACCGCGGTGACCAGGTGGCGCGGGTAGGCGGGCGGCCTGGCAGCGGTGAAGCCGCTCTGGTGGCTGTAGACGGTCATCGAGTGCGCGGGCCCCAGTTCTCGGTGGACACAGCCGGTGAACGGCAACCGGATGGCGCACCACACTAACGGCTCCGGATGGCGGCTTCGTCCGCGGTGCCGGTGCGGGACCGGTGAAGAGCCGGCAGGGAACACGAAAGCGCCCCACCGCCGCGGTGAGGCGCCCGTACTGCCGTGTGGTTGTCGAAGGGTCAGCGGGGGCCTGCGGCCGCCCCGGTCAGACCGCGCTCTTCTTGAGCCGGCGGCGCTCGCGCTCGGAGAGGCCGCCCCAGATGCCGAACCGCTCGTCATTGGCGAGGGCGTACTCCAGGCATTCCGAACGGACCTCGCAGGCGAGGCAGACCTTCTTGGCCTCGCGCGTGGAGCCGCCCTTCTCGGGGAAGAAGGACTCGGGGTCGGTCTGGGCGCACAACGCGCGCTCCTGCCAGCCGAGTTCCTCTTCCTCCTCCGCGATGCCGTCACCGATCAACAGCTCAAAGAGCTCGCTCATGTGGCGCGCCTCCTCTGCCCCTACTTGGCGTCCCCGTGGTTGCCGTTGCCTCGTGCGGCCGACGACACGAGTGAAATTACAGTTGCGTCACTCTGGCTCAGTCAAGCCGAGCTCTGGTATTGGGGCGAGGATTCACTCCCCGGCACCAAGCCGTTACGAATAGTGTACATATTCGGACACATAGGACCTTCGATCCGAAAGCCCCGAACGGCGTCGAACCAGCCACAACCCTTCGGCGGGTGACGCTCGGTCACCATCACAGGCCGGTCATCGCCCTGCCTTCCCGGCGATCTTCCCATCGAAACATAGAGCGTGATTTATCACCCCATCCGGGCAACTTCTTGGCGTAACCCCCTCGAATGCCACATCTCTGTGTTTGACACCGGCCCCACGGATGCGGTCTCCTTTCCCCTATGTCAGAGTTCGCCAGCCCCCGGAGCGGTTCCACGCTCCGCCGTGCCGTGAACTCTTGTTGTCGCCTCTGTTCCTGCTGTATCTAGGCGCCCGCGTCCCACCGCGCGCCGCCCCCAGGAAGCACAGAGGCCGCCCGCGATTCCCGTCCCAGGACATCCCGGATCCGGCTGATCCCCGACGAACAGCCGCCACTCCGAGGACGACTCCCGTGCGTATGACCCGTATCCGCAAGCGGAACCGCGACCGCAGCAAACTCGCCCGCCGAAGCCCCGCGCCCACCGCGCCCACGGCCCCCACCACGCCCGGCCGGGGCTGGACCGACGGCCTCAGCGACGTCTCCATCGCCGGCGACCCGCTCGCCTTCCCGCACCTGGCCCGCACCGACCTGCCCCGCCACCCCACCACCGTGGCCGGCCACGCCCGGCTGATCCGCGAGATCGCCGCCGACCGCGCCCGCTGGGAACCCCTGGTCCGCTACGACGCGCTCACCCGCTGGTACGCCCGGCTGGAGACCGGCCCCGGCTACGAGGTCTGGCTGCTCAGCTGGCTGCCCGGCCAGAGCAGCGGCTTCCACGACCACGGCGAGTCCTCCGGCGTGATGACCGTCGTCCAGGGCGAGCTGATCGAACGCTCGCTCACCCGCGCCGGCGAGGGAGCCCGCACCCTGCGCCCCGGCGGGCAGCGGGTCTTCTCCTCCGGCTACCTGCACGAGGTGGTCAACGGCACGCTCGAACCCGCCGTCTCCATCCACCTCTACACCCCGGGCCTCACCGAGATGAACCAGTACGGCGGCACCGCCGTCCCCGAGCAGCACCCGCAGGCCCAGGCCGAGGCGCACTGAGCACCCGCCCGCGTCGACCCGGCCGTCGCACCCGCCGGCGGCCGGGCAGGCGACCGGGCTGATGAGCGGGCTGACGGGCAGTCGGACCGTGGCAGGATGAACCCATGCGCATCGTGGCACTGGCAGGCGGAATCGGCGGAGCGCGCTTCCTGCGCGGACTCCTCGCGGCAGTCGGACCGCAGGACGAGATCACCGTCATCGGCAACACCGGCGACGACATCCACCTCTACGGCCTCAAGGTCTGTCCCGACCTCGACACCGTGATGTACACCCTCGGCGGCGGCATCCACGAGGAGCAGGGCTGGGGCCGCACCGACGAGACCTGGTCGATCAAGGCCGAGATGAAGGAGTACGGCGTCGGCCCCGAGTGGTTCGGGCTCGGCGACCGCGACTTCGCCACCCACCTCGTCCGCAGCCAGATGCTCACCGCCGGCTACAGCCTCAGCCAGGTCACCGAGGCGCTGTGCGTGCGCTGGAAGCCCGGCGTACGGCTGCTGCCGATGAGCGACGACCGGGTCGAGACCCACGTGCGGATCACCGACGAGCAGGGCACCCGGGCGATCCACTTCCAGGAGTACTGGGTCAGGCTGCACGCCGCCGTCGACGCCGAGGCGATCATCCCGGTCGGCGCCGACACCGCGAAGCCCGCGCCCGGCGTCCTGGAGGCCCTCGCCGCCGCCGACGTCATCCTCTTCCCGCCGTCCAACCCGGTCGTCTCCATCGGCACCATCCTCGCCGTCCCCGGCATCCGGGAGGCCGTCGCCGCCGCCCCCGCCCCCGTCGTCGGGCTCTCCCCGATCATCGGCGGCGCCCCGGTGCGCGGCATGGCCGACAAGGTGCTCGCCGCCGTCGGCGTCGAGGCCACCGCGGAGGCGGTCGCGCTGAACTACGGCAGCAGGGCAGTGCTGCGAAGCAACTCGGACAAGGGTGGCGGCGGGCGACCGGAGGGCCTGATCGACGGCTGGCTCGTCGACACCGCCGACCAGGCCTCGGTCGCCGCCGTCGAGGCCGCCGGGATCGCCTGCCGGGCCGTCCCGCTGCTGATGACCGACGTCGAGGCCACCGCCGAGATGGCCCGGGCCGCCCTCGCCCTCGCCGAGCAGGTGCGCAAGTGAGCGGGCGCGAGCGCAGCGGGGAGGGCGCATGAGCCTGCGGATCCTGCCGGTCGAGGGGCTGCCGGAGATCGACGCCGGAACCGACCTCGCCGCGCTGCTCGCCAAGGCCGGCGAGTACCAGGACGGCGACATCCTGATCGTCACCTCGAAGGTCGTCAGCAAGGCCGAGGGCCGGCTGCTGTACGCCGCCGACCGCGACGCCGCGATCGAGGCCGAGACCGTCCGGGTGGTCGCCCGGCGCGGCCCCGCCCGGATCGTCGAGAACCGCAACGGCTTCGTCATGGCCGCCGCCGGCGTCGACGCCTCCAATACCGCCCCCGGCACCGTCCTGCTGCTGCCCGAGGACCCGGACGCCTCCGCCCGCGCCCTGCGCGGGCAGCTCCAGCAGCTCACCGGCCGCCGGCTCGCCGTCGTCGTCACCGACACCTTCGGCCGGCCCTGGCGCAGCGGGCTCACCGACGTCGCCATCGGCGCCGCCGGGCTGTCCGTGCTGGAGGACCACCGCGGGCGCACCGACAGCCACGGCAACGAGCTGACGCTCACCGTCACCGCCACCGCCGACGAACTCGCCGCCGCGGCCGACCTGGTGAAGGGCAAGACCAGCGGCGTGCCGGTCGCCGTCGTCCGCGGGCTCGGCCACCTCGTCACCGCCGAGGACGGCGACGGCGCCCGGCCGCTGGTCCGCCGCGCCGTCGACGACATGTTCCGGCTCGGCACCTCCGAGGCGCTGCGCCAGGCCGTCACCCTGCGGCGCACCGTCCGCTCCTTCACCGACGCCCCGGTCGACCCCGGCGCCGTGCGCCGCGCCGTCGCCGCCGCCGTCACCGCGCCCGCCCCGCACCACACCACGCCGTGGCGGTTCGTCCTGCTGGAGACGGCGCGGGCCCGCACCCGGCTGCTCGACGCGATGCTCGCCGCCTGGCAGCGCGACCTGCGCGAACTCGACGGCTGGGACGACGCCCGGATCGCCCGCCGCACCGCCCGCGGCGACGTCCTGCGCGACGCGCCCTACCTGGTGGTGCCCTGCCTCGTCATGGACGGCTCGCACCACTACCCCGACCAGCGGCGCGCCGCCGCCGAACGGGAGATGTTCACCGTCGCCGCCGGCGCCGCCGTGCAGAACCTCCTGGTCGCCCTCACCGGCGAGGGCTACGGCTCCGCCTGGGTGTCGTCCACCATGTTCTGCCGCGACACCGTCCGCGCGGCCCTCGACCTCCCGGACGGCTGGGACCCGATGGGCGCCGTCGCCGTCGGCCGCCCCGCCGAACCCCCGCGCGAACGCCCGGACCGCAGCGCCGACACCTTCATCGAGGTGCGGTAACGGTTCAGAGACCGCGATAGATCTCGCGGCGATTTCCGACGGCCACCACGAGGATCACCAACACGCCGTCGTGGATCTCGTAGGCCACGCGGTAGACGCCGACGCGGAGACGGTAGAGGCCGACGTGACCCGCCAGCTTCTTGACATCCGGGCCATCGACGTACGGGTCCTCACCGAGAACGGTGAGTGCGGTGAGGATCCGCATCGCATCGACCTGGCTGATGTCACGCAGCTGGCGCTTGGCATGCGCGGTGAAGCGGAACGCGTACTTCACGCAGCGCTCCCGGAGGAGTCCCCGGGCGAGTCGAACAGGTCGGCCAGGAGCTCGGCCATGGTCACGGTGGGATCGTTCCGGTGCTGCTCGGCCTCACGGGCGAGCAGTTCGTCCGCGGCATTCTCTATGGCATCGAGGATCTCGATCGGCACGACCGCTCCGACCCGCTCGCCCTTCCGAGTGATCACGGTGATCTCGCCGGCCTCGGCCTGGTTGACCACCTCGGCGATGTTCGCACGCAGTTCCCGGATGCTCAGTGCGTCAGTCATGCATCAAGCGTACACATCGGCGTGTACACCGCACAGCGCTTCCGGCTCATCGCCGCCGGTGGTCGTCGGGGGTGAGGCGGGGGCCGTAGCGGGGGGGGCGTGGGGGGTGGTGGCCAGCAGGAGGCGGCAGAGGCGGTGGCGGTGCGGGCGGTCGCGCCGCGCCGTCGCCGTCGACCGCCCCGCCGAACCCCCGCGCGAACGCCCGGACCGCAGCGCCGACACCTTCATCGAGGTGCGGTGAGGATCAGCCGTCGAGGTCGTCCGGCAGCAGCCGGAAGGCCTTGTGGTTGGTCAGCGGCCTGATCGCACGGAAGTGGCGACGGTCGACGGTCAACACCGCGTCGGTCCTGAACTCCGCGGCCAGCGCGACGTTGATGGCGTCCGTCAGGCCGATGTTCAGGTCCGGGTACTGCCGCATGACCGCCCGCGCGGTGGCAAGGTGCGCACCCACCTCGGGCACCTCGAAGCGGCCGATCGCACATCGGTCGATGATGTCGTCCAGAACGCGCATCGCCATCGCGGCTCCGAGCGTCCGGTGCGCGAGGTAGTCCAGCTCGGCCAGCACCAGGGGCGAGATGACCAGATGGCCGACCGTACGCAAGGCCTTCAGGCAGGCGTCATGGTCGGGTTCCTCACCGGCGTATGCGGCGAGCAGGGCGCCGGTGTCGCCGACCACCGCGACGTCGGTCACCTGCCGAATCCTTCCATGTGCTGGTCGAGGTCGGCCAGAATGCGCCCGCCGCCGCCGGGGATGACCGGCATGTCGTCGAGCTCCTCCCCCATCGGATCGGTCCGGAAGGGGTAGACGGGTGCGGCCAGGCTCGGCGGCAGGATGGTCGCCACATGCCTGCCGTCCTTGGTGACGGTGACGGTCTCGCCCCGCTCGACGGCTCCTATCACCCTGGCCGTCTGCTGGTTCAGCTCCCGCATGGTTGCTTCCATGCGAGGCAGTGTACTACGGCGTAGTTCATCGCCGCCGGTGGTCGTTGGGGGTGAGGCGGGGGCCGTAGCGGGGGGCGTGGGGAGTGGTGGCCAGCAGGAGGCGGCAGAGGCGGTGGCGGTGCGGGCGGTAGGGCTCCAGCAGGGCGAGCATCTGGGCGTCGTCGCTGCGGGGGCGGCCGGCCAGGGCCCAGCCGACCAGGTTGGGCAGGTGGAAGTCGCCGACGGAGACCGCGTCCGGGTCGCCGTTGCTGCGCTGCAGGGTCTCGGCGGCCGTCCAGGGGCCGATCCCCGGGACGGCGGTGAGCCGGGCGAAGGCCTCGGCGTGGTCCATCGCGGCGGCCTCCTCCAGCCGGGGCGCCAGCCGGACGGCGCGCACGACCGTCGCCGAGCGCTTCGGGTCCACCCCCGCGCGGTGCCACTCCCAGCTCGGCACCAGCGCCCACTCGCGGGCCGACGGCGCCACCCGCATACCCTCGGCCGGGCCCGGCGCAGCGGTGCCGAAGTCCCGTAGCAGGGTGCGCCAGGCGCGGTAGGCCTCGTCGGTGGTCACCTTCTGCTCCAGGATCGCCGGGACGAGGGACTCCAGGACCAGCCCGGTGCGGGTGAGGCGGACCGCGGCGGTGCGGCGCTGGGCGTCCCGCAGCGGGCCGGGCGGCAGCACCAGGGCCTGCGGGTCGTCCTGCGCGCCCAGCAGCGCCGGCAGCCGCTCCAGCAGCCACGGCGCGCCCGGCCCCCAGGCGGTCGCCTCCACCTCGCCGGCGGCCGGGCGCGCCAGCACCCGCAGGGTGCCGATCCCGGCCGGGGTCCGGGACGCCCGCCAGAGCGCGCCGTCGCCGGTGGTGCGGTACGCCGGGTCGGCGGGGCCCCGGCGCAGCGGCAGCAGCGTCCGGGCGACGTCCAGCGGGAAACCCGGCCGCCAGCGCCGTACCGACTCGCCCGTCACCGCCCTGCGCCTCCTCCGCTGTCCGGCTCCACCGCCTTCGTCGACCATGGGGATATGAACGATACGCGGCTGCCGGAGCTGTCCTCCGGGGACGAGAGCGCGGTGCGGGCGCTGTACCACCGGGCGCTGGAGGGGTGGAACGAGCGGGACGGTTCGGCCTTCGCCGGGCCGTTCGCCGAGGACGGGGAGGTGATCGGCTTCGACGGCACCCGGCACTGCGGGCGGTCGGTGATCGCCGCCGAACTGGGGCGGCTCTTCGCGGACCACGCGACGCCCGAGTACGTGGCCAGGGTGCGCCGGGTCCGCGCGCTGGGGCCCGGGGTGGCGCAGTTGGACGCCGTCGCGGGGCTGGTGCCGGACGCCGCGGAGGACCTGGACCCGGCGCTCAACGCGGTGCAGACGGTGATCGCGGTGAACGCCGGGGCGGGCTGGCGGATCGGACTGCTGCAGAACACGCCGGCGCGCTACGACCTCCGGCCGGATCTGGCGGCGGCGTTGACGGCGGAGCTGCGGGAGCTGGTCGGGCGGGGGCCCGGGCCGACGTAGGGCGGTGCGGCACCTCAGGGGGTCTGGAGGTGGGCCGCGGCCGTGCGGAGGGCGGGGAGCCGGGCGTAGAGGGCGTTGCCGGGGCATTCGGTGTTGAAGGCGTCGCGGTGGCCGGAGACCGCGTCGAAGTCGACGACGGTGCCCTTGGGGTAGCGGCTGGCGTCGGAGGAGGAGGTCAGCTTGGTGCGGCCGTCGGCGGGGTGGCCGGTGAGGCCGAGCTTCCAGCCGGCGATGGCGGCCAGGCCGTCCAGGAGCGGCTGGGGCGGGGCGTCGCCGACGTAGGTGCCGATGGCGGCGACGCCGGCCGAGTCGGTGTTGAAGCCGAGGGTGTGGGCACCGTGGACGGGCAGGTCGACGCCGCCGGCCCGGCCCTCGTAGACGGTGCCGCAGCGGTCGACCAGGAAGTTGTAGCCGATGTCCCGCCAGCCGCTGCTCTGAACGTGGTACTGGTAGATCGACCTGATCACCCGGGGGGCGTCGGAGCAGGCGTAGTCGGTGGCGGTGGCGGTGTGGTGGATGAACACCTCGTGGACCGGTCCGGTGTACTCGAAGGTCTGGTCGCGCAGGGACTCGTCCGCACCCCAGCCGGCCCGGGTGACGATGGCCGGGCGCGGGGCCTGGGGGCCGTCGGCGGGGTGGCGGGGAACGACCCGGGCGGCGGGCGCGGGCGCGCCCTGGCCGGGGTCGACCAGGTCGATCCGCAGGCCGGGCGGGGGCCCGGCGGGGCCGGGGCGCACCTCGACGGCGACGCCGTCGCTACGTCCCGTCCACAGGGGCGCGGTGGCGCCGCGCGGGGCGAGGTCGGGGCCGTCCTCGGTGTCGGCCTCCAGGTCGTGCCAGTCGCCCCAGCGGCCGGTGGCCGCGTCCCGGGTGCGGACCCGGACGGCGCCGCCGGCCAGCGCGTCCGCCGGGCCGTCCCAGCCGACGCCGAGGAGTTCGAACGGCCGGGTGGTGCGCGGGGCCAGGGCGGGACCGGGGCCGAGCGGCAGTGAGGTGACCGACCCGCCGCCGGCGGAACCGCGGCGCCGGGCGCCGTCGGGGTCGGCCGGGCCGGCGGTGGCGGCGGGCTGGAGGAGCAGGGCGACGGTGCAGCCGACGAGCAGGGCGGCCGGGAGGGAAAGGCGCATAAACCGGATGGTGGCGGCAAATCGGGCCGCTCGCCACGTCGCCTCGCGCCCGGTCCACCACCCCTCCCGACGGCCCACTCGAAGGCCGTAGGCTGGGGCGCACCATGACTGCGCATTTCGCTGCCGATGCCCGCACCCCCGTCGAACTGCTGCACGCGTATCTGCGAGGCGGCACGTCCACGGTCGATCCCGCGGCCCCGCTGGTCACCTTCTACGACGACGCCACCGGCGAACGGGTGGAGCTGTCCGCCCGGACCTTCGACAACTGGGTCGCCAAGACGGCCAACCTCCTCCAGGACGAGTTGAACGCCGGCCCGGGCGACCGGGCCGTGCTGCTGCTCCCCGCCCACTGGCAGAGCGCCGTCTGGCTGCTGGCCTGCTGGTCGGTCGGGGTGACGGCGGTGCCCGGCGGCGACCCGGCCGACGCCGACCTGGTGGTCAGCGGTCCGGACGGACTGGCGGCCGCCCAGGCCTGCGAGGGCGAGCGGGTGGCCCTGGCCCTGCGCCCGCTCGGCGGACGCTTCCCGCAGCGCCCCGACGGCTTCCTCGACTACGCCGCCGAGGTGCCCGGCCAGGGCGACCGCTTCGCGCCGTACTCGCCCGTCGCCCCGGACGGCCACGCGCTGGAGACCGCCGTGGACGGGTTGCCGCTGAAGCTGACCGGCGAGCAGACCGTCGCGCTGGCCCGGGAGGGGGCCGCCCGGCTCGGGCTCAAGCCCGGCGACCGGGTGCTGTCCACCCTCTCGTTCGACGACTGGACCGGCCTGGAGGCCGGCCTGCTGGCGCCGCTGGCGGCCGGCGCCTCGGTGGTGCTGTGCCGCAACTCGCAGGGGCTCGAACCCGAGCAGTGGGAGAAGCGGACCGAATCCGAACGGGTGACACTGCGCCTCGGGTAACCCCCGGGTCGGGCCGGGCGGGTAGGGATCCCTGCCATGGCCGAGGACGACACCGCGCACCCCCCGACCGACCCGCCCCCGACGGATGCGCACCCCTCCGAACCCGAACACCCGCGTCGGCGCCGGCGGTGGCTGATGATCACCGCCGGCGTCGTCGCGTTCCTGCTGGTCGCCACCGGGGCACTGCTCTGGATCGCCTACCGCACGCTGGACGGCAACATCCGCACCGACTCGGCCACCGACCGGCTGCTCGCCCGGCTGGAGGCCGAGCGGCCGAGCCGGACCGCCGGGGCCAAGGGCTCCGAGAACATCCTGCTGATCGGCAGCGACGACCGCTCCGGCACCAATTCCTCGTACGGCGGCGAGCCGGGCACCCAGCGCTCGGACACCACGATCCTGCTGCACCTGGCCGCCGACCGGAAGCACGCGACGGCCGTCTCCATCCCGCGCGACGTCATGGTCACCGTCCCCGCCTGCGAGAAGCCGGACGGCACCCGCAGCAAGGCCGGGCTGATGCAGTTCAACTGGGCGTTCGAGATGGGCGGCGCGGCCTGCTCGATCCGCGCCGTCGAGCAGCTCAGCGGCATCCGGATCGACCACTACGTGATCCTCGACTTCAACGGCTTCAAGACGATGGTGAACGCGATCGGCGGGGTCGAGGTGTGCGTCCCGCAGGCGATCCACGACAAGGACGCCAGACTCGACCTGCCCGCCGGGCGGCAGACCCTGCACGGCGAGCAGGCACTCGGCTACGTCCGGGCCCGGGAGAGCCTGGGCGACGGCAGCGACACCCAGCGCATGGGCCGTCAACAGCAGTTCCTGGCCGCGCTGATCCGCAAGGTGCAGTCGCAGGGCGTACTGCTGAACCCGGCGCGGCTGTGGCCGGTGCTGGACGCGGCCACCTCCTCGGTCAAGGCGGACGGCGGACTGTCCTCGCTCGGGGCGCTGTACGACCTCACCCAGGACCTGCGGGACATCCCCTCGGCGGACGTGGTGCTCCTGACCGCGCCGCGCCGCCCGTACCGGTACGACTCGGACCGGGACGAGTTCGTGCAGCCGCAGACCACCCGGTTGTTCACCGCGCTGCGGGACGACCGGGCGGTCGCCGTCCGGCCGCCCGGTTCGGTGCCGTCCCCGGGCTCCGTCGCCGGGGCGGGGTTCGGGGCGGGCTTCGGGGCGGGCTTCGAGGCTGGGGCGGCTGTCGGTGTCGGGGCGGGTGCGAGCCCGAGCCCGAGTCCGGTGGCGGCGGGCCCGAGCCCGAGCCCGAGTCCGAGTGCGGCGGCGGGCGCGGGCGCGGGGTCGGACAGGGCGGCCGGGGCCGCGGGGGCGTCGGCGAAGGCGTCACCTTCGGCGGACGCCTCGCCCACCTTCGAGGGACGCACCGCCGACGTGGACGCCTGCGCGCAGCACTGATCGCGGCTGCGCCGCAGGTCGGCGCGGGTTTTCCGGAAATCCCGCACACTCAGGGGACTTTACCGGGCCATTACCTGAACATGGCGCAGATCACACCGGAAGGATTCCGCCGTTCGGCTCGTCTAGTGTGTCCGGATCGGCCCGCCGAACGGGCGAGCCTGAGCCGTGACCGGTCGGAGGTAGGGAACCCCCGTGCAGCAGGACAAACCGGAGGTCGATCCCGCCGACCAGTGGACGCGCGACCCGGAAACCGGCCAGTACCGCCTCGACCCGGCCGCCGGAATCCCCGGGCAGCGCCGCCGGACGGCCGAACGGACGGCCGCCGAGGAGATGCCGGCCACCGGGTCCGGGACCGCGGGCACCCCCGGGCCGGGCCGCCGCGACTCCCGGCGCCGGGCGGCCGCCGCCGCCAAGCGGACCCGGCGCCGCCGGGCGCTCAAGTGGACCGCCGGGGCCGGCGCCCTGGTGATGGTCGCGGGCTGCGGCGGGGCGTACTACCTGTACCAGCACTTCAACAGCAACCTGACCTCCGTCAAGGTCCAGCTGGGCAACGAGGAGGAGCGGCCCAAGGCCGCCGGGGACGCGCTCAACATCCTGGTGCTGGGCACCGACAGCCGGCAGGGCCTCGGCCGCGAGTACGGCGACGAGGGCAGCGCCGGGCACGCCGACACCACGCTGCTGTTCCACATCTCCAAGGACCGCTCCAACGCGACCGCGATCAGCATCCCGCGCGACCTGATGGTGCCGATCCCGGAGTGCCAGAGCGGCGACGGCAAGAAGATCCCCGGCTCCGCGCGGGACATGTTCAACAACAGCCTCGGCCAGGAGGGGCGCGACCCGGGCTGCACCTGGAAGACCGTCGAGAAGATGACCGGGATCCGGGTCGACCACTTCGTGCAGGTCAACTTCGAGGCGGTGAAGACGCTGTCCAGCGCCGTCGGCGGGGTCGAGGTCTGCGCGGCCAAGGACATCAACGACACCGACTCGCACCTGAAGATGAGCAAGGGCCGGCACGTGGTCCAGGGCGACGAGGCGCTGGCCTTCGTCCGCACCCGGCACGCCGTCGGCTTCGGCGGCGACCTCACCCGCATCCCGCTCCAGCAGCAGTTCATCAGCTCGATGATCCGCAAGATCAAGAGCGACGACACCCTGACCAGCCCGGGCAAGCTCTACAAGCTCGCCGACGCCGCCACCAAGGCGCTCACCGTGGACTCCGGGATCGGCAGCGTCGACAAGCTCAAGGACCTCGCGCTGGACCTCAGCAAGGTCGACACCAAGAACATCACCTTCGCCACCGTGCCGGTCCTGGACGATCCCAAGGACAAGGACCGGTTGGTGCTCAAGCAGCCGGACGCCGGGCAGCTGTTCTCGATGGTCGCGGGCGACCGCTCGCTGACCGAGACCGCCTCCCCCGCCGACGCCGCCACGGCCGCGCCGGAGACCGCACCGGCGGCCCCGACCACCGCCGCCCCGACGGTGGACCCCAAGGACGTCCGGGTGACGGTGCGCAACGGCAGCGGGACGCGCGGGCAGTCGGGGCCCACCGTGGACAAGCTCCGCGCCAAGGGCTTCGCCAAGGCCGCGACCGCCTCCGACGCCCCCGTCACCGCGACCACCACGGTGTCCTTCCCGACCGGACAGGACGCCGCGGCCGCCTCCCTGGCCGCCGCGCTCGGCCTGCCGGGCGACGCCGTCCGGCCGGACCCGAAGGCGGATCCGAAGGGCCCGCTGGTGCTGGTGCTGGGCAAGGACGTCCTCGCGGCTCCGGCGGCGGCCCCGACCGAGGCGCCGAAGGACCTCCAGCGGGTGCAGGCGGACGACACCGACGCGTGCGCCAAGTAGCCAGGCCCTACTCCGGCGCGAGGGTTCCGCCCGTCTCCCGGTAGTGCTCGCCGGTGCGGGGGCAGCGCCAGCGGCCGTCGCCGGCGGGCTCCAGCGGCTCGCCGGCGCGGCCGACCCAGCCGATCCGGCGGGCCGGGACACCGGCGGCCAGGGCGAAGTCCGGGACGTCCCGGTGAACCACCGCGCCGGCCGCGACCAGCGCCCAGCGGCCGACCGTCACCCCGGCGACCAGGACCGCCCGGCCGCCGATCGAGCATCCATGACGGAGCGTCACTCCTTCGGCGTGCCAGTCCTGTTGACGCTTGGACCGACCGTCCGGGGTCACCGCGCGGGGATGACGGTCATTGGTGAGGACGGCCGCGGGGCCGATGAACACCCCGTCCTCGACCAGTGCGGGCTCGTACACCAGCGCGTGGTTCTGCAGTTTGACCCGGTCCCCGATCCGGACGCCCGGGCCGACGTAGGCGCCGCGGCCGATCACGCACTCGGCGCCGATCACCGCCTCCTCGCGGACCTGGGCGAGGTGCCAGACCGTCGTCCCCGCGCCGATGGCGGCCCGTTCGTCGACGTCCGCGCTCGGTTCGATCCGGGCCGCGCCGGGCCCGCTCTCAACTGTCGCCATGCGCACCGACGATAGCGGTGCGGGCTCGACTCCCAGGATTCGTCCGACCCTTCGCGCGCCCGGCGGAAAGTGTCGGACGAACCTGTCGAGCCGGCGTCAACTCGCCCGGGAGAGGACGTCCTTGGCGGCCGGGCCGACACTGCTTACCACCCGGCGGGCCAGTGAGCGGGGCGAGGTGAGGAAGCCGAAGCCCCAGCTGAGGTGCATGGTGGCGAGCGCCACCGGCAGCATCGCCCTGGCCTTGAAGGACAGGCCGCGGCCGCCGACCAGCCCGCCGCCGAGGATGCCCAGCAGGTACGCGCCGGGCACCGCGAAGAGGGCCGGGTGGACGGCGACGCCCAGCACCAGCCCGAGGGTGACGGCCAGCAGGGCGGTCGGCGGGGCCAGGTAGCGGAGGTTGACCGAGCCGCGGTGGTAGCGGGTGACCACCCGGCGCCAACGGCCGTAGTCCTTGTACTGCTTGGCCAGCGCCTTCACCGACGGCCGGGGCCGGTAGGTCACCTTGAGCTGCGGGGTGAACCAGACCAGCCCGCCGTCCTGGCGGATCCGGTAGTTGAGCTCCCAGTCCTGGGCGCGGATGAACTCCTCGTTGTAGCCGCCGAGCTTCTCCAGCACCTCGCGCCGGAACACCCCGAGGTAGACGGTGTCCGCCGGGCCGGCCAGGCCGCCGGTGTGGAAGGCGGCGTTGCCGACACCGATCTTGGAGGTCATCGCGGCGGCGACCGCGTTCTCCCACTCGGTCTCGCCCTCGGCGTGCATGATGCCGCCGACGTTGGCGGCGTCCATCTCGTCGAGCAGCCGGACCGCGGTGGTGATGTAGCCGGGGGTGAGCAGGCCGTGGCCGTCCACGCGTACCACTATCGGATGGCGCGAGCCCCGGATCGCGGCGTTCAGCCCCGCTGGGGTGCGGCCGGTGGGATTCGGCACGGTCCGTACCCGCGGGTCCTCCGCCACCAGTTCGGCCGCGATCTCCGCGGTCCGGTCGGTGGACGGACCGAGGGCGATCACCACCTCCATCGGCCCGGGGTACTCCTGGTCCAGGATGCGCCGGACCGCCGTCCGCAGGTGTCGTTCCTCGTTGAGCACCGGCATGATCACGGAGACAGCCGGCAGCTCCTCAGCAGCCTTGGTGTTCATCGGGGCCAACCGTACCGGTGCGGACGCGTCTCCGTCTTGTCCCGGTCCGGGCCGCTGCACGCAGCCCGCGGCGCCCGGTTGGGCTCCTTGATCACGACCACCGTACTCCGCTCCCCGTACGGGCCCGCAGCCGGGTCGGAACGGGCGGTTTCCGGAGGAGGGGGCGGAGCCCGGGAGGGCGCCCCCGGCGGGGTTCGGCGGCGGCCGCGCGGGTTCGGTGCAGGTTCGGCGCAGGTTCAGAGCAGGTGGTGAACGATGGTGAAGAGCGCGTAGCCGACCAGCGACAACCGGTTCAGCAGGTGCTGCGGACCGCCCAGCCGGTCCGGCAGCGACCGGTGCGGGCGCAGGTCCGGTCGGTGGGCGGCGGTCGCGACGGCGCGGGCCAGCTCCACCGGGTCGTAGCGGTCCCCGAAGTGTCCGGCCAGCCAGGCGGCCGGGCGGCTGCCGACGGTGACCTCCTCGCCCGAGCGCAGCTGGACGGTGAGCAGGTTGCGGTGGACGGCGGCCGCGTTGATCTCGTGCCACCGGAAGGTCCGGGTGCGCAGCGCGGTGGCCATCCGCAGGCCGTCCCGGTCGGCGACCATCTGCCAGGAGAGGGTGCGGCCGCAGGCGAGGATCGCCACCGTGCCGGTCACGAGCGGGTGGACCAGCCCGCCCCACCAGCCGCTCCGGTCGAGCAGCACGACGAGGCCCGCGAGCAGCAGGGCGGGCACCGGACCGGCCGCCGCCCGTAGCGGCAGCGGCATCTCCCAGCGCCGGGCGGCCACCGGTTCGGCGTCCGGACCGGCCGCGGGGGCGGCGGCCACCGTCTCGGCGGTCAGGGCGGCGACGGACAGCTCCCGCTCCCGGTAGCCCTCGGTGCGCCGGCCCGGCCGCGGGGCCCGGGCGGCGGGGGCGACCACGGCCGCCACCCAGCGCGGGTCGTGGTCCAGCAGTCCGGGGCGGACCAGGAGCTGCTGCTCCGGCCCGTCGGGCCCCCGGTACAGCACGGCCGGCACGCTCCGGCCGGCGCGGGCGAGCCAGGCGGCGGCCTGCTCCGGGGTCAGCCGGTCGAGGACGTCCCCGAGCTCCTCCTCTTCCTCGTCGTAGGAGACCCCGAGATCGAGGTGGTCGGCGTCGTCGTCCTCGGTCTCCAGGTGCTCGGGCACCCAGGCCGGGCCCTCGCCGCCCGGGGCGCCGTAATGGGCCCAGCGGTAGCGGTCGCGCTCGACCAGCCGCCAGAGCGCGGGACCGTCCGGCGGGCCGTCCAGCGGCCGCACCAGCAGGTCGCCCCGGGCGTCGGCGCGGACCCGGACGGCGAGGGCGGGCGCGGAGCCCGCGAAGGAGGGCCGGGAGCGGCGGGCGTTCGCGGTGGCGGCCGAGCCGAGCAGCAGCAGGCCGGGCAGGGCGAGCAGGCCGCCGGCGGTCAGTGCGCCGGTGAGGTCGTAGTCGTCGCCGGCGGCGCGGACGGCGTCGCCGTCCACCAGCAGCGGGACGGCCTCGCCGGGCTGCGGCGACCGGGCCCACCAGACGTCCAGCCGGGCGGTGCGTTCCGGGCCGCCGCCGGGCGGGTGGAAGCGGACGGTCAGGACGCCGGCCTGGTCGGTGTCACCCGCGGTGCCGGTGACCTGGTCGGCCCGTTCGGCGCTCGCCTGCTGCCGGGCCTGCTCCCACAGCCCGTACAGCGGGAACACCAGGGCGGCGGCGAGCAGCAGGCCGCCGAGCGCGCGGCGCAGCACCGGCGGGCCGTCCGGGTGGACGGGCGAGGGCGCCCCGGCGGCGGTCCAGGGGAAGGGGACGGGCGGGGCCATCAGTTCGTCGAGCTGCTGGCGGGCGCGGCGGCGGCCGAGCTCGGCGCCGATCAGCACGGCGGAGAGCAGCAGGTGGACCAGGACGGCCGTCCAGCGGCCGAGCGGGGTGACCAGGCCGTGCGGGGCGTACCAGAGCACCGCGAGGACGGCCGGCGGGACCAGCGCCCGGCCGCGGAACCGGCCGGCCAGCAGGACCACTTCGGCGAGCACCGACCAGGCAGCCAGCGAGGAGCCCCAGGTGTCCCGGCAGACGCCCTGGACGTTGCAGTCACCGGGGGTCGGCTCCACCGCGGTGGCCAGGATGACGAAGGCGGCCGGCAGCAGCGCCAGCCAGCGGCTGTCCAGGCGCCAGGCGGTGCGGGCGGCGCGCCAGCGGGTGGCAGCGGCGGCGGTGAGGGGCGCGGCGCTGGGCAGCGGCGGGGCGTCCGGGGTATCCGGGGCGAACATCGGACGATCATCTCAGTCGGCCAGGGGCGGCCCGTGCCGCAGGGGCCGGGTGCTGCCCGCACCCGGCCCCTGCCCCCCGTTCCCCCTCGGCGGCCCCCCAGCCGCCGGGTCCTGCGGCCCGCGCCGCCCGGTCGGTCCGTCGTCCGGCGCGACGGCCGTGGCCGGTCCGTCGCGCCGGTCCCGGCCCGTCCGGCGCGATGGCCGCGATCAGTCCGTCGCGATGGCCGCGAGGACGTTCATCCGCCCGGCCCGGAAGGCCGGGACGAGGGCGGCGACCAGCCCGATCACCACCGAGGCGACCAGCGTCACCGCGAGCGTGGTGGTCGGGACGGAGAGCGTGGCCAGACCCTGGTCGCGCAGCACCCGCTGGGCGGTGACGCCCCAGGCCAGCCCGAGCCCGGTGCCCAGGACCGCGCCGAACACCGAGATCACCACGGCCTCCAGCCGGATCATCCGGCGCAGCTGGCGACGGGAGAGCCCGATCGCCCGCAGCAGGCCGATCTCCCTGGTCCGCTCGACCACCGACAGCGCCAGGGTGTTGACCACCCCGAGCACGGCGACCGCGATGGAGAGGCCGACCAGGCCGTAGATCAGGTAGAGCAGGGTGTCGACCTGGGACTGCACGACCTCCTTGTAGCCGGCCTGGTCCTTGATGGTCAGCTGCGGGTACTCCTTGAGCGCGCCTTCCAGGGCGGTCAGCGTCTTCGCGACATCGGCTCCGGAGGAGGCCTTGGCGAAGAACGTCCAGACCGGCGGCTGCTCGTCGGCGGGCACGGCCCTGGCCATGGTGTCGAAGTCGACGAAGGAGCCGTCGCCGAACAGCGAGCCCTTCGCGAACACGGCGCCCACCGGCAGCGCCTGGGTGCGGCCCTTGCCGTAGGCGACGGTCACCTGGTCGCCGACCTTCAGGCCGTGGTCCTTCGCGAAGGCCTCGCCGATCCCCAGCTCGCCCCGCCCGATCGCGTCCACCGAACCGGCGGTGACCGGGAGGTGGAAGTCGGTGCCGAAGAAGGCGGGCGGCGCTGCGGTGAGGTTGGTCTTCACGCTCCGGCCGTCCGGCAGCTGGAGCTTGGGGCTGAAGGACTTCTGGGTGGTGACGTGGTCGATGCCCGGGGTCCGGCGGACGGCGTCCAGCATCTCGGGGGTGATCGAGGTGCGGCCGCCCTGGACGATGTAGTCCGCGCCCACCGACCGGTCGATCTGCGCGTTGGCCGAGGTGACCGTCGAGGCGCTGAACACCGAGGAGCCGATCACCAACGCCAGTCCGATCATCAGCGCGGCGGCGGTGGCCCCGGTGCGACGCGGGTTGCGCATCGCGTTGCGCTGGGCGAGCCGGCCGGACGGGCCGAACAGCGCCGGCAGCAGCGCGCCCAGCACCCGCACCACGGCGGTGGCCAGCAGCGGGCCGAGCACCACGAAGCCGACCAGGGTGAGCAGCACGCCGAGACCCAGGTACTGGCCGCCGGTGGCCGCCTTCTCCGCCTGCGCGGCCAGCACCAGCAGACCGCCGCCGCCCGCCGTCAGAACGAGGCCGACCACCGTGCGGACCAGGTTGGCGCGGCCCTCGGCCGGCGTGCCGTGGTCGCGCAGCGCGGCCATCGGCGCGATCCGGCTCGCCCGGCGGGCCGGGACCCAGGCCGCCACCAGGGTCACCACGATGCCCAGGGCGTACCCGGCGAGGAACACCGTCGGACCGATCTCCAGGTCGCCCGCGTCGAGCTTCATGCCGATCGCGTTCATCAGCTTGATCAGGCCGACCGCGAGGCCCAGACCGGCCGCGACCCCGAGGGTCGAGCCGAGCACGCCGAGGATCAGCGCCTCGACCAGGACCGAGCGGTTCACCTGCCGGCGGCTGCCGCCGATGGCGCGCAGCAGGCCGATCTCCCGGGTGCGCTGGGCGACCAGCATCGAGAAGGTGTTGATGATCAGGAAGCAGCCGACGAACGCCGAGATGAGCGAGAAGCCGAGCATCGCGTTCTTCATGAAGCCGAGGCCGCTGCCGATGCTCTTGGTGTTCTCGTCCTTCTGCTCGGCCGCGGTCTTCACCTGGTAACCGGTGCCCAGCTCGGCCAGGGCGTCGGCCTTGAGCCGGTCGTTGCCGCGGCTGCCGTCACCGAACGCCTCGACCGAGGTGTACGCCTGCTCGCCGAGCAGCACCTGCTGGGCCGTCGGGGTGTCCAGGAAGGCCAGCGCCGCACCGGGGTTGGTGGTGGTGAAGGAGGCGATGCCGGAGATCGTGAACTCGTGCCGGCCGTCGGCGTTGTCGACCCGGAGCCTGGCGCCGAGGCCGAGCCCGGCCTTCTTCGCGGTGTCCGCGTCCAGCACCAACTCGCCCGCGCTCCGCGGGGCGTGGCCCTGGGTGAGGTGCACCGCGCTGCGCGGGGTCTGCGTCCAGTTGCCGACCAGGGTCGGCGCGCCGGACGTCGGGCCGACCAGCTTGTCGGTGGCCGGGTCGACCAGGGTCGCGTTCTCGACCATGACCTGACCGACCGCCGACTTCACCCCCGGCACCGCGGCGACCTGCTGCGCGACCGCCACCGGGACGGTCCGCGGCTTGTCGGAGACCTGCTGGTCGTCGTCCTCGGCCGGCTTGGGCGGCTGGACGGAGACGTCGGAGGCGGTCGCGGCGAACAGCTTGTCGAAGGTGCTGGTCGCGGTGTCGGAGAAGACCAGGGTGCCGGAGACGAACGCGACCGACAGCATCACGGCGATCAGGGAGAGCGCCATGCGGCCCTTGTGGGCGAAGAAGCTCCGCAGAGCGGTCTTGAGCAGCATCTGTCCCGTCCCGCCCGCTCAGCTGGTCCGCTTGCCGTCGAAACGGCGCATGCGTTCGAGGACGGAGTCGGCGGTGGGCGCGTGCATCTCGTCGACGATCACGCCGTCGGCGAGGAAGAGCACGCGGTCCGCGTAGCCCGCGGCGACCGGGTCGTGGGTCACCATCACGATGGTCTGGCCCAGTTCGTCGACCGAGCGGCGCAGGAAGGTGAGCACCTCGGCGCCGGCCCGGGAGTCCAGGTTTCCGGTGGGCTCGTCGCCGAAGATGATCTCGGGCCGGGCGGCCAGCGCCCGGGCCACCGCGACGCGCTGCTGCTGGCCACCGGAGAGCTGCGCCGGACGGTGCTTGAGCCGGCCGGCCAGGCCGACGGTCTCCACCACCTGGTCCAGCCAGGCCTGGTCCGGCCGGCGGCCGGCGATGTCCATCGGCAGCGTGATGTTCTCCAGCGCGGACAGGGTCGGGAGCAGGTTGAACGCCTGGAAGATGAAGCCGATCTTGTCCCGGCGCAGCCTGGTCAGCTGCTTGTCCTTGAGGCCGGTGATCTCGGTGTCGCCGATCCAGATCCGCCCGCCGCTGACCGTGTCCAGGCCGGCCAGGCAGTGCATCAGGGTCGACTTCCCGGAGCCCGACGGGCCCATGATCGCGGTGAAGCGGCCCCGCTGGATGTCGACGTCCACCGCGTCGAGCGCGGTGACCCTGGTCTCGCCCGCGCCGTACGCCTTGCTGACCTGGCGGGCCGCGGCGGCGACGGCGGGCGTGCCGCCGGGAAGCTGGGGGTCGTACACGGCTGTGGCTGCCGTCGTCACTGGAGTCTCCTAAGAAGTGGGCCCGACCGTCGACCCCGGCCGGCCCTCCGTGCGCGGGCATGCCGCAGGACGCGGGCATGGCGCAGGAAGGGTCGTCGACCGGGAGTTGACCCCACCCACCGGGCCCGGCGGGCGCCGGTTCCCGGGAGAACCTCGCCCCTCGTCGGCACGAGCGGGGACGTCCACAACGTTATGAGCAACGGCGGGCGCGCTCGTCATCCGCCGGAATGAAGCCGCCGACCAAGGATCTGCGGGGCGCGGCACCCCTCCCCCTAGGGGGTGCCGCGGCCCGTCTCGGGGACGCCCCGTACGGGGCCCGGCCCCGGTTCCTCAGCCGGTCAGCACCGGTGCGGCCAGCCGCTCCAGGGCCTGCGCGAAACCCTCCACGACCGGGGCCAGCAGGGTGTCGGTCTCGCGCTCGACCAGGGTCGTCCCGTCCTCCCCGGTGGTGATGTGGCGGTCGAGCACGAACCAGCCCTGGGTGATGTGGCCGGCGCCCATCGAGCTGAGCACCGGGCGCAGCGCGTAGTCCACCGCCAGCACGTGCGCGGGCGAGCCGCCGGTGGCCAGCGGCAGGACGGCCTTGCCGGCCAGCGCGTACTGCGGGAGCACGTCCAGCAGGGCCTTCAACAGGCCCGAGTAGGCGGCCTTGTAGACGGGGGTGCCGATCACGACGCCGTCCGCCCGGGCGAACAGCTCCGTCACGGCGACGATCTCCGGGTGGTCGAAGTCGCCCGACAGCAGCGCGTGCGCGGGCAGGCTTCGCGCCTCGAACGGGACGACGTGGTGGCCGCGGGCCTCCAGCCCGGCGTCGACGTGGCGCAGCAGGCGGGTGGTGCGGGAGGTGGCGGACGGGGAGCCGGAGACGGACAGGACGGTGGCCATGGGGTTCACCTTTGGCTGGAAGCGGGGGCGGCGCCACGCGGCGCGGGAGGACCGCTGCGGGTCGGAGCCCGGGAAGGTGTTTCGACGTGCTCGACGTGCTCGACGTGCTCGACGTGCTCGACGTGCTCGACGTGCTCGACGTGCTCGACGTGCTCGACGTGCTCGACGTGCTCGACGCGTTCGAGGTGGGGTGCTCGGCGCGGGTGGGGTGACGCCGAGGTGATCCGGTGGGCGCGCTTCAGCCGCGACAGAGCGAACAGGCCACACCACGCCGCAGGTCGACGTGCCGCCGACGCGTGAGTGCCCAACGCTGATCCATACCCGAAATGCAAACACGCTGCGTTCGAACCGGTCAAGAATCGTTTCGCCAGTTGAACGGCGGGTGACGCGACGCGTGGTGACCGGGCTCACGTCGACCCGGCGCCCGCGCCGCCCGCCCCCACCGTCGTACGGCCGCTCGGAAGTTGCGGCGGAACGATCCGACCCGTGCATCAAAACTGCTACAAGCGACCTGGTGAGTACCCCGGGGGGAGTCAGCACGGGCGGGGTCGGGCATCCTCGACGACATGAACACGTGGCAGGAGGGCCGCCCGGGAGGCGGCGGGAACCCGTACCGGGACGGGAACCCGTATGGGGGCGGCGGCAACGGCGGCGCGTACGGGCGCGGCGGGGGCGGCGGGGCGGCCGAGCCGCCGCTGCCGTCGTCGATGAACCCGCGCGGGCCGGGTGCGCCCGCGCCACGACAGCCGGAGCAGTCCCGACTCGGCGGCGTCCCGCCGCAGGGTCCGGGCGGACAACCCGGCGGCCGCCCCGGTGGGCCCGGTGGGCCTGGGGGCCCCGGCGGTCCCGGCGGTCCCGGACGGCCGGGTGGGCCCGGGGGCCCGGGCGGCGCCCAGCCGGGCGGTATACGGACCAGGCGGTGGCCGCGGCGCCGGATCGTCAAGTGGTCGGTCTTCGGCCTCCTGATCGCCGTCATGGTCACCGCCGTCTCGACCTGGTTCTGGGCCGACTCCAAGCTCAACCACGAGAACGTGCTCGCCGACTACCCCGGCCGCCCGCCGGCCGGCAAGGGCACCAACTGGCTGATCGTCGGCTCCGACAGCCGCCAGGGCCTCACCGACTCGGAACAGGACGACCTGCACACCGGTCACGACACCGACGGCAAGCGCAGCGACTCGATGATGATCCTGCACGTCGGGGACAACGGGAACACCCTGATGAGCATCCCGCGCGACTCCTGGGTGCCGATCCCCGAGTACAAGAGCAGCAGCGGCAAGACCCTCAAGGGCACCACCTCGAAGATCAACTCGGCCTTCAGCAACGGCGGCGGCCGCCTCCTCGTCCAGACCGTCGAGCTGAACACCGGCATCCGCCTCGACCACTACGCCGAGATCGGCTTCGCCGGCTTCGTCGGCATCGTCGACTCCATCGGCGGCGTCGAGATGCACATCGACCAGGACCTCAAGGACAAGGACTCCGGCCTCGACCTCAAGGCCGGCGACCAGACCCTCAGCGGCAAGCAGGCCCTCGCCTTCGTCCGCCAGCGCCACCAGATGGCCGACCAGGACCTCGGCCGGATGCGCAACCAGCAGAAGTTCCTCGGCGCCCTCGCCCACCAGGCGGCCTCCCCCGGCACCGTGCTGAACCCGTTCACCTTCTACCCGCTGGTCGACTCCGCCCTCGGCACCCTCATCGTCGACGACGACGCCGGCCTCACCGACCTCGGCTCGCTCTTCCTCGCCATGAAGGACGTCAACGGCGGCGGCGGCAAGACCCTGACCGTCCCGATCGGCAACCCGGACTACCGGACCAAGACCGGGGAGTCGGCGGTGCTGTGGGACGCCACCAAGTCCAAGCAGGTCTTCGACGCCTTCAAGAACGACACCGCGGTACCGGACATCAAGTAACCCGCCGCGACGTGAAGCAGCCCGCCGTGACGTGAAGTAGCCGCGCGGCCGCAACGGGTGGATGCCGCCCGTCCCCGCGCTCGTCCACCGTCTCCTGGGCCACCTGGTCCAGGAGACGGTGGCGCTCCACGGCATGGCGCCCCGGCTCCCGACCGGCCCGCGCCGCGCGCGCCTAACCCGCCTGCGGGAGCAGGCCGGTGCCGCACTCGGGGAAGCGGACCAGCCACTCCCCCTCGCCGCCGGCGGCCTCGGTGGCGCCCGCGTAGCCGTAGTGGATCAGCCGCCCCTCGCCGCCCGCCAGCCAGCGGGCGCCGGTCAGGTGCACGGTCAGGGCCGCCGGGCGGTGCGGGTCGGGCCGCTCCAGCACCAGTTCGTGCTCGGCCTCGCCCGGCCGGAAGGCCACCGCGGTCTCCGTGGTCGGCCGGCGCGGGCTGCCGCCCTCCCGGTACGTCCAGTACGCGGCCACCGTCACGGTGAGCGCGCCGTCCACGCCGCCGGCGCCCGGCCGCACGTACTCCTCGTCCGGCACCCAGCGCGAGTGGTGGCGGATCTCCTCCGGCCCCCAGCGCTCGTCCCAGCGCACCCAGTAGCCCGCCACCCGCTTGACCGTCATGACCTCGCAGGCGACCCGCACCGCGATCCGCGCCGGATTGACCGGCTCGCACGAGGCGAGCGAGACCACCGTCACCTGCTCGTACGTCACCGCGCCGTCGTCGGCGTCCTGTTCCATCGGTGAACCACCTTGCCGGAGTGTCGAGTTCGCTGCGGCTCCGACCGCGCACGGAGAGCCTAGAGCGACCGCTCCGGCGCACGCCGGGATTGCCCGGTTCCGCCCCGTCCGCCCGGTGACCCGACTATCCTGCCCCCGGACACGCCACCGCCCCGGAGTAGGAGGTCGGCTGATCCGACTTCCCCTGCCGGGGCGGTGTGCGGTACCGGTTCTCGCGAACCGGTGACTACTCGACGATGCCGGACTTGGCGATGGTGACCTTCGCCGAGGTGCGGCCGCTCTGCGAGCCGAGCTTCTCGACCGCCGTCACGACGTCCATGCCCTCGACGACCTCGCCGAAGACGACGTGCTTGCCGTCCAGCCAGTCGGTGACGATGGTGGTGATGAAGAACTGCGAGCCGTTGGTGTTGCGGCCGGCGTTGGCCATCGACAGCAGGCCCGGGCGGGTGTGCTTGATCTGGAAGTTCTCGTCGGCGAACTTCTCGCCGTAGATGCTCTTGCCGCCGGTGCCGTTGTGGTTGGTGAAGTCGCCACCCTGCAGCATGAACTGCGGGATCACGCGGTGGAAGCCGGAGCCCTCGTAGCCGAAGCCGTTCTGGCCGGTCGCGAGCTCGCGGAAGTTGCGGGCGGTCTGGGGGACGACGTCGTCGTACAGCTTGAAGACGATGCGGCCCGACGGAGCGCCGTCGATCTCGATGTCGAAGAAAACGTTGGAAGCCATGCAGGGATCATGGCACGACCCGTCGGCCGACGCGCGGCGCCCCCGGCCCGGCGCCGGGTGTCGGCCCCGTGTTATCCGGTCGGTGCGAGGGCCGGGGAAACTACCATCGGCGTCAGGTTCAGGCGTTCGGTCACGACGACGGGGTGGGCGGCATGCGGATCGGTGAACTGGCCCGACGGACGGGCGTGAGCGAGCGCTCGCTGCGCTACTACGAGCAGCAGGGCCTGTTGGCCGCCCGGCGGACCGAGGGCGGGCACCGGGAGTACCCGGAGCCGGCGGTGGATCGGGTCGTGCTGATCCAGGAACTGTTCGCGGCCGGGCTGCACAGCCGCACGATCTACAGGATCCTCCCCTGCATGCGCGACTCCGACGGCGGCCCGAACGAGATCGCCACCCCGCTGCTGGTCGAGGAGTTGGCCTCCGAACGGGACCGGATCGACCGGATGATCACCGACCTGCTCCGCTCCCGCGAGGTACTGGACGAGGTGATCGCGACCGCCTCCGGCCGACCGCGGGCCGGAGCGGCGGAGGCCGGCGCGGTGTAGCCGAGACGGCGGAGGCCCGGGGTGGCGGAGGCTCAGAGCTCAGGGCTCAGGGCTCAGGCCTTCAGCTTGCGCCAGACCGCTTCCAGGGCCGCGATGTCGCCCTCGTCGAGCCGGTCGGTGAAGACCGGCGCGAGGACGGCCCGCCGGGTGGCGTCGGCCTCGGCGAAGGCGGCGCGGCCCTGCCCGGTCAGTTCGATCCGCACCGACCGGGCGTCGGAGGCGGAGGGCGTGCGGGCGACCAGGCCGCGTGCGGCCAGGGCGTCGACCACCCGGGAGACCTGGCTGCGGCTGAGCATCGTCTTCGCGCCCAGGTCGGAGGCGGCGACCGGCTCCTGCTGCCCGTTGAGCCAGAGCATCACCTCGAACCAGGACAGCGACAGCCCGTGCACCCGGGTGAGCTCGCGGTCCACCTGGGCGGCGAGGGTGGTGCCGGCCCAGACCAGGCCGTAGAAGGCGTGGTCCCGCTCGGACAGCGGGCCCAGGGAGAGGTCGGCACGGTTCATGACGTTCATCGTACCGAGGTGCGTGCGCGTGCACGGACTCCGCGCACGCGCACGACCAGGGCGGGCCGGGCGACGCGGCCCGCAGGGCCTAGAACGCCTGGTGGTCCGGCTCGCAGACCGTGCCGGGCGGCGGGAGCTCCCCGCTGACCAGGTACCGCTGCTCGCGGTCCCAGGCGCAGGCGCTCGGGTTGCCCAGCGCCGTGTGGCCGTAGCCGTGGACGGTCAGCAGGCGGCCGCGGGCGAGGGTGTCGGCCAGCGCGCGGGAGCCTTCGTAGGGCCAGGCCGGGTCGCCGGTGAGGGCCACGACCAGGATCGGCGCGGAGGTCGGCCGGTTCCACGGGCCGGTGTAGCGGTCCCGGGCGGCCTCGGTCGGCCAGGCCGCGCAGCGCTGGTTCTGCCAGACCAGGTACGGGCCGGTGGCGCCCGCGCGGGCCCGGGCGAGGGCGGACAGCCCCGGGTACGTGGTGTCGGCGGCCGGGTCGGCACCGGAGACGGGCGGGTTGACGGTGTCGGCGCAGAGCGCCCCGAGGGTCTGCGCCTGCTTGGGCTGGCCGCCGGTCGGCAGCGGCGCCGAGGCGTCCGGGGCGGCGGTCCACAGCTGCTGGAGCAGCCCGCCCAGCGCCGGCCAGCCGGTGCCGGGAACGTTCGGCACCGGAGCGGCGGCGTAGAGCATCGGCAGGACGGTGGAGGCGGTGGAGGCCTGGTCGAAGGTGACCGCCGCCGGCGGAGTGCCGAGCGTCACCGGCGTCCGGCCGAGCCGGTCGAGCAGTTCGGCGAACTTGGCGCGGGTGGCGTCCCGGTCCGCCGCCGCGAAGGCGCAGGCGGCGGGGCCGGCGTCGGTGCACTGGTCGAGGAAGGCGTCGAGGGTGCGGGCGCCGGCGAGGTCGCTGCCGGTGCGCAGGAACGGCGGCAGGGCGCGCTGCTGCGGCGAGCGCCCGGTGGACCAGGCGACCGGGTCGGGGGCGCTGTCCAGCACCATCGCGCGCACCCGGGTCGGGAAGAGGTTGGCGTAGGTGGCGCCCAGGTAGCTGCCGTACGAGGTGCCGAGGTAGCTCAGCCGGCGGTCGCCGACGGCGGCGCGCAGCAGGTCCAGGTCACGGGCCGTGTCGGCGGTGGACAGGTGGGCGAGCAGGCCGGTCCGCTCGTTGTCGGCGCACTGGCGGCCGAAGCGCGCGTACGTCGTCGCCCAGGCCGACTCCTGGGCGGCGCCGACCGGGTAGCCGGCCGGCAGCCCGGCGAGCAGGCCCTGCTCGGCCGCCGCGTCCGGGAAGCACTGCGGCAGGGTGGAGTCACCGACGCCGCGCGGGTCGAAGCTGACCAGGTCGAAGCGCTCCCGCACCTGCGCCGGGAGCATCCCGTACACGGCGGGCAGCGCCTGGGTGCCGGGCACGCCCGGGCCGCCGGGGTTGAAGAACAGCGAGCCGATCCGGTGCGCCGGGTCGGTCGCGGGGTGCCGGATGACGGCGAGCTCGACGGTGCGCCCGGCCGGGTCGCGGTAGTCCATCGGCACCGTCGCGCGGGCGCAGTCGAAGTCCGGCACGCAGGACCGCCAGTCCAGCCGGGGCACCGGCGCCGCGGGGGCGGCCGCCGCCGAGGCGGCCGGGGCGAGACCGGCCAGCAGCAGCCCGGCGGCCGCGGCGGCACCGGTTCTGAGCGCGGAGGTGAGGCGGGGTCGGGGCATGGGCAGGGCCTCCCGTTCGGTGAACTGACGTGCGATCACCAAGGCTCGGGGCACCCGCTGTCAGACCTCTCACACCCCACCGGCACCGCTGTCATGCTGCTGTCACCACCACCCCGGGCGGCTCAGGCGGGCTTGCGGGCGAGCAGGTAGGCCTGCGGGGTCGGCTGCACGCCCTCCTCCGGCTCGCGGAGCGTGCGGGAGATGAGCCGCAGGCCGGCCGCGCGGACCAACTCCGCGATCCGGTCGGGCTGCTGGCGGCGGAAGTCCAGCGTCACCGGGTGGCCGAAGGGCTGGTCGATCCGCAGCGGCTCGTCCCCGACCTGGAAGGCGAGCAGCAGGAGGCCGCCCGGGGCGAGCACCCGCGCGAACTCGGCGAACACCTCCGGCAGGCGCTCCGCCGGGGTGTGGATGATCGAGTACCAGGCGACCGCGCCGGCCAACTCGCCGTCGCACAGCGGGAGGTCGAACAGCGAACCCTCGGCGAAGTCCAGCCCGGGGTACGTCGCACGGGCCAGCTCGACCATCCGCGGCGACAGGTCGATGCCGCGGACGTCGAGGCCGAGGCCGTGCAGGTGGTGCGTCACCCGGCCGGGGCCGCAGCCCAGTTCGGCCACCGGGCCGTCGGCGCGCCCGGTACGGACCGACTCGGCGCGGACCAGATCGGCGAAGGCCGCGAGCATCGCCCGGGACAGCGGCTCGCCGGCCAGTTCGTCGCGGAAGCGGTCGGCGTAGTCGACGGCGATGGCGTCGTAGAACGCCCTGGTCGTGGTGAGGAAGTCCGGCTCGGTCATGGTCCGGCACCCTACTCGTCACCGCCGGGCGCGGTCGGGGCCGCGGTGCGGCCGGGACCGAGGCGCCGTCCGGCTACGGCAGGTTGCGGGCCATGACGATGCGCTGGACCTGGTTGGTCCCCTCGTAGATCTGGGTGATCTTCGCGTCCCGCATCATCCGCTCCACCGG
>NZ_JBIWAP010000055.1:0-44506 GCF_044760075.1 Kitasatospora sp. NPDC098663 | reverse complement strand
GGGGGGGGGGCGCGGGGGCGGCCCCGCCCCCCCCCCGCCGGGGGGGGGGGGGGGGGTTGTGGGGGGGGGGGGGGGGGGGGGGGGGCGGGCGCCCCCCCCCCCCCCCCACGACGATGGTGAGCCCGCGGGCCGGTCCGGTTCCGAGCGGACCGGCCCGCGGGCAGCTCATGAGGCTGTCGGCTTGCTCAGTGCCGGACGGGGCCTACTCGCCCAGCGCGGCGCGCGCGTCGACGAAGGCGGCGACGGCGCGCTCGACGTCCTCGGTGGAGTGCGCGGCGGACAGCTGTACCCGGATCCGGGCCTGGCCGTGCGGGACGACCGGGAACGAGAAGCCGATCACGTACACGCCGCGCTCCAGCAGCAGTTCGGCGAGCCGGCCGGCCTTGGCCGCGTCGCCGATCATCACCGGGGCGATCGGGTGGTCGCCCGGCAGGATCTCGAAGCCGGCCTCGGTCATCCTGCTGCGGAACAGCGCCGTGTTGGCCGCCAGCCGCTCGCGCAGCTCGTTGGACTGCTCGACCAGGTCGAGCACCTTCAGCGAGGCCGCCGCGATCACCGGGGCGAGCGAGTTGGAGAACAGGTACGGGCGGGAGCGCTGGCGCAGCAGGGCGACGATCTCCCGGCGGGCGGCGACGTAGCCGCCGGAGGCGCCGCCGAGCGCCTTGCCGAGGGTGCCGGTGATGATGTCCACGCGGTCCATCACGCCGTGCAGTTCGGGGGTGCCGCGGCCGCCGGGGCCGACGAAGCCGACGGCGTGCGAGTCGTCGACCATGACCATGGCGTCGTAGCGGTCGGCCAGGTCGCAGATCTCGCGCAGCGGGGCGACGTAGCCGTCCATCGAGAACACGCCGTCGGTGACGATCAGGCGGCGGCGGGCGTCCTGGGTCTCCTTGAGCTGCTGCTCCAGGTCGGCGAGGTCGCGGTTGGCGTAGCGGTGGCGGCGGGCCTTGCTGAGCCGGATGCCGTCGATGATGCTCGCGTGGTTGAGCGCGTCGGAGATGACGGCGTCGCGGTCGTCGAGCAGGGTCTCGAAGACGCCGCCGTTGGCGTCGAAGCAGGAGGAGTACAGGATGGTGTCCTCCTGGCCCAGGAAGGCCGAGAGCCGGTCCTCCAGCGCCTTGTGGACGTCCTGGGTGCCGCAGATGAAGCGCACCGAGGCCATGCCGTAGCCCCAGCGGTCCAGCGCGTCCTTGGCGGCGGCGAGCACCTCGGGGTGGTCGGCCAGGCCCAGGTAGTTGTTGGCGCAGAAGTTCAGCACCTCACCGGGGCGGCCGCCGCCGGTGACGGTGACCGCGGCGCTCTGCGGGGTGCCGATGACCCGCTCGGGCTTGAAGAGCCCGGCCTCGCGGATCTCGTCGAGGGTGGTGGCGATGTCGGCGCGCACGTTGTCGAACACTGCGGACTCCTAACGAGGACGAACGGGGGGCTCAGGCGGTCCAGTCGAGGATGATCTTGCCGCAGCGGCCGCTGGCGGCCTCGTCGAAGGCGGCCGCGAAGTCGTCGGCGGCGTACCGGCCGGTGATCACCGGGGCGAGGTCCAGCCCGCCCTCCAGCAGCACGGACATCGCGTACCAGGTCTCGAACATCTCGCGGCCGTAGATGCCCTTGATGGTGATCATCGAGGTGACGACCGAGGCCCAGTCGATCGGGAACTGCTCGGCGGGCAGGCCGAGCACGGCGATCTTCCCGCCGTGGGTCATGTTGGCGATCATCGACTGCATCGCCTCGGGGCGGCCGGACATCTCCAGGCCGACGTCGAAGCCCTCGCGCAGGCCGAGCTTCTGCTGGCCCTCCTCGATGGTGTGCTCGGCGACGTTCAGCGCCAGCGTGACGCCGACCTCCCGGGCCAGGTCGAGGCGGTACGGGGAGACGTCGGTGATCATCACGTTGCGGGCGCCGGCGTGCTTGGCGACGGCGGCGGCCATGATGCCGATCGGGCCCGCGCCGGTGATCAGCACGTCCTCGCCGACCAGCGGGAAGGAGAGCGCGGTGTGGACGGCGTTGCCGAACGGGTCGAAGATCGCGGCCACGTCCAGGTCGACCGGCACCCGGTGCACCCAGACGTTGGAGGCGGGCAGGGCCACGTACTCGGCGAAGGCGCCGTCCCGGCCGACGCCGAGGCCGACCGTGTTGCGGCACAGGTGGCGGCGGCCGGCCTGGCAGTTGCGGCACTTGCCGCAGACCAGGTGGCCCTCGCCGCTGACCAGGTCGCCGACCGCGATGTCCGCGACGCCGGCGCCGATCTCGGCGACCTCGCCGACGAACTCGTGGCCGAGCACCAACGGGGTCGTGATGGTCTGCTGGGCCCAGCCGTCCCAGTTGCGGATGTGCAGGTCGGTGCCGCAGATGCCGGTCCGCAGCACCTTGATCAGCACCTCGCCGGGGCCGATCTCCGGCTTCGGGACGTCCACCAGCCAGAGCCCGGGCTCGGCCTTCTGCTTGACGAGTGCCTTCACGGGCGTCGGCTCCTGACGTGCGAGTGGGGCGGCCTTCGCGGGTGGGCAGGCCGAGTGGCCCCGGTGTGGCCGTTCCTGGCGGACGCGATCCGGGCAGGCAGAAATCTGCCTGGTGAGGGTGGGTTCGGTCCATCGAGGAATTCTTAAGGGCGGCCACAGCTGGGCTAAACGATCGTGCCCGAGCTGGGGCCGGGGGCGGGTGCGGCGTGCCGGTGCTCACCCGTCCGGCCGAGCGCGAGCCCGCTTCCGCGACACCAACCCACCAGTGGGCAGCGGTCCTTGACAGCACGGGAGGCGATGTGCGCCAGCCGGCTGGGGCAGTCGGCTGACCGCCGGTCCGTTCGGGTCAGCCCCGCGGCGGCCGACGAGCGGGGCCGCACCGGCGGTGCTTACGGTGGCGGCGCTCCCCCGTCGGCCTCGTGGAGCAGCGCTCCGGGGCCGTCCGCCGCAGAGAGGCGCCTCGACCTATGACCACGCTCCGACGGCCGCATCCGGCCGCGTCCCGTTCCACCCGCCGAGCGGCCTGCGCCGCCCTGGCACTGACCGGCCTGCTCGCGACCGCGGCCTGCTCCGGCGGGTCGCCGCCGAAGCAGGCCGGCGGCGCGGCCCTCACCGCCGAGCCGGCCGCGCTCAGCCCGTCCGCGCCGGGCTCCAGCGCCGGTTCGGGCGCCGCGAGCGGCTCGGCGAGCGGCTCGGCGAGCGGCTCGGCCGGCGCGGTGGTGCCGCTGACCCCCGACGTCGCCAACCAGCTGGACGCCGCGATCAAGCAGGTGCTGAACCAGACCTCCACCCCCGGCGTGATCGTCGGGATCACCACCCCCGACGGCAGCTACCAGCGGGCCTTCGGCCAGGCCGACAAGTCCGCCGGCACCCCGATGTCGCCCGACCTGAACATGCGGATCGGCAGCGTGACCAAGACCTTCACGGCGACCGGCGTGCTGCGGCTGGTCGACCAGGGCAAGGTGGGCCTGGACGACCCGGTCTCCAAGTACGTGGACGGCGTGCCCGGCGGCGACAAGATCACCATCCGCCAGCTCGCCGGGATGCGCAGCGGCCTGTTCCCGTACACCTCCGACCCGGACTTCGTGAACGCGCTGATCAGCGACCCGAACCGGGTCTTCACGCCCGACGAGCTGCTCGCCTACGGGTACAAGCACCCGGCGAACTTCCCGCCGGGCAGCAAGTTCCAGTACAGCAACAGCAACTACATCCTGCTCGGCAAGGTCATCGAGAAGGCCGGCGGGGAGCCCGTGGGCCAGTTCCTCAAGGACCAGGTGTTCAGCCAGGCCGGACTGAACGGGACGGTCTTCCCGACCGACGAGACCTTCCCCGACCCGCACGCCCGCGGCTACACCGACCAGACGCCCAACGGCCAGACCACGGACGCCACCGACTGGAACCCGTCCTGGGCCTGGTCGGCCGGGGCGGTCATCTCCAACCTCACCGACCTGCAGAACTGGTCGAAGTCCCTGGCCACCGGCTCCCTGCTGAAGCAGGACACCCAGTCCCAGCGGTTGAAGACCCAGCCGACCGGGGACCCCGGCGTCGGCTACGGCCTCGGGCTGTTCAACAACAACGGGTGGATCGGGCACAACGGCTCGCTGCCCGGTTACGAGACCGTGGCGGTGTATCTGCCGCAGTCCCAGGCCACCCTGGTGGTGCTGCTCAACACCGATGTGCCGTACCGGGGTTCGGAGCCGTCCTCGCTGTTCGCGAAGGCGATCACGCAGATCGTCTCGCCGAAGAACGTCTACTCGATCCCGCCGGTGAACACCGCCTCGCCGTCGGCCACGTCCTCGGGGTCCGCGTCGCCGTCACCCTCGCTCTCGCCCTCGGGGTCGGGGTCGGGGTCGGCCTCGTCCCCGGCCTCGCCCGGCGCCCCCGGGTCCCCCTCCGGCGCGCCGACCACGGTCAACGCCTGAGCTCCGGACCGCCCGAGCGCCCGAGCCGTCGGAACGCAACCCGTCGGAGGCCCGGCCCGGTGATCCGGGCCGGGCCTCCGACGCGCCGTCAACTGCCCAGTACACGCGCCAGATCGTAGGAGACGGGTTCCTCCAGCTGCGCGTAGGTGCAGCTCTCAGGCGTGCGGTCCGGCCGCCAGCGGCGGAACTGCGCGGTGTGCCGGAAGCGGGTGCCCTCCATGTGGTCGTAGGCGACCTCAACCACCCGCTCGGGGCGCAGCGCGACCCAGGAGAGGTCCTTGCCGCCGGTCCACCGGCTGACCGCACCCGGCAGCCGGCCCTCGGCGTGCGCCGCCTCGTCCGCCCAGCCGCCCCACGGGTGTCGGGAGAGGTCGGTCATCCGCAACGGGGCCAGTTCCTCGGCGAGTTCGCGGCGGCGGGCCATCGAGAACGCGGCGCAGACGCCGACGTGCTGGAGCCGGCCCTCGGCGTCGTTGATGCCCAGCAGCAGCGAGCCGACCACCGGGCCGCTCTTGTGCTCGCGGTAGCCGGCCACCACGCAGTCGGCGGTGCGCTCGTGCTTGATCTTGAACATGGTCCGCTCGCCCGGCCGGTACGGCTGGTCCAGCGGCTTGGCCACCACGCCGTCCAGTCCGGCGCCCTCGTACTCGGCGAACCAGGTCTGCGCCACGTCCCGGTCGGTGGAGGCGGGGGCGGTGAACACCGGGTCGCGGGCGGCGCCGAGCGCCGTCTCCAGGGCCGCGCGGCGCACCGACAGCGGCTCGTCCAGCAGCGGGGCGTCACCGAGCGCGAGCAGGTCGAAGGCGATGAAGGAGGCGGGCGTCCGCTCCGCCAGCAGCCGCACCCGGCTCGCCGCCGGGTGGATGCGTTCCAGCAGTTCCTCGAACCGCAGCCGGCCGTCCCGGGCGATCACCACCTCGCCGTCCAGCACGCAGCGCGGCGGCAGCTCCCGCCGCAGCGCGGCGACCAGCTCGGGGAAGTACCTGGTCAGCGGTTTGCCGGTGCGGCTGCCGAGCTCCACCTCGTCGCCGTCGCGGAACACGATCGTCCGGAAGCCGTCCCACTTGGCCTCGTACTGCATCCCCGGCGGGATCTTCGCCACCGACTTGGCGAGCATCGGCGCCACCGGCGGCATCACGGGCAGGTCCATGGCTCCGATCCTCGCGCGCACGGCCGGAAGGCGCGCGACGAGAGGGCGCAGGGCGAAGAGGGCGCACCGCGGAAAGGGCGCACCGTGGAAAGGGCGCACGCCGAAAAGACGCGCGCGGGGCACGGCGCCCTTAGCGTGAGGGGCATGGGCTCAGCCGTGGAACTGGATGTCGCCGGGCGCAGCGTCCGGCTGTCGAACCCGGACAAGGTGTACTACCCCGAGCGCGGCTTCACCAAGCTGGACGTCGCGCAGTACTACCTGGCCGTCGCCGACGGGGTGCTGCGCGGACTGCGCGACCGGCCCACCACCCTGCAGCGCTTCCCGGACGGCGTGGACGGCGAGTTCTTCTACCAGAAACGCGCCCCCAAGGGCCTGCCGGACTGGCTGCCCACCGCCCGGATCAACTTCCCCAGCGGCCGATCCGCCGACGAGATCTGCCCCACCGAGCCGGCCGCCGTGCTGTGGGCCGCCAACCTGGGCTGCCTCACCTTCCACCCCTGGCCGGTCCGCCGCTCCGACACCGAGCACGTCGACGAGCTGCGCATCGACCTCGACCCGCAGCCCGGCACCGACTTCCACGACGCCGTCCGCGCCGCCCACGAACTGCGCGCCCTGTTGGAGGAGTACGGGCTGCGCGGCTGGCCCAAGTCCTCCGGCGGGCGGGGCCTGCACGTGTACGTCCCGCTGGTGCCCGAGTGGACCTTCGCCGACGGCCGGCACGCGGTGATCGCCCTCGGCCGGGTGCTGGAACAGCGCATGCCCGGGCAGGTCACCACCGCCTGGTGGAAGGAGGAGCGCGGCGAGCGGATCTTCGTCGACTACAACCAGATGGCCCGCGACCGCACCATCGCCTCCGCCTACTCCCTGCGCGCCCGTCCCCGCGCCACCGCCTCGACCCCGCTGCGCTGGGAGGAGCTCGACGACGCCTCCCCCGAGGACTTCGACCTGCGCACCGTCCCCGCCCGCTTCGCCGAACTCGGCGACCTGAACGCCGAGATGGACGGCCGGGCGTATCGCCTGGACGGCCTGCTGGAGCTGTACGACAAGCAGTTGCGCGACGAGGGCCTCGGCGAGCTCCCGTACCCGCCCGACCACCCCAAGGCGGCCGGCGAGCCGACCAGGGTGCAGCCCAGCCGGGCCCGGAAACCCTAGGGCGCTCACACCCCCGTCATGGCCAGCACGAACCAGAAGACGCCGCCCAGCACCACCAGCGTGAACAGCACGGCGCCCCCGACCGCGCCGGAGAGCAGCAGCCCCCGGCCGACCCGCCCCGCACGCAGGCCGAAGCCGGTCAGCAGCACGCCCGCCACACCCGGTGCCAGGGCCAGCGCCAGCAGCGTCACCGTCCGCGCCACCTCGGCGTCCGACACCAGGTGACACTCGTCCCCCTCGCACACCGCCCAGACGTCCTCGCCGACCATCGCGCCCGCCCGCATCCGGGCGTGCTCGCGCGCCGGGCCGCCACCGTCCGGGCGGAACACGCCCCGGCAGTCCGAAGGACGCGGGCCGTCCTCGTTCGCCGGGATCAGACACCGCTCCGCGCGGAACATCCCGGGCGCCCCCACCAGCCCCGCCGCCTGCCCGAACTGCCGCACCGGCCCGCCCACCAGCCACCCGGACAGCAACACCAACAGCACCCCGGCCGCCACCGGCCCCCACCGCCGCACCGCCACCCCCATCGACCCACCCCCCGTCGGGGTGACGCCACCGACGGCCGGACGGTTGCACGGGCGGCCGGCCGGGCGGCCCTCCCGGCGCGGGTGTCAGCCGGCCCGGGCGCCCTCCGGCGCCAGCTCGGCGATGATCCGGACCGCCTCCGCGAGCTGCGCGTCCGTCAGGTCCCCGCGCGCGGTGAGGCGCAGCCGGGACACCCCGTCCGGGACGGACGGCGGGCGGAAGCAGCCAACGGCGAGCCCGGCCCGCCGGCAGTCGGCAGCCCAGGCGACGGCAGCCTCCGCGCCCGGGGCGCGGACCGAGACGACGGCCGCGTCCGGCTCGCAGGCCCGGAGTCCGGCGGCGGTCAGCCGGGCCGCGAGGCCGCGGGCCACCTCGCGGGTGCGGTCGGCGCGGTGCGGCTCGGCGCGCAGCAGGCGCAGCGCGGCGAGGGCGGCGGCGACGGCGGCCGGGGCGAGGCCGGTGTCGAAGATGAAGGTGCGGGCGGTCTCGGTGAGGTGGCGGATCACCCGGCGCGGCCCGAGCACGGCGCCGCCCTGCGAGCCGAGCGACTTGGAGAGCGTGACGGTGGCGACGGTGTCCGGCTGCCCGGCGAGCCCGGCGGCCGCGAGCGCCCCGGCGCCGCCGGGGCCGAGGACGCCCAGCCCGTGCGCGTCGTCGACCAGCAGCGCGGCGCCGTGCGCCCGGGCGGCGGCGGACAGCCCGGTCAGCGGGGCGGCGTCGCCGTCCACCGAGAACACCGAGTCGCTGACCACCAGCGCCCGCCGCTGCGTCCGGCGCTCCAGCGCCTCCCGGACGGCCTGCGGGTCGCTGTGCGGGGCCCGGTGGACGTCCGCGCGGGCGAGCCGGCAGCCGTCGATCAGCGAGGCGTGGTTGTAGGCGTCCGACACGATCAGCGTGTCCGGGTCGGTGAGCGCGGTCAGCGCGGCCAGGTTGGCGGTGTAGCCGGAGGAGAACACCAGCGCCGCTTCCACCCCGCAGAACGCGGCGAGCTCCTCCTCCAGTTCGGTGTGCAGCGCGGTCGTCCCGGTCACCAGCCGCGACCCGGTCGACCCCCCGCCCCAGCGCAGCGCCGCCTCGGCGGCCGCCTGCGTCACCGCCGGGTGCCTGGTCAGCCCCAGGTAGTCGTTCCCGGCCAGGTCGAGCACCGGGTCCTGCGCCGCGCGGCTGCGCAGCCGGCGCGTCAGCCCGGCCTCGGCCCGCAGTTCGGCGGCCTCGTCGAGCCAGTCGAAGACGGCCGCCGGGGCGAGGTCGGTGGTGTGCGTTGCGGACGCGAGCGGTTGGACCATGCCCGGCACTCTGGCACGGCGCCGCCGCCGCGATCAATGTGCGGCCGCGCACAGCTTCGCGGCCGCCGGTGCAGCGATCCGGACAGTCCCGGGGCGGGTGCCGGCGGAGGGCGGGCTTTGCCCGGGGTGGCGGCGAGCAGGCAAGATAGCCGGGTGACCCTCCTTGATCTGATGCCGAAGCCCGCCACGCCCGATGCGCTGTACGAGACCTTCGCCGCGTGGGCGGAGGAGCGCGGGATCACGCTGTACCCGGCGCAGGAGGAGGCGCTGATCGAGCTGGTGTCGGGGAACAACGTCATCCTGGCGACGCCGACCGGGTCGGGAAAGAGCCTGGTGGCGGCCGGGGCGCACTTCGCGGCGCTGGCGGAGGGGAAGCGGACGTTCTACACGGCGCCGATCAAGGCGCTGGTGTCGGAGAAGTTCTTCGACCTGGTCAAGATGTTCGGCACCGAGCAGGTCGGCATGATGACCGGCGACGCGAGCGTGAACCCGACCGCGCCGATCATCTGCTGCACGGCCGAGGTGCTGGCGCAGATCGCGCTGCGCGACGGGCTCCGGGCGGACGTCGGCCAGGTGGTCATGGACGAGTTCCACTTCTACGCGGAGCCGGACCGCGGCTGGGCCTGGCAGATCCCGCTGCTGGAGCTGCCGCAGGCGCAGTTCCTGCTGATGTCGGCGACGCTCGGCGACGTGCGCCGCTTCGAGGAGGACCTGACCCGCCGGACGGGCCGCCCGACGACGGTGGTGCGCAACACGACCCGCCCGGTGCCGCTGTTCTACGAGTACCGCCGCACCACGATGCACGACACCCTGGAGGAGCTGCTGCAGACCGGCCAGGCGCCGGTCTACGTGGTGCACTTCACGCAGAAGGAGGCGGTGGACCGGGCGCAGTCGCTGATGAGCATCAACATGTGCTCGAAGGCGGAGAAGGACGCCATCGCCGACCTGATCGGCGGTTTCCGCTTCACCACCAAGTTCGGCCGCAACCTGTCCCGTTTCGTGCGCCACGGCATCGGCGTGCACCACGCGGGCATGCTGCCGAAGTACCGTCGGCTGGTCGAACGCCTGGCCCAGACAGGCCTGTTGAAGGTGATCTGCGGAACGGACACGCTGGGCGTCGGGGTGAACGTGCCGATCCGTACGGTGCTGTTCACGGCGCTGTCCAAGTACGACGGCAACCGGGTGCGGATCCTGCGCGCCCGGGAGTTCCACCAGATCGCCGGGCGGGCCGGGCGGGCCGGGTTCGACACCGTCGGACAGGTGGTGGCGCAGGCCCCCGAGCACGTGATCGAGAACGACAAGGCGATCGCCAAGGCCGGGGACGACCCGAAGAAGAAGCGCAAGGTGGTGCGCAAGAAGGCACCGGAGGGCTTCGTCGGCTGGACCGAGGAGACCTTCGACAAGCTGATCGGCGCCGACCCGGAGCCGCTGGTCTCCCGGTTCAAGGTGAGCCACGCGATGCTGCTGTCGGTGATCGGCCGCCCCGGCAACGCCTTCGAGGCGATGCGCAAGCTCCTCACCGACAACCACGAGGACCGCGCGGCGCAGCGCCGGCACATCCGCACCGCGATCGCGATCTACCGCTCCCTGCTGCAGGGCGGCGTGGTCGAGCGGCTGCCGGAGCCGGACGCCGAGGGCCGGATCGTGCGCCTCACCCTCGACCTCCAGGAGAACTTCGCGCTCAACCAGCCGCTCTCCACCTTCGCCCTGGCCTCCTTCGAGCTCCTCGACCCGACCTCGCCCTCGTACGCGCTGGACGTGATCTCGGTGGTCGAGGCGACCCTCGACGACCCGCGCCAGATCCTCGCCGCGCAGCAGAACAAGGCGCGCGGCGAGGCCGTCGGCGAGATGAAGCGCGACGGGATCGAGTACGAGGAGCGGATGGAGCGGCTCCAGGAGATCACCTACCCGAAGCCGCTGGAGGAGCTGCTCACCCACGCGTACGAGGTGTACCGCCGGGCGCACCCGTGGATCGGCGACCACGAGCTGAGGCCGAAGTCGGTGGTCCGCGACCTGTACGAGCGGGCGATGACCTTCTCGGACTACGTCGGCTTCTACGAGCTGGCGCGCACCGAGGGCATCGTGCTGCGCTACCTGGCGAGCGCGTACAAGGCCCTGGAGCAGACCGTCCCCGAGGACGTGAAGACCGACGACCTGAAGGACGTCATCGCCTGGCTCGGCGAGCTGGTCCGCCAGGTCGACTCCAGCCTGCTGGACGAGTGGGAGCAGCTGGCCAACCCGACGGACCCGCAGGCCCCCGAGGTGACGCTGGACGACAAGCCGGCGCCGGTGACGGCGAACGCGCGGGCGTTCCGGGTGCTGGTGCGCAACGAGCTGTTCCGCCGGGTCGAGCTGTGCGCCCTGGAGCACTACGAGGAGCTCGCCGAGCTGGACGGCTCGTACGGCTGGGACGCGGACCGCTGGGCGGACGCCATGGACGGGTACTGGGAGGAGTACGACGACCTCGGCACCGGCCCGAACGCGCGCGGCCCGAAGATGCTGATCATCGAGGAGGAGGACTCCGCCTGGAAGGTCCGGCAGATCTTCGACGACCCGGAGGGCGACCACGACTGGGGCATCAGCGCCGAGGTCGACCTGTACGGCTCGGACGAGGAGGGCCGGGCGGTGCTGCGGGTCACCGCGGTGGACCGGCTGGGCGGCTGACGGACCGTCGACCCCCGCTTTCGGAGTCGCCGGCCCCCCGGAGCGGGGGGCCGGCGCGGCGTCACATCCAGACGAACGGCGCGCCCGCCGCGTAGGAGAGCGCGCGGGTCGCCTCCTCCAGGGTCTGCTCGGTGGTGAGCGCCGGGCCCGACGGCGTCGTGGCCGGGGTGGACGCGGTGCCGGGGCCGGGCGTGCGGCCATCGCTGAGCCGGGAGCTCACCACCGTCACGTAGTGCCCGACCGCCTCGACCCGCGGCTCCGCCGACTTGGGCCCGCCGGCGGACGGCGCGGGGGCGGCGTTGGTGTCCGGGAGGATGAAGACGAGCGCGCCGGGCTTGCCGCGCAGGGTGTCGGCGGCCCGGGTGGCGGCGGCCTGGTCGCCGAAGCGCAGGACGGTGACACTGCTGAGCACCGGGCGGTCCTGACCGGTGAAGTTGACGGTCAGGTAGGCCTGGCAGCCGGTGTCCTTGAGCAGTTCCTGGGTGCGGTCCTGCAGCACCTCGGTGCAGTTGCCGCCCTGCCGGATGCCGTTGCGCCGGGCCTTGTAGGCGCCGACCTCGACCGGGCGCTGAGGCGGGAAGAAGGTGTCCGCGTTGAGCCCCTCGGGGTCGGTGCGCGGCGGCGGGGCCCCCACCACCGGCGGCGTCCTGGCCGCGTCCTTGGTGGACGGGCCGAGCCCGGGTATGTAGTCGCCGGGCATCGGGCGGGTGATGATCCATCCGCCGGCGGCCACCACTCCCACCACGACGACCCAGCCCACCGCCCGGCGGGCCGTCAACCGCCTGCCCCTGCCGCCGCCCCGACCACCGATCAGGTCCGTGCCCGCGCCGGCGGGGGCCCCGCCGGTCCGCCGCACTGCCTGGCCGTTCTGGCCCTCTCCCGGAGTCGGGGTGCGCTCCCCCTGCGTGGTCATGGCGCAGATTCTAAGCAACCGTCGGGTGGCGTGGATCACTGGGTGGGCGGTTGCCGGTCACCGCCGCGCGCGGGTGTCCGCGACCGTCCGGCGCGCGCACCGGCGACCGCCCCGCGCCGGCCTCCCCGGCCCTTCGCCGCGACCACCGCCTACCGGCCGGTAACCTCCGATTCGCACCGGCGTCAAGCTCGTGACCAGCGGCGACACCGTGAGCTTCGACACTGTGGCAAGTGGCACATCCTTCCGCCGATCTTCTGGCGGGTTCCCTCTGGCGCCGTTCGAGCGCCACCAGGCAGGATCGGCCCCATGGATCTGCTCGATACCCTCACCGCCAAGGGCCTGCGCGGCGAAGTCCCGACCCGCGAGGAGGCGCTGGCCGTCCTCGCCACCACCGACGACGAGCTGCTGGACGTCGTCGCCGCGGCCGGCAAGGTCCGCCGGAGGTGGTTCGGCCGACGCGTGAAGCTCAACTACCTGGTGAACCTCAAGAGCGGGCTCTGCCCGGAGGACTGCAACTACTGCTCGCAGCGGCTGGGCTCCAAGGCCGAGATCCTCAAGTACACCTGGCTCAAGCCCGACCAGGCCGCCGAGGCGGCCCGCGCCGGAGTCGCCGGCGGCGCCAAGCGCGTGTGCCTGGTCGCCAGCGGCCGCGGCCCCACGGACCGCGACATCGACCGGGTCACCGACACCATGGCCGCCATCAAGGACGCCGACCCCGAGGTCGAGATCTGCGTCTGCCTCGGCCTGCTCTCCGACAACCAGGCGGAGCGGCTGAAGGCGGCCGGCGCCGACGCCTACAACCACAACCTCAACACCTCCGAGAAGACCTACGGCGACATCACCACCACCCACACCTACGCGGACCGGGTGGACACCGTGCGGAAGGCGCACGGCGCGGGCCTGTCCGCCTGCTCCGGCCTGATCGCCGGCATGGGCGAGAGCGACGAGGACCTGGTCGACGTGGTGTTCGCGCTGCGCGAGCTGGGCTCGGACTCCGTCCCGGTCAACTTCCTGATCCCGTTCGAGGGCACCCCGCTCGCCAAGGAGTGGAACCTCAGCCCGCAGCGCTGCCTGCGCATCCTGGCGATGGTCCGCTTCGTCAACCCGGACACCGAGGTGCGGATCGCCGGCGGCCGCGAGGTGCACCTGCGCTCGATGCAGCCGCTCGGCCTGCACCTCGCCAACTCGATCTTCCTCGGCGACTACCTGACCAGCGAGGGCCAGGCCGGGCAGACCGACCTCGACATGATCAAGGACGCCGGGTTCGAGGTCGAGGGCGCCGACGAGGCCACCCTGCCCCGCCACCGCGCGGACGTCGCGGCGGCCTCCTCCTGCGGCACCGCGGCCTCGGCCTGCGGCAGCGGCGGCGGCTGCGGCCCGTGCGGCGGGCACGCGCACGCCCCGGCCCCGGAGGACACCGCTGCGTCGGGCGCCGACGCCGACGAAGCCTCGGACGGGGAGCTGCGCAGCGACCTCGTCAAGGTCCGGCTGCGCGGCGCCGGCACCGAACTCGCGCCCAATGCCTGATAGTTCTGGAGACTGACGCATCATGCCCCAGCTGTCCGCGGACACGCTGCTCACCCTCGACCGCGCCCACGTCTGGCACCCGTACGGGCCGATGCCCGGCACCGCCACCCCGTACGTGGTCGAATCCGCCTCCGGGGTCCGGCTGCGCCTCGCCGAGCCCGTCGCGGGCGGGCGGCGCGAACTCGTCGACGGGATGTCGTCCTGGTGGGCGGCCATCCACGGCTACCGGCACCCGGTGCTGGACGAGGCCGTGCGCGAGCAGCTGGGGCGGATGAGCCACGTCATGTTCGGCGGGCTCACCCACGAGCCCGCCGTCCGGCTGGCGGCGACGCTGGTCGAGATCACGCCCGAGCCGCTGCAGCACGTCTTCCTCGCCGACTCGGGCTCGGTGGCCGTCGAGGTCGCGATGAAGATGTGTCTCCAGTACTGGCAGTCCACCGGCCGCCCGGCCAAGCGCCGGCTGCTGACCTGGCGCGGCGGGTACCACGGCGACACCTTCCACCCGATGTCCGTCTGCGATCCGGACGGCGGCATGCACCACCTGTGGGGCGGGGTGCTGCCCGGGCAGCTGTTCGCCCCGCAGCCGCCGGCCGGGTTCGACGCCCCCCTCGACGCCGGGTACGCGGCCGAGTTCGAGGAGCTGATGGCCCGGCACGCCGACGAGCTGGCCGCCGTCATCGTCGAACCGGTGGTGCAGGGCGCCGGCGGGATGCGGTTCCACTCCCCCGCCTACCTGCGGATGCTGCGCGAACTCTGCGACCGGTACGGGGTGCTGCTCGTCTTCGACGAGATCGCCACCGGATTCGGCCGCAGCGGCGCGCTGTTCGCCGCCGACCACGCGGGCGTCTCGCCGGACGTGATGTGCCTGGGCAAGGCGCTCACCGGCGGCTACCTGACCCTCGCCGCCGCGCTGTGCACCGGCGAGATCGCCGACGGCATCAGCCGCGGCGAGATGCCGGTGCTCGCGCACGGGCCGACCTTCATGGGCAACCCGCTGGCCTGCGCGGCCGCCAACGCCTCGCTGGAACTGCTGCTGGGCCAGGACTGGGCGGTCGGGGTCAAGCGCATCGAGGCCGGACTGGCCGACGGGCTCGCGGCCGCCGCCGACCTCCCGGGCGTCCGGGACGTCCGGGTCCAGGGCGCCATCGGCGTCGTCCAGTTGGACCACCCGGTGAACGTCCCCGCGGCCACCGAGGCGGCCGCCCGGGCCGGCGTCTGGCTGCGGCCCTTCCGGGACCTGATCTACACCATGCCCCCCTACGTGACGGAGGACGAGGACGTGGCACGCATCGCCGCCGCCGTGACCGCTGCGGCGGTGGCCGGATGAGCGCGCGGATCCTGTTCGTGACGGGCACCAACACCGAGGTCGGCAAGACCGTCGCCACGGCGGCGGTCGCCTCGGCCGCGCTGCGGGCCGGCCTGCGGGTCGCGGTGCTCAAGCCCGGACAGACCGGGATCGCCCCCGGCGAGCCCGGTGACGCCGACGAAGTCCGGCACCTGGCGGGCGATCTGACGATCCGTGAACTCGTCCGCTACCCGGAGCCGCTGGCGCCCGACACCGCCGCCCGGCGGGCCGGGATGCCCTTCCTCTCCCCCGCCGAGGTGGCCGCCGCCGTCGCCGAACTGGCCGCCACGCACGACCTGGTGCTGGTCGAGGGCGCGGGCGGGCTGCTCGTCCGCTACGACGACGAGGGCCGCACCCTGGCCGACCAGGCCCGGGCCGTCCTGGACGCCGGGCTGCCGGCCGAGGTCCTGCTCGTCGCCTCCGCCGGGCTGGGCACGCTGAACATCGTCGCGCTCTCGGCGGAGGCCCTGGCTTCGCGTCAACTCCCCCTCACGGGCGTGGTCGTCGGCTCCTGGCCCTCCTCCCCCGGGCTCGCCGAACGGTGCAACCTCGCCGACCTGCCGCGCTCGGCCGGCGCCCCGCTGCTCGGCGCCCTGCCGGAACGCGCCGCAGCCGCCACGGACTTCGCCGCCCTCGCGCTCGCCTCGCTGGCCCCGGAGCTGGGCGGCAGCTGGGACGCGAAGCACTTCGCGCACACCCATCGGCCCGAATAGGCCCGGCTTCGCTCGAAGGTGTGATTCCGGCGCCCGAACCCTGGGTTCGGACGCTACGGGCTCAATACGGTTCCTCCCATGACAGACGGGATGACGGTAGACGAGTCTCTTCGGGCCCTGGCCGCCCTGGAGGCTGCGTGGAAGGACGACGACGAGGCGCTGTCCGCCCTCGCCATGGGCGGCGCGGACGAGCGGTCGCTCCCGGCGCTGGTCGCCGCGTACGGCGAGCACGCGATGGACACCCTGATGGCCCTGGCCTTCGGCCTGCGGTCCACCATGAGCGACGAGGAGATCGCCGAACTCTCCGACGCGGTGAGCTCCAACATCGGCGCCCGGATGAGCGCCCTGCTCACCCAGGCCCTGAAGACCTGGGGCGCCCTCGCGCCCCGGGACGACCTGGCGGTGACCAAGGCCATCGCCCGCGCGGTGATCGACTCCATGCGGGCCGTGACCGAGGACCCGAGCCAGACCGAAGTCCTCCCCCTGCTGGCCACCTTCCGCACCTACGCCCTCAACGGCGCCTGACACCGGAACCTCGGCGCGGGCTTCGAGACCTCTCGAAGCCCGCGCCGTCATGTCTGCACCCTCATCCAGCCTGCGGCGAGCGCGAATCCACCCGTCGAGGAGGCGAAGAGGACAAGGACGAACACCAATGCACTCGCCGCGGTGGGAACACGCTCAGGAATCGCGAGGAAAACCACACCCGCGAGCGCGAAGCTCCCGATGGCGATGGCACCGGAGGCGATTACGGTCGCATTCCCCTGCGGAGGACGACGACCAGCCGCTCGATGACGTCCGGCCGGGCGGCTCCGAGGTCGATCAGGATGACTCCGGTGGCTTTGGCCGAGCGCCAGTCGATGCCGAGGGAGGGCAGTTTGACCTCGGCGGCGCGCAGGACGGCCTGGAGGTCGTCGAGAATGTCGGCCGCGGCGCGACGGTCCTCGACCGTGACCTTGTCGATCATGCTGCTCATGGGGCATCGCACTCTTCGCTGTTCGTGATCCAACGCGCTTCGGTGTCCCACTCCACGCCACCGCCGAGGGGCCGGAGGAAGGCCAGCCCGTGCTGCCACCCCATGAAGACGGCCCAGCGCCCGGAGCGGACGTCGTAGACCCGCTCGCCGACAACGGTCGGCCGGAAGGGCTCGGACGGCGGCGCCACCCGCCGCACGGGCGGCGCCGCCGGGGCGATGGCGCCATTGCCCATCCGCGCCTCGGGAACGGAATCGCCGCACTGCGGGCACCGGCAGGGCGGAAAGTTCCGCCGCAGGATGATGCTTTCGCCAGATTGAACGTTCGTCATATCCACGGAATAACTCCTCTCTGTTGCTAACTCCTCACCAAGAGTGGCCAATCGCGACTAGCATGGAAAGCGCTTCACTTTGACAACACGCACTGTGGAAATGGGTGGTTACCATGCCTCAGCGGGAAGTAGACCCAACCTCATCCCCGAACGCAGCCATCGGCGTTCAGCTCCGGCGCTTCCGCAAGGCGAGAGGGCTCACTCAGATCGAGCTCGGGCGGCGGACCAACTACAGCGATTCGCTCATCTCCATGATCGAGAACGGAGACCGTCCCGCGCCGCTGAACCTCGTCCGGCGATGCGACAAGGAACTCGACACCTGCGAGGCGCTTGAGCTCCTGTACTGGACCGCCAAGAGCACCACCTTGATCGGCGGATACCTCGCATACATCGAGCACGAGGCCAAGGCCACCGCCTTCAAGATCTTCCAGCTGAACGTCATCCCGGGGCTGCTCCAGACGCGGGGCTACGCATCGGCGCTCATCAACGCCGCAGCCCAACGAGGTGAGATCCCCGAGGACAAAGTCATCGAACGCCTGAATGTCCGCATGGCGCGGCAGGCCTTGCTGTACCGCGAACCACCTCCCTCCATCCACATCGTCATGGAGGAGAGTTGCCTGCGAACCGTTGGCGGCCCCTTCGTCATGGCCGAGCAGCTTCGCCGGCTTGAGAGCGTGGCCGGCCTTCCGCACGTCATGCTGCAGATCGCGCCGTCCAGTCTTGGCGAGGCCCTCCCGGCGACCACGCCGTTCACGCTGCTGACCCGCCCGGACGAGAAGTGGATGGCCTACCTCGAAACCATCCAACGGGGCTACGTCGAGCGCGAGGACGAGAACAAGATCCGTTCCCTCTCAAGGACTTACCATTGGCTCCAGGCCCAAGCCCTCTCGTGCGAGGACTCGTTGGCCCTCATCCACACCCGTCTCAAGGAGTTCCACGTCATGTTCCCCATCGCGACGGTCAAGCCCACCTCCTGGCTGAAGTCCTCGTACAGCAACGGTGGCGGCGAATGCGTTGAGGTCGCGCCCGGACTCCCCGGCATCCTCCCCGTCCGCGACAGCAAGGACCCCGAGGGCCCTCAGCTCGCCTTCGGCGCCGACGCCTGGCAATCCTTCATCACCGGCGTCAAGTCCGGCGACTTCGGCACTGTCTGAGATCCCCGGCTGCCGACCGGCGGGGTCCGGTCGGGGTGCCGTCCTTGATCCAGGTCGCCGGGTGGCGTTGTCGTTGCGCAGGTGGAAGGCCTGGCCGCCGGGCCGGCCGGTTTCGCGAGGCGTCGGCTCTTCTCTTCGAACTCTGCTCGATATACCGTACATAACGCTTGTTACGTACCGGGCAGGTCAGCGTAGCGAAGCGCCTCGCATCCACCACCCTCATCTGGAGAGTCCGCTGTGACCGAACCCGCCGAGACCATCAAGTACCGCAAGAACGGCCTCACCCGCGGCGTCACGGACGAGCTCGCCGAGCACATGAAGCAGGGCTGGGCCGACACCGAGCGCCACGCCCTGGAGCCGATCCCGCAGGCCGCGCACACGGCCCGCCGCCGCGCCGAGTTGTCCGCGGCCTTCCCCGGTGAGCTGCTGGTGGTCCCGTCCGGCAACCCGAAGGTGCGGGCCAACGACACCGACTACCCGTTCCGGCCATCCTCCGACTACGTCTACCTGACCGGCGACCAGTCCCAGGACGCCGTGCTGGTCCTGGAGCCCACCGGCGACACCGGCCACCGGGCCGCCGTCTACCTGCGCGACCGTTCCCGGACCGACAACGGCGAGTTCTGGCTGGACAACCACGGCGAGCTGTGGGACGGCCGCCGCAACAGCCTGACCGAGAACGAGCAGCTGCTCGGCCTGCCCTGCCGGGACGTCCGCACCGTCCACGCCGATCTGCGCGCGGCCACCGGCCCGGTGCGCGTGCTGCGCCGCCACGACGCGGGCGTGGAGCAGTCCCTCCAGGGCCGGGCCGTCGCCGAGCGGGACGCGGAGTTCGAGGTCTTCCTGTCCGGCCAGCGCCTGGTCAAGGACGAGTTCGAGATCGCCGAGCTGCGCTTCGCCTGCGAGGCCACCGCCCGCGGCTTCGAGGACGTGGTGCGCGTCCTCGGCACCGACACCGAGACCCCCGAGCGGCTGATCGAGGGCACCTTCTTCGTCCGCGCCCGGATCGAGGGCAACGACATCGGCTACGGCAGCATCGCCGCGGCCGGCCCGCACGCCACCACCCTGCACTGGGTGCGCAACAACGGCCACGCCAAGCCCGGCGACCTCCTGCTGCTCGACGCCGGCGTGGAGACCAACCGCCTGTACACCGCCGACGTCACCCGCACCCTCCCGGTCAGCGGCCGCTTCACCGACCTGCAACGCAAGGTCTACGACGCGGTGTTCGCGGCGCAGGAAGCCGGCATCGCCGCGGTGAAGCCCGGCGCCGACTTCCGCGACTTCCACCACGCCGCCCAGCGCGAGCTCGCCGAACACCTCACCTCCTGGGGCCTGTTCGGCGACCTCACCGCCGACAAGGTGTACGAGCTGGGCCTGCACCGCCGCTTCACCCTGGCCGGCACCGGCCACATGCTCGGCATCGACGTCCACGACTGCGCCCACTCACGCACCGAGGAGCACGTCGACGGCCCGCTGAAGCCGGGCATGGTGCTCACCGTCGAGCCGGGCATCTACTTCCAGGAGAACGACCTGACGGTGCCCGAGGAGTACCGCGGCACCGGCGTCCGGATCGAGGACGACATCCTGGTCACCGAGGACGGCAACGAGAACCTCTCGGCCGGCCTCCCCCGCACCTCCACCGAGGTCGAGGCCTGGCTCGCCGAACTGCGCGGCTGAGCCCCCGGGACGACAGCTGCGGCACCCGGGAACGCCCGGGTGCCGCACGTCGCGGTGCCGCGCGCAGAGCGTGAGGTGTCAGAGTGTCGGCAGCGGTTCGTCGAGCCCCGGCTCGCGCCCCTCGGTCAACCAGAAGACGTAGCCCCGCAGGTAGTCCTCCAGCCCGTCGTCCAGGTACGCCGCGTACCCGCGCAACGCCTCGGGGTCGTTGCGCCCGTCGGTGTCGGCCAGTTCGGCGGCGATCCACTCCCGGACGGCGTCCCGCCCGTGCCACCACGCCCGGACGGTCTCCGGCGTCCAGTAGTCGTCGCCGTCGCAGTTGAAGCCGCCGATCGGCTCCATCTGGGCGACCCCGACGAGGGCCGCCAGCTCCCGGAAGTCGCCCGGCTGGCGGTAGACGAACTCGCAGTGCTGCTCGCTGGAGAGGACGTGCGCGGGCAGGTAGCACGGCCCGTTGAGGCCGGTGTCCGTCATACCGGCGTAGAACGGTCCGGGCACGCCCAGCCGGCTCCGGTCCTCCCAGCGCCCGTCACCGACCCCGCCGCCGAAGAGCCGGACGGCCGACAGCGGGTCCCAGTAGGCGACTTCGTCCCAGGGCCCGTCGGCGGGGTAGTTCAGCAGATCGCCGTGGAACCGCTCCAGCGACCGCTGGAGCCCGTCCTCGAAGGCCTCACGGTCGAAGTCCGGCCGACGGAACCACCGCCTCGGCATTCGCATACGTCCCACGGTATCGACCGTCGCGCGCCCTCCTCCCGGCGGGGCACGGCCCGGCGGGCTGCGGCTACTTCAGCTTCGCCAGCGCCGTCCCGACCCGCTGGACGGCGGCGACGACGTCCTCGGGCTGGCGGGCGGTGAAGCAGAGACGGAAGAAGCCGGGCGCCGGGTTGTGCATGGTGCCGCCGGGCAGCAGGGTGACCTCGGTGGGCTCGGCGAGGAGGTACTTGAACAGCCACTCCTCGTTCGGGTCGAGTCCGCTCGGCCGGGCGAGCGACAGCCCGGCCGCCTTCTCGTGACCGTGGCCGTGGCGCTTGCCCAGGTACTTGGAGAGGTCGAGCCAGAAGAACTGGGCGGCGTTGTCGCCGGGCCGGTGCACGTAGTCGATCCCGGCGGCGTCCAGGGCGCCCTTGACCCTGTCGAAGCTCGTCTTGAGCAGCGTGCGGTACTCCCGCATCGCGTAGGTGGTGTAGAGCTCGCCGCCCGAGCCGTTGGCGGGGACGCTCAGCAGGTCCTGGATGACGTAGGTCTTCAGCGAGTCGAAGGGGCTGAACCAGGGCAGCGGGTGGGTGGGCTCGGCCGGGTCGTTGTTGCCGAGCATAGTGTTGCGCACGGCGAGGTTCCGGGAGACCACGAAGCCGGTGCGGAAGCCGGACAGGCCGAAGTCCTTGGCGAAGCCCCAGACCACGTGGATCCGGTCGGGCTGCTCCCGGTATGCCTTCAGAGCCAGCGCGCTGGTGAACTTCGTGGTACTGCTGTCGAGTTGGGAGTGACAGTAGATCTCGTCCGAGATGATGTGCAGGTCGGTGTGGTGGAGCGCCCACCCGTAGATCTCGTCCTGCAGGGCCCGCGAGTAGTTCACGCCCAGCGGGTTGTGCGGGTTGGTGAGGACGAGCAGGCGCGGCGTGCGGCCGGCCGCCTTCCGGTCCTCGTAGGCCTTCCGGAGCAGGGGCAAGGTGAGCCGGTACCGGTCCTCCCCCGTGGTCGGCAGGTTCACCGGGACGCACTTGAGCCTGGGTCGTTCCTCGAAGGACCAGTTGAAGCCCTGCCAGTACGGCGCGGGGATCAGCACCTCGTCGCCGTCCCTGAGCGGCGGGCCGACCGGGTCGCGGCCCTTGAGCGCGAAGGCGATGCACTCCAGCGCGGAGGAGACCCCGGCCACGCCGAACACGTCGTCCTCGTCGACCTCGGCGCCGAGGGCCAGGGTGAGCAGCTTGGCGACCGGCCGGCGCACCTCCAAGGTCCCGGCCGAGTCGATGTACTGGATGTACCGCTCGGGGATGAGCTGGATGTTCTCGAAGACCTTCTTCATCGAGTGGTGGTAAAGCAGGACGTTCTCGGCGACGGACAGGTTGACCGCCCGGGAGGACGCCACGTGCCGGTGGAAGTAGGCGAGGGCCTGTTCCAGGTCGGGCATCCGGATGAGCGCTTCGGCGGCCGCCTCGGGAGAGGCGAGGGTGCGGGTGTCGTCGGTCATGGCAGGTCTTCTCCGGGCTTCGCGGGGTGGGCTGGGAGGCGTGTCGGAACATGGTCGTTCGCACACGCATCGGCCCCAGCGGACCACGCCCCGGGCACGGCCGCCAGCGCTCGGCGCCCGTCCGGACGGGGGCGGGATCAGGCGGTCAGCGGCTTGGTCCAGCGGCTCCACCGCGGCTCGGGGCGGTAGCCGGCGGCCTCCCAGGTGCGGTGGCCGAGGGCGTTGTCGTCCAGCACCATGGCGTCCGCGCGGCGGCCGCCGAGCGCGGCGAAGCGCTCCTCGGCGGCGGCGAGCAGGGCGGCGCCGATGCCCCGGCGGCGGTGGTCGGGGTCGACGGCGAGCCGGTAGAGGTGGCAGCGCCAGCCGTCCCAGCCGGCGATCACGGTGCCGAGGACGGCGGCCGGGTCGCCCGCCGGGGTGGCGACGATCAGGCACTCCGGGTCCCGGGCGAGCAGCGCGGCCACACCTGGGACGTCGTCCGTGATGCTGGCGCCCTTCGCCGCCCGGGCCCAGAGGGCGAGCAGGGCGGGAATCTCGTCGGGGGTGGCGGTGCGCAGGGCGATCTCGCTGGGGCTGGCGGTGCGCGGGGTGGTCTCGTCGGAGGTCCGCAGGGCGATCTCGTCAGGGGTGGCGGTGCGCGGGGCGATCTCGTCGGTCATGGCGGCCTGTCTAGCAGGCGGTTCCGCCCGGCGGCCGGGAATTCCGCAGCCTGGACGGACGGGCCGTCAGCCCAGCCGCCACACCGTGGTGGTCTTGACGGCGGTGTCCTCCAGGTCGGCGACGACCGGCACCTGGTAGGCCGCGAGCGCGGTGAACCGTTCCCGGGGCAGGTAGGCCCGGCCGGGGTCGCCGACGATGACGGTGGCGCCGCGCGCGACGGCCCGTTCCAGGAAGGGCAGGAAGCGGGCGGCCATGGCCCGTTCGTAGAAGACGTCACCGGCGAGCACCACGTCGGCCGGGGCGCCGTCGCCGTCCACCAGGTCCACCAGGGCGGCCTCCACGCGCACGCCGTTGGCCTCGGCGTTGAGGCCGATGGCGGCCACCGCGTAGGCGTCGATCTCGGCGGCGCGCACGGACGCGGCGCCGCTCAGCGCGGCCGCGACGGCGACCACCCCGCCCCCGGCGGCCACGTCGAGCACCGCCCGCCCGGCCACCAGCTCGGGGTGGTCCAGCACGTGGCGGGCGACGGCCACCCCGCCCGCCCAGGCGAACGCCCAGAACGGCGGCGGCAGTCCGGCCTCCCCCCGCGCCCGCTCGGTGGTCTCCCACAGGGTGATCGCGTCCTCGGCCATGTGCAGGCCGACCTCGGGGACGAACGGAACGGGCTTCAGCTCGGTCTCGCGCCGGATGAAGGCGAGGTCGGCCTCCGGTTGGTGGGTCTCCGGCTTGAGAGTGCGCAGCTCACTCGGCATCTCCGCAGCATAGGGCCCGCGCGGGAGTGCTCACGCCCGTCCGGCCGCCGTCCGGACGCGCCGGGCGAGCGAGCCGGCGCCCGCCACAACTACTGGAGGCCGGCCGCGGAGCAGGCCGCGACGTAGTCGGCCGTGCAGATCTGGGCGACGGTGAAGAGGCCGTCGGCGACCACGGTGGCCTTGACGTTGTCCTTGGTGAGCGCGACCGGGGCGATCAGTCCGGCCGGCACCTTGTCGCTGCTGCCGCTGGTCACCGTGGTCGGCACGAGGGCGCCGCCGATTTCCTGGCCGTAGGCCAGGTCGACGGCCAGTTGCGCGGCCACGTCGGCCTCCGATTTGAAGGGCTTGTAGACCGACATGGCCTGGGCGCCCGCCAGGATCCTTTGCACGCCGTCGAGTTGGAAGTCCTGGCCGGTCAGCGGGACACTCTGGCGCGACGCCCCGGAACCGGACGCGCTGGAGTCGACCGCGCTGGGTGCGACAGCGTTCGGGTCAGCCGCGCTGGGTGCGGCAGCGTTCGGGTCAGCCGTGTTGGGGTCGGCAGCGTTCGGGTCGACCGCGCTGGGTGCGGCAGCGTTCGGGTCGGCCGCGCTGGGATCGGTGGGCGAGCCGTTGGTCGTGATCGTGTCGCCGCCGTCCGCCGTACCGCCCGCCGCCACCGCCGCCTGGCCCCGCAGTTCGCCGACCTTGCGGTTGTCGAAGGACACGTAGGCGTCGACCGGCCCCTGGGCGAGGCGGTCGTAGGCGACCACCTTGACACCCGCGTCGTGCGCCTTCTGGATCGACGCCTGGATCGACTTGGCGTCCACCGCGTCCAGGATCAGCACCTTGGCGCCCTTCTTCACGGCGGCGTCGATCTGGGTCTGCTGGACGGCGGCGTCCTGGTCGGCGTTGTAGTAGTCGATCTGCGTGTCCGGCGCCAGCTCCTTGATCCTCTTCTCGATCAGCGGCCGGTCGAACTGCTCGTAGCGGGTCGTCCTGGCCTCCGGCAGCAGCAGGGCTATCTGCCCGGCCCCCCTCCCGGCCGCGGCCGGGAGGGGGGCCGGGCCGCCGCCGGAGCCGCCGCTGGACGGCTGCGACGCGCTGTCGCAGGACGCCGCGCCCAGGCCGAGGGAAATCGCTGCGGTCACCGCGAGGACGCGGCGCAGCCCGATGCTCATGAGGATGCCTTTCCGATTGGTTGGGTCCACCCCTCTTTCGTTCGAGTCTGGGAACCTTCGGCCGCGACCACGATCCCGGTGCGCCGAATGGGTCTCAAGCTTCCGTCGGCGGGTGTCCGTCAAAAGGCGTCCGTCAAAAGGCGTCCGCGAGGCGGAGGCTGGCGGGACGGCAGGCAGCGGCCGGGGGGCAGGCGGGACGGCAGGCGGGACGGCGGGCCGGCGATAGACGCCGGAGGCATAGGGCATCCCCCCGGACAGCCCTACGCCTCCGGCAGGCCCCAGGGCCGCGGGCCCGGGGAGCCTCACCCCCGCTCGTCGACCACCCGCCGGATCTTCCCGACCGAGCGCTCCAGCGCGTACGGCTCCACCACCTCGACCGCGACGGTGACGCCCACCCCGTCCTTGACCGCCCGGACGATCGCCTCCCGCGCCGCCGCCCGCTGCTCGGCCTGGGCGTCCGGCCGCGCCTCGACCCGGACGGTCATGTGGTCCAGCCGCCCCTGCCGGGTGAGCCGCAGCTGGAAGTGCGGCGCGACGCCCGGAGTCCGCAGCAGGACCTCCTCGATCTGGGTCGGGAAGACGTTCACCCCGCGCAGGATGATCATGTCGTCGCTGCGCCCGGTCACCTTCTCCATCCGCCGGAAGGCCGGCCGCGCGGTGCCGGGCAGCAGCCGGCTGAGGTCGCGGGTGCGGTAGCGGATGACCGGCAGCGCCTCCTTGGTGAGCGAGGTGAAGAGCAGTTCGCCGCTCGCGCCGTCGGGCAGCACCTCGTCGGTGAACGGGTCCACGATCTCCGGGTAGAAGTGGTCCTCCCAGATGTGCAGCCCGTCCTTGGTCTCCACGCACTCCTGCGCGACGCCGGGGCCGACCACCTCGGAGAGGCCGTAGATGTCGACGGCGTGCAGGTCGAGCCGCTCCTCGATCTCGCGCCGCATCTCCTCCGTCCACGGCTCGGCGCCGAAGATGCCGATGCGCAGCGAGGTGCCGCGCGGGTCGACGCCCTGCTTCTCGAACTCGTCGAGCAGGGTGAGCAGGTAGGAGGGGGTGATCATGATGATCTCGGGGCGGAAGTCCTGAATCAGCTGCACCTGCCGGGCCGTCATGCCGCCGGAGGCCGGGATGACGGTGCAACCGGCCCGCTCGGCGCCGTAGTGCGCGCCCAGCCCGCCGGTGAACAGCCCGTAGCCGTACGCGATGTGCACCTTGTGTCCGGGCCTGCCGCCGGCCGCGCGGATCGACCGGGCGACCACGTCGGCCCACATCGACAGGTCGTGCTCAGTGTAGCCGACGACGGTCGGGCGCCCGGTGGTGCCGCTGGAGGCGTGGAGCCGGCGGACCTGCTCCATCGGGACGGCGAACATGCCGAACGGGTAGCCCTCGCGCAGGTCGGCCTTGGTGGTGAAGGGGAAGCGGGCGAGGTCGGCCAGGGTGCGGCAGTCCTCGGGGCCGACGCCGGCCGCGTCGAACTTGCGGCGGTACAGCTCGACGTTGTCGTACGCGTGGCGCAGGGTGGCCCGGAGGCGGGTGAGCTGGTGGGCGCGCAGTTCGTCGACGCCCATCCGCTCGCCGGCGTCCAGCAGCGCGGGCGGGATCGGCTCGCCCAGCCGCCGGGCGGACTCCTCGCCGCAGGCGGGCTCTACGCCATGGTCGGGCTCATCGCCGCACGGGCGCGGGGCGGGTGCGCTGCCGGTCATCGTCGCTCCTCCGCAGGTCGGCCGGGACGGGCGCGCCGACCGATCGTTCGGTCAGGGCGACTCCCACGCCAAGTAACCCAGCGCCCGCACCGACTGTCAAGGGGTCGCACGCCGGATTCGGAATGCGAAGTTCCGACCACTTCGGGTGGAGATCGGACCCCCACCTTGGCTGGCCGATATGAAAATCATTACGGAAGTTTGACCCGTGCACGGCATCACCCGGCCCGACCGCGTGGTTCAGTAGTGCGGCTTCTCCCCCGCACCCCGGAGTGATCACCGTGCCCACGACTCCAGCCCTGGTCAGCGCGCTGCGCGAACTCGGCGACCGACCCGCCGTCGTCGCCGACGGGCGCGCGATCAGCGGCATCGGCCTGCTGCTCGGCGTCTCCCCGCCGGGCGGCCTGCCCCGGGCCCTCGCCCAGCGCGTCGCCGCCCACGCCGCGCTGCCGCCCTCCGCCGCCCGCACCGCCGAACAGCGGCTGCGGCACTGGGCGGGCGTCCTCGGCCCGCCGCCCATCCGGCACACCGTGCTCCACCCCGCCACCGACCTCGCCGTCGAACTCGCCCTCGCCACCCTGCTCGCCGGCGGCACCGTCCACTGCGCCGACCCCCGGCAGGACCCCGAGCAGCAACTCGGCGACCTCGCCGCCAGCGCCACCACCCACCTCAGCCTGCCCTCCACCCTGCTGTGGCGCCTCAGCCGCCACCCCGACCTGGCCGACCACGACCTCGGCGCCCTGCGGCTCGTCCTGCACGTCGGCCCCGAACCCCGGCAGGACGACGTGTACGCCGCCGTCGACGCGCTCGGCGCCGTCCTCGCCCACGTCCGCGCCCCGCACAGCCACGCCGAGGCCGCCGACCGGCGACTGCGCACCGCCGCCGACGCCGCCGACGCCATCGCCTGGAAGCACGCCATAGGCGTCACCGCCGAACAGGTCCAGGCCTTCGGCGCCCACCTCGACCACGCCGTACTGTCCGCGCTGCTGCTGACCCTCCAGCAGAGCGGCGTCCTCACCGACCCCGGGCGCGGCCACACCGAGGCCGAGATCCTCGCCGCCGCCCTCGTCACGCCCGCCCAGCGGCCCCGGGTCAGCCGCTGGCTCGACGCGCTCACCCGGCACGGCCTGATCACCCGGCACGACGGCGTCCACTACGGCCGACGCGAACTCGGCGCGGCCGAGGTCCGGGAGGCCTGGCGGCCCGCCGTCGAGGCCTGGAACGACGGGCTCGGCCCGGTCGCCGCCCTGGACCGGATCCGGCGCGGCGCACTACGCCTGCCCCGGCTGATCACCGGCGAGGAGGCCCCCCGCCCGGCCGCCGCCCCGATCCGCTGGACGGCCGCCCGCGGCTACCTCGGCGCCGCCCTCGGCGCACTGGTCCGCGGCCTCGCCGAGACCCACGACGGGCCGCAGCCGCTGCGCATCCTCGAACTCGGCCAGGACGACGCCGACTCCACCGTCACCCGGGCCCTCGCCACCCGGCCCCGCCCCGGCGCCGACCACCACCACCTGCCCGACGGCGGCCGCTACGACCTCGTCGTCGCCACCGTGACCGGCCACCCGGACGCCGTCGTCCCGGAGCTGGTCGACCAGCTCGCGCCCGGCGGGCAGCTGCTGCTGCTCGCGCCCACCGGCGAGCAGCTCGACCTGCTGATCACGGGGGACGCCGAGGCCCCCGCCGACTCCCCGGTCTTCCCCGCCGCCGCCGTCCACCCCGCCGTTCCTGTCCACCCTGCCGCCCCCGCCTTCCCGGTCGCCGCCACTGCCCCCGGCTTCCCCGCCTTCCCGGCGCCCGCCGCCGAGCGCTGGCGGGCCGCCCTCACCGCCGCCGGCTGCCCGACCGTCCTCGCGCTGCCCGAGGACGGGCACCCGATGGGACTGCTCGGGCAGCGGCTGTTCGCGGCGCGGATGCCCTGAGCCGCCGCTACCATCGGGCCGTGCCCGACTCCCCCGTGCGGTTCCCGCAGCGCTTGCCGTCCTTGCGCCCCCTCCAGCCCCAGCGGCGGCCGCGGTCGCTCCGGTCCAGGGCCTCCCTGGCTTCCCTCGTCTCCCTGGCCTCCGTCTGTTCGATCGCCTCCGTCGGGTCCGTCGGCTCGGTGCTCTCGATCGGCTCGGCCGGCTCCGTCCTCTCGGTCGGGTCCGCCGGCAGCGTCCTCTCGATCGGGTCCGCCGGCAGCGTCCTGTCCATCGGGTCGGCCGGCTCCGTGCTCAGCGCCCTGTCGGCCGGCTCCCGGCTGAGCCTCGGCTCGCTGTTCTCCACCCGTTCCCGCTGGTCGGTACGGTCCCGGCGGCCCGGCGGCGGGCGGCCCGTGGCCGGGCCGTGAAGCCCGGCTCGTGCACCACCACCCGATGCGTACCATTTCGATACCGAAGCCTGGATGAGCTGCAAGGATTCTCGCCCAGCGGGCCCACCCCCGGGTAGGCTCCGCTTGTCCTCCGGCCCTGGCGCAGGCGGCCCCGCGCCGCCGTGCCGCGTTCCGGGGGTGGCACACCCCCGCGGGCCATTCGGTGGGCACCGCGCACTCGACACCGCGCGCCAGGGCAGTCGCGCGAACGGCGAAGGGCATCGCATTGGCGGATCGGCTCACCGGAGGAGACTCCTCGCTGCTGCGGCGGATCAACGCGGCGGTCACGCTTCGGGCGCTGCGGACCGGCCACTCCGTGACCCTCACCCAGCTCGTCGGCGAGACCGGGCTCTCCCGCCCGACCGTCGAGGGCGTCATCGAGGGTCTGGTCGAAACCGGGCTGGTCGCCGAGGTCGAGCAGCCCAAGGAGGACGGCCAGCCCGGCACCGGCCGGCGCGGCCGACCGGCCCGCTGGTTCCGCTTCCGCGCCGAAGCCGGGCACATCCTCGGCATCGAGGTCGGCGTGCACGACATCCACGTCATCCTCGCCGACCTCACCGGCGAGGTGGTGGGCAGTCACTTCAAGCCGGTCGACGAGACCCTGGACGCCGAGGACCGGCTCACCGCCGTCCGCACCGCCGTCGCCGAGGTCCTGCGCAAGGCCGGCATCTCCCGCGACAACCTCTGGGCCGTCGGCATCGGCACCCCCGGCATCGTCGACCGCGACGGCACCATCCAGCTCGGCACCGCCATGCCCGGCTGGACCGGCCTCGACCTCGGCGCCCGGCTTCGGCGCTCCTTCCGCTGCCCCGTCCTGATCGAGAACGACGCCAACCTCGCCGCCATCGCCGAACACTGGCAGGGCGCGGCGGTCGGCGCCGGCGACGTCGTCTTCGTCATGGCCGGCCTGAGCCCCGGCGCCGGCTCCCTCATCAACGGCAAGCTGCACCGCGGCTACGGCGGGGCGGCCGGCGAGATCGGCGCCCTCCACCTGCTCGGCCAGGAGGTCACCCCCGAGCGGCTCCTCTCCACCACCGGCAAGCCGCTCAACCCGCTCGACGAGGCCGCCGTCGCCCGCGTCCTGCGGCTCGCGCGGGAGGGCGACGAGGTCGCGAAGGTCGCCATGGACCGCTTCCTCACCCGCCTGGTCCAGGGCGTCGCCGCGCTCGTCCTCGCCATCGACCCGCAGCTCGTCGTGATCGGCGGCTGGGCGGCCGGCCTCGACGGCGTCCTGGAACCGCTGCGCGAGCGCCTCGCCCAGTTCACCCTCCGCGCCCCCGAGGTGGCGCTCGCCGCGCTCGGCTCCGAGGTCGTGGCGATGGGCGCGCTGCGCGTCGCCCTCGACCACGTCGAGGACCAGCTGTTCGCCGTCGACCCGCCGACCACCGGCAACGGCCGCGCCTGACGGGCCCGGACCGCCCCGCCCTGGGTCGAACCCTGGGCGGCGGTCCGGCCTCGGCTCCGCCCGGGCGGAGATCCGGACCCGGCTCCGCCCGGACCACTCCGCCCACACAACTCAGCCCGAACAACGGCCGAGGCCCGGACGCCGGTTGGGCGTTCGGGCCTCGGTCTGAGGGTGTCGGAAAAGTGGTTCAGGAGGCGGTGCGGACCTCGGCCGCAGCGCCGACCGGGGTGACCTCGACCAGCCCGGTCGAGCCGAAGGTCAGCTTGCAGGTGTCGGCCCGGTAGGTGGCGACGGCGAGCGCCACCAGGCGGCCGGCCGACGCGTACTGGGTGGTCATCACCAGCACCGGCGAGCCGGGCGGGCGCTCCAGCAGGGCGGCCTCGGCGGCCTCGGCGACACCCAGCTCGACCGCGCGGGACTCGCCGTCCACCTCCAGCCGCTCCAGCTGGCGCAGCACCGAGCGGGCCCGGTCGCTCTCGGCCCGGAAGCCGGGCAGGTGCGGCAGCGCGGCGGCCGGCACGTGCAGCGACTCGGTGGCCACCGCCCGGCCCTCCACCAGGCGAACCCGGCGGACGGTGTGCACGGTGGCGCCCTCGGCGATGCCGAGGCCCTTGGCCAGCTGCGCCGGGGCGGGGGCGGTGGTGCAGTCGACCGTCCGCCAGGCGTGGTTGCGGCCGACGCCGGGCCAGCCCTCCTCCTGCCGGTTGACCGGGACGCCGACCCGCGGGGCGGCGATCAGGGTGCCGATCCCCCGGCGACGCACCAGGCGACCCTCCAGCTCCAGCTGGTCGAGTGCCTGCCGCAGAGTCGCCCGGGCGACCCCGAAGCGGGCGGAGAGCTCGCGCTCGTTGGGCAGGACCTGGCCGGTGGAGAACTCCGAGTCGATGGCCCGCAGCAGCACCGTGCGCAGGTGCCAGTACTTCGGTTCCGGCACCGCCGAAAGCTGTCCAGTCGTCCCCACCGTGTCCTCCACCCTGCTCTGTCCACCCTGCGGTAAGGAGGGCGGATCCCGGGCCCGCTGTCCGCGGATGCGGCAGGTGGGAGAGCGGGCTTTTATCCGTCCTTCTTTATTAAAGGTCTTTGCAGTAAGCGACCCTAGGGGCATCGTCCGGAGATGGTCAAGACCAATGGCGCGGCTTGGTGCGACTGTCGCACACATTCATGCCGCGTTCACGTCATCCCGCGGCGACGCGCGTCACGCTTCGGCGCAGGCCCCGGCACTCGGTAGGCTGCCCGGGTGATCGTGGTGACGAGTGTGAACGTGAACGGAATCCGGGCGGCGGCCAAGAAGGGCTTCGTCGAGTGGCTGGCCGGCACCGAGGCGGACGTGGTCTGCCTCCAGGAGGTGCGCTCCGAGCCGGAGCAACTGCCCGTCGAACTGCGCGACCTCGACGGCTGGCACGCGGTCTGGGCCCCCTCCGTCGCCAAGGGCCGGGCCGGCGTCGCCGTCCTGTCCCGCCAGGAGCCGCAGCGGACCGTCATCGGATTCGGGTCCGAGGAGTTCGACAACACCGGCAGGTACGTCGAGATCGACCTGCCCGGGCTGACCGTCGCCAGCCTCTACCTCCCCTCCGGCGAGGTCGGCACCGAACGCCAGGACGAGAAGGAACGCTTCATGGCGGAATTCCTCGTCCACCTCACCGCCCTCCGCACCCGCGCCGCCGCCGACGGCCGCGAGGTCGTCGTCTGCGGCGACTGGAACATCGCCCACCGCCCCGAAGACCTCAAGAACTGGAAGGCCAACCAGAAGTCCGCCGGCTTCCTCCCCGAAGAACGCGCCTGGCTCTCCCGCGTCTACGACGAAGCCGGCTACGTCGACGTCGTCCGCACCCTCCACCCCGACCGCACCGGCCCCTACTCCTGGTGGTCCTACCGCGGCCGCGCCTTCGACAACGACTCCGGCTGGCGCATCGACCTAGTTGTCTCTACTAGAAACCTCGCTGAGAAATGCGTCGAGGCCTTCGTTGAGCGGCCAGCCTCCCACGCCGAGCGCTGGAGCGACCACGCGCCCGTCACCGCAGTATTTGATATGAACAACTGACTCTCAGATTAGGTCATTTGACCACTCTGGAGGTGGCCCCGACTGTGCGGCATGCCGCACAGTCGGGGCCACCTCGCGGTGGCAGCTGAGCCACCACCACGGGGCCTCCAATAAATCAGCTGCCAATTCGGCGAGCAACGCGTCATACCCCTTGGACATACAAACAGGCGCACTATCACTGCCCCTCGTATGACGGAGTTACTCCTGGGCGGACGCCACCACAGCCGCACTGCGGAAGACTGACCTACCCGGGCAAGCATCGAGGTACGCAGCCTGCAGAACATCTGCCCGATGCTACGTTGTGCAGACGTCGCCCCTGTCCCCCTCCTGCGATATCGAGGAGAGTCTTGTCGAGCCGCAACGATACCCAGCTCCGTCAGGTCCACGGATGACCGAGACCGATCGTCTTCGCGCGAGTCGGGACGGCGACCAGTTCCACTACCACTGGGGCGCCCGGCAGGCGCTCAAGCTGTTGTCGCCCGACACGGACCTGACAGCAGTCGTCGTCGAAGGTGTTTCGCCGGATGATACCGAAGGCAACGACGGCGAGGATGTCATCGACATCGCCGAGTACTACGGGGCCAGCGGCCTTGAGGGTGCCAGCCGCGTTATGTACCGACAGCTCAAGCACTCGACTGTCCAGGCGGACAAGGAGTGGACGGTGTCGGGACTCTCCAAGACTGTCAAGGGGTTCGCCGAGAAGTTCCGCCGCATCAGGTCCGAGCTCCCCGGGGCCGAGCAGAAAGTATCGTTCGACTTCCTCTCCAATCGGCCGGTGAGCAGCTCGGTCCTAAAGGCCATCGAGGCCCTCGCCTCAAAGAGTGCAGCACAGGAACACAAGAACGAGATCAAGTTCCTCAAGCAGTACGCGGCGTTCAACGACGATCCGGATGGCGAAGCACTGTTCTTCGGTCGTTTCGAGGTCGATTCCAAGGCTCCGGGCCTGCTACGCCTGGAGAGTCTCTTCAGGCTGGATCTCGCGGGCTTCCTCCCTGGCGCTCCTGACGTCGAGCACGTGCTACTCAAAGAAATGGTCGCCCGGCGCGCCACGTCCCTCGAATCCGACCCCGTCATCACCAGGCTCACGGTCCTCACCTCGCTCAGGACCTCTCCCGATCTCCTCCTCCCCGCGCCGAACCTCATCGACCGTCCCGGCTCCCTGATCGTCACCGCGCAGACCCGTACGATTGTCGACGAAGTCGTGGAGCTCGCCGGGCGGCCCGTGATCGTGCACGCAGCCGGCGGCGTTGGGAAGTCGGTCTTCGCCACGCAGGTCGAACAAAGTCTCCCGGACGGCTCCGTCACGCTGGTCTATGACTGCTTCGGCAATGGCGGATACCGGCGAGCCAGCGCACCGCGGCACCAGCACCGGCAAGGCTTGGTGCAACTGTCGAACGAGCTGGCCACACACGCGCTGTGCGATCCTCTGATTCCTTCGGCGACGGCCCTGCCCACCGACTACGCCAAGGCGTTTCTGGCCCGGGTCCGGACCGCGTCGGAGACCCTATCGGCCACAGCCCCACAAGCGCTGCTGACCGTGATTGTGGATGCGGCTGACAATGCGGCCCTTTTCGCCGCTGACTGTGACGAACGCACCTTTGTCACCGACTTGTTGCGCGAACCTCTGCCCGCCAACGTGCGGCTGCTGATGCTCTGCCGGACCGAGCGCATCGACCTGCTCGATCCACCGCCCCTGGCACGCCGGATCGAGCTCGTGGGCTTCAATGTCGGGGAGACCAAGCAGTTCCTCGAGTCGGTGTTCGGCGTCGTCACCGATCAGCAGGCGTCGGAGTTTCACCGTCTGACTGACGGGAACCCTCGGGTACAAGCCCTCGTGCTCGACTCGGCCACGGACATTGAGGCCTGCCTCGCCTCCCTCGGCACGGTGCGACAGGCCGACGGCACCATGCTCGACGGGCTGCTGCAGGGCCTGGTGGACAAATGCAAGGATGCCCACCACTCCGCCTATGAGATCGACCAGTTGTGCGAGGCCCTCGCCGCGCTGCGGCCGCGGATCCCCGTCCGTGTCCTGGCAGATCTGTGCTCGGTGCCGCCTGCTCTGATCCATAGCTTCGTGGTAGATCTCGGACGACCGCTGCTTGTGGACGGCGACACCCTGCAGTTCCGCGACGAACCGACCGAAACCTGGTTCCGGACCAGATTCCGCCCGACCGGCATAGCCCTGGGCGACTTCCTCGACCGGCTGAGTCCGCTCGCCGCCACGGAACCATACGTGGCAGCGTGCCTGCCCCAGTTGCTCTGGGAGGCGGATCAGGTCGACACCCTCGTCACTCTGGCGTTGACCGACGGCGCTCTACCTCGAGGTAACGACCTGGAAGAGCATGAAATCGCTCAGCAACGCGCTCAATTCGCTCTCAAGGCGACCCTTCGCGCGGGGCGGGACTTCGAGGCAGCTCGGCTTGCCCTCAAGGCCGCTGGTCTGGCCGCCGGCCACTCCCGCAGGCTTCAATTGTTGCGCCAGAACACCGATCTGGCTGGGCAGTTCCTGGATGCACGGACCATCGAGGACATGGTTGCCATGCGCAGTCTTGCAGGGGACTGGCCGGGATCGAACCTGCCCTACGAAGGGGCGCTGCTTTCTGCCACGGAGGGGCGAACGGACTTCGCCCGCAGCAGGTTGCGCAGTGCTGCCGACTGGGTCCGGGCCTGGGTGCGGCAACCCCGCGAAGAGCGCCAAGATCACGGCGTTGGCGCTACAGATATCGCCGAAATCGCTTTCGGCCTACTGAATTCCGACGGGGTTGAGGCCTGCATCGACCACCTCGCCCGATGGCGACCGAAGCAGCTTGCGTTCGACACGGGGCTGATCATTGCGACCCGGCTCGCCGACGCTGGCCGTACCGACGAACTTGAAGAGCTCGGCCGAATCGCGACACGGGTGAAGTACCTGCGATTCGCGGTCGCTGTGGCCGCCTGGAACGCCAACGTCGTCTGCCGAAGGCCGCTCGCACAACGTTTGGTCAGGGTACTGAGGAGGCAGCGGAGACCGATCTCCTTCCGCAACCGCTACGGGCAGGAGAACCTCGAACTCCAGGCAGTCATATGGATCGTCGCCATGGGGCTTCGGCATGGCGTTCTGCCCAACAGCGAAGCCGAACGGATCCTCCGGCTGAATCTCCCAAGGGACCTGGGACGGGCAGCAGAAAGTCGATATGGCCACGGCACGGAGACCCTTCTGTGCGGGTTCTCGTTGCTCGCCAGAGTTCGGCAGCAGCCCTTCGAGCTGGATGACATCACCGGGGCCGATGTGATCGAGGCACGTCGCCACCCGTACGTCCACTCCCGAGAACTGACGGATCATGAGAGCAACGTGGTGCCCCTGGCCGGATTGGCTGCCCTCTGGGTTGACTGCCTGGTCGGCACCGCGGAGGACACAGATGCCCGGTTCGGGGAGCTGGCGGTGACCAGACTCAAGAGCTACTCCGACTACGAGACCCCCCACCTCTTTATCCGGGGTGCCTCGCGCTTCGGCTCCCGGATCCTCGCCTTCGGTTCGTCAGAGGAATCGCGGAAGCTGCTCCTCGCCTGGCATTCGGAGACGGAACGTCACATCAGTGTCACCAGCCTCATCGACGTGGTACGGACAGCGGCCGGCATCCCGGAGCTGGCGCACATCACGGTGAGCGTGGCGGATCTGGCCGCGAAGGTGCTCGACGCCTCCCACGAAAGTGCGGAGTTCAAGGCCGAGCAGATGGTCAATCTGGCCCGGGCCGTCTACCGGTTCGATCCCAGGGAGGCCCAAGCCTACTTCACTCGCGCCATCGATCTGACGGATCGCGTCGGGGACGACGTCCACGCAGTATGGCAAGCACTTGTCGCTCTCACACGGGCTGCCTCATCGGAGACCGAGGACGACGACGCCCGCGCCTATCGCGTCGCGCAAATCGTTGAGGGTCTCGACCCCTTCGTCGGCAATGCCGCTGACCCCTCCACGGCACTCTCCGCAATCAGCCGCCTTAGCGGACGGTCGGCAACAGCCATAGCCTCTCGCTGGCGAGACCGTCGCTTCTGTTCCGAACTGCCGTTCATTCGAGCAGTCACCGCAGAGAACAACAGCCCACTCACCGCCACCGTACAGCTGGGGCTCCTGCCGTTCGGCGGCCACATCGTTAACCCCCTTTGGCTTGTCGAGCAAGCGTTCCGCCATGCGCCCGCCCAAGGCCGACCCATTGCCCAGGCAGTCGGGGAGTTCCTCCGAGCTGAGCGATTTCGCGTCGAGTCCTTTGACCGCCTCGATCAGACTGCCAATGAGCTCGGTATCGAGCTCGACGGGACGCCGCTTGCTCCTACCGCACGACACTTCGTGTTCCCCTCGGCCGCCGTCACGCGTTCGCGAGACTGGTACGGCGAGGAGGACGAGGACCGAGTCGCGCACAGACAGCAGGCGGAGGAAGCCCTAGCGGCGTACGACCTCACCACTGTCGAGGGTTGGGAAGCAGCCCGCGTACTGGTTCGCGACCCCAAGGCCCGGCTGAGATGGGAGAGTGTCGTCGACCGAGCCGCTCACGTCCCGCTCCCCAAGCTCGACGACATGGTGGCCGCCTTTGAAGGGAACCCCCGCTTCTCCATCTTTGACCACGCGGCGATGATCAAGAAGCTCGCCAGCCAGCCCGTTCTCCCACAGGCTGCCCGCAGGCAAATCGGTCATCTCGGCCAGACGGCCGCCATGAGGTTCTGCCGAGAAATCACGACCCGGAGTTATGACACCCTCGATTTGAAGGTACTCGTCGAGCTTGCTGGTACTCCGAACGAAGATCTGTTGGGAGCAGCCCTCAAGGAACTCGGATCCCATCAGGTCCCACTCACCTCCGAGGAGTGCTACGCCCTGGCCGGGCGGTTGGCACAACGACTTCCACACCTTCAGGCAGCGGCACTTCTCGATGACCTCACCACCATGCTCGGCGACGTTGCACCCACAGACTCCGGCGATGGCGAGTTCGCCCGACTCCCTGCTGTCCCATCAAGTATCGCCGAATGCGTGGCCGGCTACGTGTGGACCGCCCTCGGTGATCCCGCACCTGTCATGCGCTGGCAGGCAGCCCACTGCGTAAGGCTTCTCGCGGCCTTCGGCTGCACCGATGAACTCGATTCCCTGCACCGCCTCGCCCTAGGCGTCCTCGATGTGTCCCCGTTCAGGGACACCCGTCTTCCCTTCTACGACCTGCACGCGCGTCAATGGCTCCTCTTCGCGCTGGCACGGGCAGCTCAGGACCCTGCCGCACACCACCAGATCGCGCTCTTCGCACCGCTATTGAGGAAGGTCGTCTTCGATGATGTTCCCCATGTCGTCATGCAGGAGAGCGCCAGGACCACCCTGATCTCGTTGGCGTCCTCCGACACCGTTCAACTGACGTCGGACGAGCTCTGCACCTGCCGGTCCGTCAATGTGCCGACGGAGATCATCCGCCACTCCTGGCGGAACCAGACAACTCGGCGGCAGAAATTGCCCGCAACCGAGGACAACCGCACAGGTGCGGGCGAGACCTTCGCAGTCCCCACCACTGAGTCCGTCCGGTTTCGCTTCTTTCTGGACTTCTCCGACTACTGGTGCCGGCCCCTCGCAGAAGTGTTCGGAATCAGTGAGGAAGAAGTCGAAAGGCTCGCCGATCGCGTCCTAATCGATCGGCTGAAGCCTCTCTATCGAGATGAGGATCCTCGCCATACATTGAGGCTCTATCCACCGGACTCAAGCTTCGCCTACAAATCGGATTGGCCCCAGGAGGAGGACCTTCGTTTCTACCTGTCCACCCATGCGCTGTGGGCTGCGGCCGGAGAACTGGTCACGAAACACCCCGTCCTCCAGGATGAGGACTCACACACCGACCGATTCGCCGAGTGGCTCGGCAAGTTCCTCATCAGTCGTGATGATGGCCGATGGCTTGCTGACCGACGCGACCCCTCACCGAGAAGCATCTTTACCGGGTCGGACCATGCTCCCGCCCAGGATTGGATCTGGCGTCTCAACAGCCAGCACTTCAGTCAACGGCTCATTGCGGACGACGGATGGATCACGGTATGGGAGAGGTCGGACGACACCACCGACCGAGCAGCCCAGAACGTCTCCGTCCGAAGCGCTCTGGCCAGCTCTGCCAACGCCCGGGCGCTGGTCCTCGCTCTGCAAACTGCGTCCTACATGGACTTCAGTCTCGCTGGCGCCACAGACGAGGACGACCAGTTTTCAGCTGACGGCTTCGAGCTGAGCGGCTGGATCGTGGACCAGTACAAGCGGGAAGGCCAGGACAGCAGAGATCCTGTAGCCGCTGCCGTCGGATACCCTCCCGCTCACCCTGCCGATGAGTTCGTTTCGATACTCGGTCTCGTTCCTGACGCCGACATGCGCATCTGGAGGCGTTCTGATGGGCTTGTCCTTCGCAGCGCGGTCTGGAGCGACTATGCGGAATCTGGACGGCGCGTCGGCATCGGACAACAAGGCGAGCGGCTTGAGATCCGGCGTGAGGCCCTCCTCGAACTGCTCACCGCGACCGACCGAAGTCTGATCGTCGAGGTGATGATCGACCGCACCCACGACGACCACAAGCCCTCCTACTCCAACATTCGGGACAACGACGATGACGAACACCTCCCCTTCCCCGAGCGGTCCTTCAAGATTTACCTCTTCGATGCCTCCGGAGGATGTGGCGAGCTTTGAGAAGACTCTCGCACTCGGCAAGGAGATCGCAGAGAGCCTGCCAAGCAACGACGTCCTCGGCCGCTGGATGGCACATCACATCGGCGATCTGATCGTCCGCACCCAGGCGGCGGATGAGTCTCAAATCGACAGCGCTCGACGTGAAGCGGCAAGCACCATTCTTAACCTCTGGACCCATCGGGCATCCCTGAACACCCAGGACCCACCGACGACCTCCTTCGAGCCAGTGTTCAAAGCATTGGCGCGCCTGAGCGAGAAGCAAGACCCCTGGCATTTCTACGGAATTTTCAGGTCAGGCCACCAGCCCGACGATGCGGGCGTGGGAGTGGCCCCTCTGCTCAAGTACGCCCTTGAGCTGGAGGACATCGTCCGCGGGGTTGTTCGGGACATTGTTTCCCTTGCTGCCGAGGAGGCAGTCGACAGAGAGGCGAAGTGGCTGGAGCTTTCCGAGCACCTTGAGGAGGACGACCAACACCGCGCCATTCAAGAACTTTTCCGGCTGATTCGCGAGGGAAACCCTGAGCCGGACCAAGACCTCCCCAAAGGGCAGGCCGGAGACCTTGCGGGTAGAGACTCGGAGGTCGCCGCTTCGCTTCGGAAGGCCGAGGCACGTATTGCCCGCATCCGCATTGCCCTTGAGGAGCATCTCTCGTCGGATAATTAACCCAATCTTCGGTGCTGGATTTGCGAAACGGATTAAGCGCCGTGCGAGCCGTACTGCAGCCCTCCACGCCGACCGTTTGAGCGACCGCGTCTGTCACGATCCATCGGCCCGCGAATGCGAGGGGTCTGCCGGTCCAAATGTTCTTCCTTCCATGGTGCTACGCACACCTTCCCCACCAGCCCACGCCGCCCACACCTCCCCTGGCGCCGGCAGGCCGACCCCGCCACGGCGACTGGCCTTCCCACCGGAGCTGTCCTCATCTCTGTGCCGACTCCTCCGGACCTGACCTAATCGGCACCCGCCGACCGGGCCCAGGGGTGTGTGGCTCCTGTGCCGATCTCATGAGCCATCGGCAGGCCATTGCAGGACCAAGGCTTCCGCATCCACGTCACGCACCGCCTTGAGTTTGACGTCCGAGATGGGCTCGACCTCGAAGTGGCGCAGCGGGTCCTTGATGATGCGAAGCGTCGGCTCCCCCGTTCCCCGCTCCAGGTACGAGGCGATGACGAGCGAGAGGTTCTGACCCTCGGCCAGCGCACGAGTGAACTCCGCACTGGTGAGGGAGACATCCGTGGGCTCGGCCCCGCCGTGTGCCTTGATCTCGTAGAAGTGTCCGTTCGAGTCGACCGCGTCCGCGCCCAGCCGCAGGACACCGCGCTGGTCGTTGAGATCAATCCCGTCCTTCCGCAGGAACTGAGCGAGCAGCTCAATGACGAGCTTCTCCTTGTCACGGTCCTGGTAACTGAGGGGGCCGGACCGCTCTCGGGGCGCGCCCTCGCCCAGGCGGGGGCCCGGCATTGAGGTCACGCGTCGCCGACGGGCGACCTCACCTGGCCGGGCCGGCTTCACGGGCGGTGAGACACGGGACACCTGCGGGCTGCGTTGGCCGAGTTCGGCTACAGTGTGCAGTTCGCGAGGGCCGGGCAGCGGTGGAACCGCCAGCGGCAGCACAGGCCGGCCGGATGGCACCGCGGGCACAAGCGGAGCTGCGGCGGACCGGGGCGCCGGCACTGCGGAGGACGGGGCCAATGTGCCGCGCGGTGTCCCCGGCGTGGCCGGAGAGCCGGGCATCGTCAGCTTGCGCTGCCGCAACAGGTCGTTCATCCGCTGCTGCTCCTCGTGGTCGTGCTGGCGCGCAGACACGAGCGGGGTCACGCCCGACGGTTGGTCGGGCACGTCCGTCTCCCAGAAGTCGCGCCAGCGGTGGCCGACATGGGTCCGCTCACCCGAGAAGAAGCTCGCCACGGCCAGGCCTCCACCGCGAGTGGTCCGCAACGCCTCCGGGGTGGAGACGAAGAGGGCCTTGGCCGTACGGTCGATCTGTGCGTCGACGGGGAGTTCGAGCCCCTCCCCGCCGTCCCCGGAGTCGAGCCGGATCCGGAGCCCCGGCAGGACCCGGACCTCCAGCTCGGCCAGCCAGGTCCAGCCGGTGAAGGCGTTGGCCGCTTCGGGTTCGTCCCGGACAAGGATGTCCTGCAGTCCCGCCACAGCCCTCCGGAAGTCTTGGGTGAGCTGCGGATCGGGCACCCCGCCGTCCGGGTCGAGGACGCTCGCCCGGTCCGCCTCCAGGCGGGAGACCTTGAGTGGGCTCAACAGGCCGGTGAACTGCTGAATGTCCCCACCCGGCTGCCAGACCGGGACGCGATCGGCGAGCGCCCGAGCAATGACGGGGTGGTCCACCGCATAGACCGGACGCTTCCTCACCCACCCGGCACTCGTCCACAGCGGCAGCCAGCGCAGTTTCGACCGCAGGCCCGGCGACATGGCCGCACCGGCGGTCCGGACCGAGGCGCACAGCGAACGCAGGGCCTCCAGGACCACTTGCTGCCGCTCCCCGGTGGGCGGCGCACCGTCCGCAGCGATCTCCTTCAGTACGTCGACCAGGTCGTCGGCATCCGGTTCCTCGATACCGAGGACCGTCCACAGGGGAACGAGTTCGGGCCCGGTGAGAGCGAAGGACCGGAACCCTCTGAGGATGGACGTCCCCCGGAAGCAGTCACGGGGACGTGCCCACCCCTGATCGGTCAGCACCAGGTCGAGACCCTGGAGGAAGCTGGTCCTGATCTCCTTCTCGACGGCCGCACGGGGCGTGTCCACCGGTCCGTCCGTCAGCCGTCCGGCCAACGCCCGGTAGACGAGGAAGACCTCGGCCTGGAATCCGTCGGCCAGGGCCCCGGGGTGGGAGGAGGATCGTGCCCGCAGTTGCTTCAGCCGTGCGATCAACTCGGGAACATCCGGGTCTCCGGACACACCGAGAGCGGCCAGGACGTCCGTCCGGGTCGCCGTCGCCCGCTGGATCGCGGGGTGCAGGTAGCCCGGGTCATCCTGTCCGTAGAGAGCCTCGGCATCGCGGGTGCGAAGACGGAGGTCGGTGGGTGCACGAAGACGGCCCTGTGCGTCCTCAAGCCAGGCTGCTTCCCGCAGCCGCCAAACCCAGAGGGCCGCCGTTTGACCGCGCACCGTCCATCCGTGATAAGCCGTCGCCGCCTGTACCCGGGCCTGGTCCGGGGAGGTGACCAGGCCGGGCTTGCCCAGCGTCTGCAGCAATGCGGCGGTACGACGCCGGCGCTCGTTGACGTCCTGCTCGGCGATGATGTTCCGGATCACGGCGTCCAGGTCACGACAGATGTGGTCGTCCAGGGTGTGCGTGGCACCCAGCCTGCGCATCTCGTCCCGTCGGCCCGTGGTGGAGGAGGCGGCATTTTGCAGGAGGCCGATTCGGTGGTCGATCTCGTAGGTCTTCACGGCCGTGCCCTCCAGCAGTGGAACGAGCCGCGGCGCGTCCGCCACCCCCAGCAGGCGCAGGAAGGCCGTCTGGCTCAGACCGTTGTTCCGGGACGCCGACAACAGCGAGCGGGCATACGAACGGTCCACCCAGACCAGACCGGGCGTCTTCCGGGCGGCGACGGCGAACCGGTCTCCGTCCGTGCTCTCCAACGCCTGGGAAAGGTAGGCCTCAGACGGGCGTGCTCGACGCCGCTGTTCGTTCCCGTCCGCGTCGTACCTGTGGCAGTCCAGGAACACCGCACGCCCGATGCGCGGGCCGAGTTGCTCGCGGACCTTCTTCGGGACCTCTCCCAGAGCCCGCTGGAGCGCGACCAGTTGCCCGGTCCGCGATTCGCTTTCGCCGCGGAGAGTCCCGCCGAACGTGCCCAGGTCAGCGATGCGGCGCAGTACGGCGACGGTGTCGTCTCGCCGTACCAAGCAACTACGCTCCCTGAGCCAGCTCACCGTCCGCCGCGACCACCGGTTGTCCTCCCGATATGCGGGGTGCAGGTCGACCACGACACCCAGCTCGTCCAGCGGACCGCTGCCCTCGACCTCCGCGAAGACATACGCATGGCTATCCGGCTTCAGCCGACGGGCGTCGGCCGTGACGACACACGGCTCAAGGGCGATCAGATGGCCGAGCCCCGCCTCGATCGCGGCCGCCGTGAGGCGGATGGTGCGACCAACCTCGTACTCGGGGTTCTTCAGAAGGCCGACCGCGTGGCTGATCTGCACCTCGTCGTGAAGGCCCGCCCGGCCGTGGGAGCGCCAGTCGGCGAGGACCCGGCGCCAGCGACCGGCGTGGTCCCGGGCGTTCTCCGGGTAGGCGTGCGGCAGTCCGGCGAGCTGGGCGATCTCCGCACGGCCGATCACTCCCGACAGGGCGGCCTCCTCGACGGCGAGGTCTGACAGCGGCACCACCACATCGTGCGGAAGCGAAAGTGAGAGCCGCTCGGCCACCTGGTTGCGGGCCCGGTCCAGGAGCGCTGCTCGAAGGGCATACTGAAGCCTGGCCGGAGCGGTCGAGTCGGACTGCGACGGCAGGGGCACGAGGTGCCACGCCGAGGGTTCGACATGGCCGAGGACGTCGAGAACGGCCGCCTCCCAGAGATCCGCGACCAGCGGGACCAAAGCGTCGTTCAACTGGCTGGTGGCGAACTCCTCCCGACTGATGACGGGATCGAACTGCGCGTTCACACGCGCCGCCACATCCAGCGGCACGACCGGCAGCCCGGCGTGCACACTGCCGGCCGCGTCTGAGCCAAGCGGGAGCGCCACGGCGACCGGCATCGACGATCCCGAGGCCTTGTGACGGCGTGCCCCTTCACCAAACGACGCGACCCGGGTGTCGTACACCCGCCACAGAGAGCCGTCGGTCGTACGAGCCTCACGGACACTGACGTTCGCCTCCGTCCCGCCGACTGGAAGGCGATGCTGCCCGACATCCCGCCAGGACAACCGCAGCACGGCGCTCGACCGGACCTCGCTCGAACGCGCCGTTCCGGGATCGTCCCTCACCACGGTGATCTGCTGCAGATGACGCAGGAACAACAGTGAACTGTCGCTCCACGTGTCGAACCACCGGAACAGCTCGGCCGACGACAAGGCGTCGGACTCCAGGGGGATCCTGAAGACCGTCCAGGCCTCGCCGGCGATGTTGCCCGACAGGTCCAGCGGCTCGACGGGCTCCAGGTTGAGGTCAGCGAAGCGGACATGAAAGGGGCGGCAGTGGACCTCCCAAGTCGTGGACAGCGCCCGCAGGGTCGCCAGCCCGATACCGAAGCGCCCTGTTGCCTCGGCGTCGCGGTCCTTACCGCTGAGCCAGGGCAGGCCGAGGAGGAGTACGTCCTGCAGGCGCACCCCCTCACCGCCGTGCGCGATCAGGAGTTCGGTCGGCCGCCAGATGACGCGGATCTCGCTCGCACCCGCGTCATCGGCGTTCTGCACCATCTCGGACAGGATCTGCAGCCGGTCCGACGAGAGGGTCTCGGCTCCCTTCTGCCCACCCTCGGCCATCAGCCGGTACACCCCAAGCCCGTTGCGCAGGCCCTCGTCGAGCAGACGTACGGCCCGAGCCGCCTGCCGGACGCCGCGGACGTCGAACCCGGGATCCGTCCGAGGATCCCCGAGGAGCTTCTCCACCGCCACCGAAAGTGCTTCGTCGCCGTCCACACACATCCCCTTCCCTGTCTCCGCCATTCACGGAGAGCCTCGTCGCCGAGGAGCAACCAGGCGATCACGATCGCTGGGATTCCGCCAAAGACCGGCGTGTCGTGGCCCCCTAGGGCGCGTATTCGGTCGTGATCAACGGGTCCGGGTGAGGTCCTTGATCCAGATCATCGCGCCACGGAGGTGGAGGCCTGCGAGGTAGCT